>CAYGDM010000026.1:0-14305 GCA_964348685.1 uncultured Candidatus Peribacteria bacterium | reverse complement strand
GGGATACCGTCGATCATGAGGCGGACGTACGCGTGGTACTTCGGGAGGCTGAGGATGTCTTTTACCGAGACCATCTCCTCGAACTGCTGGCTCAGGTCCTCAGCGTCGTCGGAACCGACCTGGAAGCTGATCATGGAACCGACGTTGCCGAACACGGCGTCGCGCAGCGCCGTATCCCCTCCCTGCAGCGTGAGCTGCCCGACGTACTGGTGCGCGATCGTGAGCGCCAAGCGGTATTTGCGGGCTTCGGAGAGGATCGTCGCGAACGACTTCGTGGCGAAGTTCTGGAACTCGTCGACGTACAGGTAGAAGTCGCGGCGATCTTTCTCCGCGACGTCCGCACGGCTCATGGCGTCGATCTGGAACTTGGTGACGAGCATCGAACCAAGGAACGCAGATGTGTCTTCGCCGATCTTTCCCTTCGACAGGTTCACGAGGACGATCTTGCCGGTATCCATCGCATGGCGGATATCGAGCGTCGACTTCACCTGGCCCACGATGTTGCGGATGACCGGCGTCGTGAGGAGCTGGCCGATCTTGTTCTGGATCGCGGCAACGGCCTCGGTGCGGTATTTGTCGCTCCAGCTGGGGTATTCGACCTCCCAGAACGTCTTCACGACCGGCTCGGTGCAGTTGCTCACGATCTTCTTCCGGAACGCGTCGTCGGCGAACATGCGGAGGATTCCGAGCATCGTCGTGCCTTCGTTATCGAGGAGCGCGATGAGCGTGTTGCGCAGGATGTACTCCATGCGTCCGGAGAACGCTTCCGGCCACATCTTCGTGAAGATGCTCATCATGCCCGAGGCGATGAGAGGCTTCTGTTCTTGGTTCTGTACTTCGAACATGTTGAACGACACGGCGTAGTCCTTGTCCGACGGTTCGAACAAGACGACGTCGTTCGTACGGTCTTTCGGGATGAACTTCAAACACGCGTCGATGAGGTCGCCGTGCGGGTCGATGACGGCCACGCCCTTACCGCCGCGCACATCGCTCTCGATCATGTTCTCCAAAATCGTGGATTTACCCATGCCCGTTTTGCCGATCACGTAGATGTGGCGACGACGGTCGTCGGGGCGGATACCGAAGCGCAGCCTCTGGCCCTGGAACACCGATTCGCCGAGAACCGTGAGGTTTTCGGGGGCGTCGGTCACGCCTTCGACCGGCAAGTTCACCGGCGGTTCGAGTTTTTTGGAAATCACCCAGTCCATGTTCGGGGTCTTCACGAGGATGTTCGGCACGTGCCAGAGCGTCGCGACTTCTTCGGCCGAGAGGAGGAACTGCTGGCTGGTAAAACCGAGCGGCAGCGTCTCGCGCTTCGAGATGCTTTTCACCTCGATGCCGTTGCTGCCGGGCACGGAGAACGGACGGTAGCTGCTGGCGATCTCTTCGATTTTCGCGCGGGCTTCGGCTTCGAGCGCCGCGGGGCAGATGATCGTCACGCGCAGGTTGCAGTGGAAGAGCAGGCGGTTCAATTTATCAGCCGCGCCGGCAACGGGGTCCTCGCGTTCGTGGGTGCGGGACGTCGTCTGCGCTGCTTCGTCGGTCGTGGCCACGGCGACTTCCTCGCCCGAGAGCGCGGAGATTTTCGACGATGTTTTGAACGACGAAAACCACATCCTCCAACCACCGAGGAGAATGTCCAGCGGCCACAGGAAAAGACGGCTCCGGCCGCGCGCCAGGTGGACCCTGGTCCAGAGCATTGCGTAGGCGCCCCAACGCTTCGCCATACCCTTGCCGAGATACGGCAAGAGCTTCAAAGCGCGTTTACGGGTCTTCGACGATGCGGGCGCCACGACGAGCTGTACGAGACCGCGCATGCCCGGCATGGGGTACCGCACGAGAGCCGACGTAATGCCGGCGATCGTGTCGATGTTCTGGCGCGTGGAAGCGTCCGCGAACTGCGGGTAACGGCGGATCGGGAAGAGTTCAGGGTCGGTAAGAGCGAGATCGCCCGTCACGATGATCTCCCCCGCCTTGGGCGCGAAGAGCTCCTCGCGCGCGGGGTCGATCTCGGCGTCGGGGAATTGGCCGTAGAGCTGGCTCTCGGCGAGGGCACAGGCCGCCCGCGTACCACGGACGAAGAGGCCGATTTTTCCTTCGGCCAGACCCATGTCGAAGCTCACGACGCTATCGTTCGGCTTCAATGAGTGGAGCGCGGAAAGTGCCGTCTCGAACATCAAGGGACCGCGATTGGCGGACACATCTTCTTGCACCGGCAGCGTGGGGCGCACGCGCAGGAGGACGTTCTGTTTGGAGAGCGGCAGGTGGGTCACGTGGTTTTCAGGAAATCGCGGATGAGGTCGAGCGCGGCAGTGTTGTAGGCGTAGTCCATGCGCATGGGGCCGAGGATGCCGATGGCGCCGTGCATACCGCGCACGTCGTACCGTGTCACGAGCATGCTGCAGCTCTGGATCTGCGGGAGGAGGTTTCCTTCGCCGATGTACGCCTTCACGGTGTCATCGAGCTCCGCGCCTTCGAGCAAGTCCGACAGGCCCGATTCGAGCACTTCGACGACGCCGGATGCCATGCCCGGGCTCTGCTGGAACTCGGGCTGCTTGAGCGCGTTAGAGAGGCCTAGGTAATAGACCATGTCTTTGTGCGGCACCGTGGCGAACGCGACGTTCGGGATCATGTGCGAGAGCAATGTCACCGCTTCATAAATTTTTTCCTGGTCCTTGCGGCGAACATAGGCGTCTTTCAAACGGTCAAACGTCTTGCGGACGTTCTGCATTTCTTTGGTTGGCTCGATGAACTCCTGCACGTACACCTGGTAGCCCTTCGCCGTCGGAATGCGCCCGGCCGAAACGTGCGGCTGTTCCAAAAAGCCCTCCTGGCAGAGGAGGCGCATTTCGTTGCGGAGCGTGGCGCCAGAGACCTGGAACGACGACCCGGCGAGCAAATTGAGTGAGCCGACCGGTTCCGCCGTCTGGATGAACTGGTCGATAATGGCCGAGAGAAGCTTCGCCTGGCGAGTATTCACGAGTCTTAGTATAGCACTCTTTTGGCTAGAGTGACAGAAGCAACGCCTTAAGCGCGAGGAAGGATAGAGCCTACTTGTCCGGACGTCTTCCCGCGTTCAAGCTCCAGCGTTTCTTCGCTGCCGCCCATGAGAATGCGATTGAACAGCAGCGTAATAACGGATTTCAGCACCGTATCCATATCCCTCTTTTGTACGCCGAGAAACGTCAAATCCGCCTCGTGATTCATGACAACGGCCGGGCTTTTGCGTTCTGCCAGCGTATTGAGCTGAAAGTCAGCATAACGAGCAGCGACGTTTTCTACGCACTCGAGATAGATGCCCTTCGTGCGCTCTGCGTCATTCAGCGCATTCAATGCCGCAATCGCTTCTTTCGCGCGATCCGCGTCGTACGTGTAGTTTTCAAGGGTGTTCATAGGTAAAGTAATTATACAATAAAGTATTATTATGTCAATATACCCTAAAACTACCAAAAAGACACATGGGACACCAAAAACCTACTACGCTTCGTTTCGAAGTCAACTCGGCCTTACGCCCCCTTCTTGTCCAAGCGAGCCTTGAAGCGATCGATACGACCGCCCGTGCGCGTCGTCTGCTTCTTGCCCGTGTAGGCGGGGTGGCAGGCGCGGCAAGTTTCCACCGTTTGCGTCTGTACCGTGCTCGGAATCTCATAAACGGCACTGCAGTTGGTGCAGTTCGTTTTCGCGTCGGCGTGCATGGTGGGGTGGATTCCGGTCTTCATAAGCCTGGGGATTCTACGGAAAAATAGGGGGTATGCAAGGTCTGATTGTCACCTTTTGGCACGGATACGGGCGTTTGGATCAAATCTGCTCCGGAATCCAACCCGTCAGCATGCCGATGCCAACGCCAAAAACAACGAGTCCTAGGAGGAAGTAGATAACACGAGCACCCCTACGGCCCATCAATCCCACCGCAGTGTGCTGGAAGGACCCCCATGTGATCGTGGAGGCGACCATGCCAAATATCCCAAGGGCGATGTATTGAAATGCTTCGAGCATAGGCATGGTTACGCCTTCGCGGCTTTCCTCTTCGACTTCTTCGCCGCCTTTTCGACCTGTTCGGCTACTTCGAAGAGTTCCTCCACCTCCCCTTCGCGCTGGGAGGCCGCGGCTTCCGCGATCGCCTTCTCGGCTTCGGGGTCGATCATCACCACGCTCATCGTGGCAACCTTATCCGGCGGGTCGAGGCGCATGACGATCACGCCCTGCGTTGCGCGTCCGCGCGACGGGATGTCCGACAAGCCCATGCGAATCATCTGGCCTTCCTTCGAGATGCAAAGCAGGTCTCCCTGCGCGCCTTCTTCGAGCACCACCGCACCGATGATGTCGCCCGTCTTGGCAGTGAGCTGCGCGGCCTTCACGCCGGAGCCGCCGCGTCCCTGGAAGCGGTATTCCGTGACCGGGCTCATTTTGCCGAGGCCGTTTTCCATGACGACCATCAAGCTGCTCTTCGACGCGTCCTTGATGCAACCGGCTTCGACCACGCGATCGTTCTCTTCGAGGCGGATGCCGATCACGCCGGCGGCGGCGCGGCCCATCGAGCGCACGTCGCCTTCCGGGAAGCGGATCGCTTTGCCCTTCTTGCTCACGATGAGGATTTCGTTCTTGCCCGTCGTGCCGAGGACCCACTTGAGCTCTTCGCCCGGCGGGAGCTTCTGCGCGATAAGACCACTGCGGCGGATGTTATCGAATTCGGCCACCTCCGTACGCTTCACCGTGCCCTGGTCCGTGATCATCATGAGGAACGAGAGCTGCGAGAGGTCGGCCTTCAGGATCGCCGTGATGCGCTCTTCGGGCTTGAGCTGCAGCAGGTTCACAATCGCCTGACCGCGCGCCACGCGGCTCGTTTGCGGCAATTCGTACGCCGGCATCTGGAAGACGCGACCCGTGTTCGTGAAGAACAGCAGGTCGTCATGGTTCATGACGTGCAAGAGCGACAACACTTCGTCGTCATCCTTCACGTCGGCGCCCTTGATGCCCTTGCCGCCGCGGTTCTGGGCGCGGAACTGCATCGGGCTCAGGCGCTTCACGTAGCCGCTGCGCGTGAGCGTCACCATCATCGGCGCGTTCGGGATCGTGTCCTTTGCACTGAATTCGCCGGCGGCCGTCGCGACGATCGCGGTGCGACGTTCGTTGCCGTGCTGTGCCTTCACCGCCGTGAGTTCGTCCTTGATGATACCGTCGACCTTCTTCTTGTCTTTTAGGATCGCTTCGCACTCGGCGATGAACTTCTTCTTATCCTTCAATTCATCTTCGATCTTCTTGCGTTCGAGGCCGGCGAGCGTCTGAAGACGCATGTCGAGGATGGCTTGGGCCTGGAGTTCTGAGAGCTTGAACTTCTTGATGAGGCTTTCTTTGGCCTCTTCTTTCGTCTCGCTCGCACGAATGGTCTTGATGACGGCGTCGATGTTATCGAGCGCGATCGAGAGCCCCTCGAGGATGTGTGCGCGCGCCTTGGCGAGATCGCGGTCGTAAATCGTGCGGCGCGTGACGACAATACGTCGGTGATCGATGAACACCTGCAAGAGTTCCTGCAGGTTCATGAGGCGCGGCTGGATGCCGTCTGCGAGCGCGATCATGTTGTAGCCGAAGCTCGACTGCAACTCGGTGTGCTTGTAGAGCTGGTTGAGGATCTTCTGCGGGTACGAATCTTTTTTAAGTTCCACGATGATGCGGATGCCTTCGCGGTCCGATTCGTCGCGGATGTCGGAGATGCCAACGATGATCTTCTCGTTCACGAGGTCCGCCATCTTCTCGATGAGCGTGGACTTGTTCACCTGGTACGGGATCTCGGAAATGCGAATGTGGTAGCGGCCCGTCGAACCCATTTCCTCGATCTCCGCTTTGCCGCGCATCATCAGCGAGCCACGGCCCGTGAGGTACGCCTGCTTGATGATCTCCTTGTCGTACACGATGCCACCCGTCGGAAAGTCAGGACCCTGGACGAACTTCAGGAGGTCTTCGACCGTGGCTTCCGGCTCATCGAGCAGGTGGAGCGTGGCCGAAACGACTTCGTTGAGGTTGTGCGGCGGGATATTGGTGGCCATACCGACCGCGATACCGACCGTGCCGTTGAGCAGCAGGTTCGGAATCTTGGACGGGAGGACGGACGGTTCCTTGCGGCTGGCGTCGTAGTTCGGGCGGAAATCGACCGTGTTCTTGTCGATGTCCTGGAGCATTTCGTCGGTGATCTTCGCCATTTTCGACTCCGTATAACGCATGGCAGCGGCGCCGTCGCCGTCGATCGAGCCGAAGTTACCCTGACCGTGCACGAGCGGGTACCGCATCGAGAAATCCTGCGCCATGCGGACGAGCGCCTCGTAGATGGAGGAGTCGCCGTGCGGGTGGTACTTACCCATCACGTCACCGACGATGAGGGCGGATTTGCGGAGCTTGGCGGACGAGCGTAGGCCGAGCTCGCTCATGCCGTAGAGGATGCGACGGTGCACCGGCTTCATGCCGTCGCGGGCGTCGGGCAGCGCGCGCGACACGATGACGCTCATCGCGTAGTCGAGGTAGCTCTCTTCCATCTCCGCCACGATCGGACGCGGCTTGATGCGTCCGATGGACGAAAGCATCTCCGTTCCGTCGCCGGAAGAGAGTGATTGCTGGTCCGCTGGTGGGGTCTTGTCGTCGGCCATGAACGCGCGCCATCGTAGCGTGCCTCTCCCCCTTCGTCGAGCACAGTGTGGTAGGCTGCGCGTCGATGCACTTTTCGCGCCAACATCTCGTCATCATCGGCCAATGGACGCTCGTCGTCCTCATCGCCCTCGTGTTCACGATCACGGTCGCCAAACCGATCGTCCTCTCGGCATCGGACCTGGGGCGACACCTCATGAACGGAAAGATCTTCCTCGACGAGGGCGCGATCGCGACGACGAACCTCTACTCCTACACGCACCCCGACTTCCCCTTCCTGAACCACCACTGGGGAAGCGGCGTCCTCTTCGAACTCGCGCGCCGGGCGTACGGATTCGCCGGCGTGTCGGTGTTCGGCCTGCTCGTCATCCTCGCGACGGTCACCCTCTACCTGCGCATCGCCTGGCGGTTCGGCGGCTTCTGGCTGGCGATGTGCGCCGCGGCGCTGGCCCTGCCCGTGTTCGCGGGTCGCGCGGAAATCCGGCCGGAGCTCTTCAGCTACCTCTTCAGTGGCGTCTTCCTCTGGATCCTCCTCCACGTGCGCGCCGGCGGCTCGAAAAAACTCCTCATCACGCTCCCCGTGCTCCTGCTCGCGTGGGTCAACCTGCACATCTACTTCTTCCTCGGCATCGGATGGATGGGGGCGTTCTTCCTCGACACGCTCGCCAGGGCATGGCTCGATACCGAACGCAGGAAAGAACATCTCTCACTGGCCCTCTGGATCGGCATCGTCCTCGCCGCGTCGTGCCTCCTCACGCCGCTGAACCCGAACGGCTGGCAGGGCGCGATATATCCCCTCTTCATTTTCACGAACTACGCGTACTCGGTCGCCGAAAACCAATCCATCTCGGTGGTGCTCGGCAAAGGACCGTACGCGCCGGCGCTCTACGCGCGCGTCGCGATCGTCATCCTAGGGCTATCCTGGGCCTGGCGCCTGTACCGCGACAAGCGCGACGGAAACACCCCCGACGTCGCGCTGCTCATCCTCTCGATCTTCGCGTCGTTCATCGCATGGAAAGCGATCCGCAACCTCACGATCCTCTCGTATGTCTCACTGGCCGCCCTGCCGATCGCGTGGAACGACGAATCGTGGACGCGGCACCTGAACAAGCGCACCGTTATCCGCGCCTGCGCACCTTTCCTCGTGCTCCTCCTGGTCTTCCTCTATGAACCGCGGTTTTGGAGGTCGGCCTACCGAATCACCGGCATCAGCGTGACACAGGGTACGATGGACTCGATCGCGTTCTTCAAAACCAACGGCCTACGAGGGCCGATCTTCAACAACTACGACATCGGCGGCATGCTGACCTACGGACTGTTCCCGGCAGAAAAAGTCTTCGTCGACAACCGCCCCGAAGCGTACCCCGGGGAATTCTTCACCGAGACCCTCCTGCCCATGCAGCGTGACGAGAACGTGTGGCGCGCCGTCGACGGACGGTACGGTTTCAATACCATCTTCTTCTACCGACATGACGCGACAAGCTGGGGGCAAGGGTTCATGATCCGCCGCATCCTCGATCCCGAATGGGCACCCGTGTTCGTCGACGATTTCACGATTATCATGCTTCGCCGCACGCCCGAGAACGCCGCGGTCATCGAGAAGTTTGAAATCCCGCAGTCGAAATTTAATATCAAACGTCGCTGACCCTTCTTTCCTTGTCATGCTATCGATCGTCGCAACACCCATCGGCAATTTAGGAGATATCACCCTTCGGGCCCTCGAAACGCTCAAAACGTGCGATGGCGTAGTGTGCGAAGACACGCGTGTGACGGGCCAACTCTTGAAGCTGCTCGGCCTGGAGAAGAAACCGCTCATGAGCTTCCACGGCTACAGCGACGACCGCTCGCTCGCAACGATCATCGACCGCCTGAAGCGCGACGAACACTTGGTGCTCGTAAGCGACGCTGGCACGCCGGGAATCTCGGACCCGGGCTACGCGCTCGTGTCGGCCTGCCGCGCGGAAGGCATCGCCATCTCCGCGCTCCCCGGCCCCTCCGCGTTCCTCGCCGCGCTCTCCGCCTCCGGCCTTCCCATCAACCGCTTCCGCTACCTCGGATTCCTACCACTCAAGAAAGGCCGCGCCACGCTACTTGCCACGTTCGCCGCGGAGGAAGACACGATCGTGTTCTACGAGTCGGTCCACCGCATCGAGAAAACTCTTAACCAACTCGCCGAAGCATTGAAAGACCAGCCGGACCGCCCGGTCGTCGTGGCGCGCGAGCTCACAAAGATGCACGAAGAAATCATCCAGACGACGGTCGCGGGACTGACCGCGCTAGCAGGATCGATCACGCAGAAAGGAGAGTTCGTGGTGGTGATCGGGGCGCCGCCGCGAAAAGGAAAGGCGTTCCAGGGGGAAGAAGAATGAAAGGGATGACGTAGGCATGAGGAAAAAGAGAGGCACGCCGATCAATCACGCAATGACGTAATCGCACATCTTTTACGATGAGACGATGTTCGATATACGGAAACATCATCGGCGGTCGATACGGCTGGCCCAATATGATTATGGAAAGGAAGGCTCATATTTCGTAACCATATGCGCCCACAATCGAGAACATCTATTCGGCGAAATACGGCACGGAATTATGGGATTATCGGAAATTGGCTGCATCGTCGCAAATGAAATACAACGCACGAACATTATTCGGCCATACGTCCGTATCGACACATGGATCGTAATGCCGAATCACGCACATCTATTGATTGATGTACGGGCGACCCGCCGGGTCGCCCCAACGGTCGCTCCAACGTTGCAACCGCGATCATTAGGATCGATCATCGGCCAATTGAAATCCATCATCACCAAACAAATTTACGAATCACACGGATTTGAAGGAAGAATCTGGCAGCGTAATTATTTTGAACGTATCGTACGGACCCCGGACGAACGAGTACGTATTAAAGGGTATATTCTAAATAATCCTTCTCATTGGTCGACCGACGAGCTTTCCCCATGACAACCCCCTCAGACACCCTCGCGGCCTACGATTACCACTTCCCGGAAGCGCTGATCGCCCAGGCGCCGGCCTGCCCCAGAGACAGCGCGCGACTGATGGTCTTCGACCGCGCCAGCGGCGAAACGATGCTGGATACCTTCGGGCACATCGACGAATACCTGCCGGAAAAAAGCGTCGTCGTCTTCAACGAAACGAAGGTGATCCCCGCGCGCATGGAGCTCGACCTCATGGGGAAAAAGATCGACGTGCTCTGTCTGCGAACCGACGGCGACACCCTTCGCGCGATGGCGCCCCGCGCCCTGCAACCCGGTATGGTCGCGCACTGGGCGGGCCACACGCTGGAGTGCGTCGAACGCGACGGGAAAGAAGCGATCCTGAAAACGTCGTTCCCAATCGACCAAACCGTTCCCCTCCTCGAAGAATTCGGCAAAACGCCGCTACCGCCTTACATCGAGGCGAAGGACATGACCGAAGAAACACGGCGCAGCGAGTACCAAACCGTCTTCGCGAAGAACCCCGGCAGCGTGGCCGCACCAACCGCGAGCCTGCACTTCACACGGGAGCTCATCGAGCGCATCAAGGCAGCGGGCCACGACGTCTGCTACGTCACGCTCCACGTGGGGCTCGGGACCTTCGCTCCCGTGACGGACGAACAGATCGCTTTGCGCACCCTGCACGAAGAGACGTACTTCATCGACGAAGACGTTGCTGATTTTTTGAACCGCGCCAAAGAAGAGGGCAGACCGATCGTGGCCGTCGGCACCACCACCGTCCGCACGCTCGAATCGGCCGCGGTCGAAGGTGATACCATCATCAACCGCTACGGCCGCACGACGCTGTTCCTCTCGCCCGAGAATCCGCCGCGGTTCGTCACCGCCGTTGTCACCAATTTCCACGTCCCGAAGAGCAGCCTCCTCATGCTCGTGGCAGGGTTCGTCGGCCGCAACCAACTCATGAAGCTCTACCAAACGGCGATCGCCGAGAAGTTCCGGCTGTTCTCTTTTGGCGACGGGATGCTGATTGTGTGATATTTGACCAAATAATAATAAGTAGTAAAATACTCTAAGTTGTTCGTTGAACAACACCGGCGTTGTAACTCGTTTCGTGTCGAAATTCGTACGTGAAGGATTGTGAAATGAGAAGGAATTGGACGAATGTGCGACGGATCGCATGCGTGAAGACCAGGCTTGCCTTGGCAACCTGTTCGGATGCGCGAGCATTGAAGGGCTTACGCTCTGCTTTCCCCGACTGCTTCGAGGAAGGAGAAGAAGAGAAAATCGTATGGAGCATGGTGCGTGCCGCCTGGAAAGGGCCGTACAGCAATCTCATGTCCCACCAAAGTCACCACGGCCGTGACCTCATCAACACAACGTGGGATCTCTGCCTGAAGAAACTTCCGATAAAACGGGCGCCCCTCGACCTGCGCTTCGGACGCGGTCGCGAGGAGAGACATCCGGACATTCCGTCTGTAATCCAGGACCAGCTCAGACAACTCCTCGGGCGTGTCAGTCCGCCCCTCCAGGCGAACAACATGCATTTCCCCGCCGTATGGTTTCTCAGTCCTCCGGAAATCGACTACCTCGGTCAACGATGGAGGATCTCCTATATGTGCAGCAAGAACGGTGATGAGCTGCGCTTGCCGGATCGCGACGGCGGATTGCTCTGCATGGTTCCTGAAGAACACATTCTTTTCGACAGGTAACGGATACGATGCCTTCGGTATTTGAGGCCAACCGGCTTCGATCATTCAAAACCCCCGTGCACACTTGGTGCAGGGGGTTTTCGCTATGCCTGAATTACGGCAACACGCTCAACGGATCCACGTTCACGCCGTTCTGGATGACTTCAAAGTGGAGGTGCGAATTCGTCGTCATCGGACCCGCCCCGCGCGTGCCGGGTTTGCCACCCGAGAGGCCGATCGTTTCGCCGGCCGCGACTTCTTGCCCCGCGACAACGTGCGTTTCATTGAGATGGCCGTAGAGCGTGGCGTATCCGTCGCGGTGGCCGATGAGGATGTACGTGTAGCCGGTCGCTCCCCCGTCTCGCACAAGGAACACGACGCCGTCGGTCGCCGAGCCCACGGGCGTTCCCTGCGGAACGACGATGTCGGTGCCGTAGTGTTGCACGCCGAAGAACGCGACGTACGGCTTATTCATAAACCCGGCCGACACGCGGCCGTACACCGGCCAGCTGAACGCGGGCGCGGCCATCGCCGATGCGTGGCGGACGTCTTCGGCATCGAGGAGGCCCGATTCCACGAGCGCGCGGCCCGCCTTCTGGCGGAGCTTCGCATCGATGCGGGCGAGATCGCCCTGGAGCGACAGCACGTGGTCGTGCACCTCGGCCATGATGCGACGGTTCTCGCGCAACTGCTCTTCGCCGAGGGCGACGCTGTCGACGGTCGCGGCATACGTCTTCGATGCCTGCGCGTAGAGCGTCAGTGTCTTGCTGTGCGCATCTTCCGCGCGTTCCAAGCGTTCAAGCACGCTCACGCCTGCCGTGAGATCCTTCACGAGTTTTTCCTGATAGCGCAGCAGCCGCTCGTCGGCCGTACTCCAGGCTGGTTCGCCCATCCAACGGGCCAGGCGCGAGCCGCGCGACCCCGCGCGCTGGCGGAGCAATTCCGAATAGCGCTTCTTCGCGCTGCTCTGCGCGAGGATCGCGTCGTTTTTCGTCGGTAAATCGGTCGCCGTGCGCAATTCGATCTTGCCCTGAATACGGCGCAAACGAACAACCTCGCGACGCGTCATCACCTTATGCATCTCGATGTCTTTCACGAGTTTCTGCTGCTCCGCGAGCGTCGTCTTCCCTTTCTCCAGACGCGACTGCAACCCGCCGCGCTGACGATACTCCGCCGCGGCGTCGCCGATCGCGTCGTACAGCGATTCGCGCACGGTGTCGCGCTCGTCGAGCGACAAGAGTCCCGTCATGCCAAGCGGCACGATCGGAATCAACGCCATGAGCGCCGGGATCACGATGAGGAGGCGACGTGTGTGGTGCATGTTTGTTTCCCATCATTATAGCAAAAACGACACCTTTTGACGAGGGCGCGTGTGCTACACTCCGGCCATGTTCGCCCATCTCCGAGGCACTATCGGCAAGGGCAGCCTGAACGAGGTATCGGTGGACGTGAACGGGGCGGGATACCGCGTGGCGGTGCCAATCGACGCGTGGGACACATTGCAGGACGGCGACACGGCGACGCTCTGGATTTCGACGTACGTCCGCGAGGACCGGTTCGAGCTCTTCGGCTTCCTCGACGCCGCCACGCGCACACTCTTCGAAGAACTCACGCAGATCTCGGGCATCGGCCCCAGAACCGGCCTCGAACTCTGCGGCGTACCCAGAGGCCTCCTCATGAAGGCGATCCAGGAAAACGACCACGCGCACCTGCAATCGATCAAAGGCATCGGCAAGAAGACCGCCGAAAAACTGCTCGTCGAACTCAAAAGCCTCGCCGAGCGCCACCCGACGCTCTTCACCGGCGACCCGCAATCGATGGGCGCCCGCTTCGACCCGGATGCGATCGCCGCCCTCGCGCAACTCGGTTACAACCAAGCCGAAGCCCAACGCGCGCTCGAAGCCGTTCCCCAAGACCTGCGCACGACCGAAGACCGCGTGACCGCAGCCCTCCGTTCGTTGTAAGATCCTCCTTATGCTCACGCTCGATATCGCCGGCTCGCTCGCAAAGCTCATCACGCCGTCGTACGGCATCAGCGACCAAGACCTTCTCCAGGTACGCGGGAGCATGAAGCGCTACATCGACGAACTCCGCGCCGAGTGCGAAGCGGGCCAACATTCCTGGACCCGCAGTATCTACGACGAAGCGGCGATCCAGTCGGTAAAAGACCTCCGCGAACGCACGAAGAAACAGAAGATCCAAACGATCCTCTGGATCGGCATCGGCGGATCGGGCCTCGGCCCCCGCGTGCTGAGCGAAGTCTTCGCGAACCCGAACGCGCCCGAGCTCGTGGTGGTCGACACGATCGACCCCTCGGTGCTGCAGCTGTACCTCGACGTGATCGACTGGAAGCACACGCTCGTCGTGGTCGCGAGCAAATCGGGCGGCACGCTCGAAACCCTGAGCGCGTTCTTCCTCTACTGGGAGAAACTGCGCGAGGTGCACGGCGCGAAGGCGACGGACTACGCCGTAGCGATCACCGACCCGAATGCAGGCGCGCTGCAATCGTTCTGCGCCGCTAAAAACATCCCGATGCTCCCCCACCCGGAGGTCGGCGGCCGCTACGCGATCTTCACCGTCGTCGGGCTGCTCGCGCTGGCGCTCATCGACGCCGACGTCGACGCATTCATCCAGGGCGCGGCCGACCTCGAAGCGTCGTGCTTCAACCCCTCGCTCGACGAAAACCCCGCCGGAATGCTCGCTGCGGTGCAGTACCTGCACGAGAGCAAGAAAGGCTACATCCTCCGCGTGATCATGCCCTACAGCGCGCGGCTGCAATCCCTTGCGCGGTGGAACCAGCAGCTGATCGCCGAGAGCCTCGGCAAGAACGAAGTACGGAACCCCTTCCCGGTCGCGGCGATCGGCACCCAGGACCAGCATTCGCTGCTCCAGCAGTGGATGCAGGGCCCGCGCAAAAGCTGGCATCTGTTCATCCACGAGGTCGAAAAACCGCGCCTCACGGTCCCGAAGGACGTCGACCCCGCGTACGAGTACATCGCAGGCAAGAGCTTCGGCCAGATCCTCGAC
>CAYGDM010000025.1:0-14337 GCA_964348685.1 uncultured Candidatus Peribacteria bacterium | reverse complement strand
GTTGTGGAGCACGAACACTTGGCCATCGCGTTCGATCTCATGAACGATCGCTGCGCGCACCAAGCGGTCGCTGTACTTGCGCACCTCGGTGATGATCGGAAGGCGGCCCGGCGGCGGCGTGGTGATCGTGGAAATGTCGCGCAATTTGTGGAGACCAAGGTTCAATGTGCGCGGGATCGGAGTGGCGGTGAGCGTGAGGATGTCGACCGACGCGCGCATTTCTTTGAACTTCTCCTTCTGCTTCACGCCGAAGCGCTGCTCTTCATCGACGATCACGAGTCCCAGATTCAAAAACGCGACGTCGTCCTGGAGGAGACGATGCGTGCCGATGACGATGTCCACGTCGCCTTTCCGCAGTTTTTCGAGCGTCTTTTTCTGCTCCGCGGCCGTGCGGAAACGGCTCATCATGTCGATGCGAATCGGAAAATCCTTCATGCGCTCCCGGAAGTTCTGCAAATGCTGGTCGGCGAGGATGGTGATCGGCGCGACGACCGCGACTTGCTTGCCGTCCTGCACTGCCTTGAACGCCGCGCGCATCGCGACTTCCGTTTTTCCAAAACCGACGTCTCCGCACACGAGGCGGTCCATCGGGTGCTCGTCTTCCATGTCGCGGCGGATGTCTTCCACCGCCTTCGCCTGGCCGGGGGTGAGCTGGTACTGGAATGCTTCGTCGAATTTCTTCACCGCGGCGTTGTCGTCGCCGAAGGCGAAACCCCGGGCGCTGGCGCGCTTGGCGTAAAGCTCGAGGAGGTCCTTCGCGATCTCCTGCGTTTCGGCCTTTATCCGCTCCGTGACGCGCTTCCACTCGGTTTCTCCGAGACGCGTGAGATGGGGAACGGTGCCTTCTTCGTGCACGTATTTACTCAGCTTGTCTGCCTGATCAACCGGGACGAACAACTTGTCGCCCTCCGCGTACGTCAGTTCCAAATATTCGCGCGTCGTATCGTCGATCACCTTCTGCGTCATGCCCTCGAAGCGGCCGATGCCGTGCTCCATGTGCACCACGTAATCGCCCGGCGAGAGCGACGTGAGGAAATCGAGCGCGAGCTTCTGCATCGACTTCTCGCGGCCGGCTTTTTTGAGCGTGAAAATCTCGCGGTCGGTGAGGAGTGCGCAAAACAAATCCGGGTTCTGGATCGAGTGCGGAAGCAAATCGCCTTCTTCGGCGGCGACCATCGTCACCGCGCCGGGAATGCGCTCCTTGTGGACGAACCGCACGCCTTCTTCCTTGAAAATCCCCTCCAATTCAGCAGCGCGGCGGGTCACGATGAGTAAGCTCCAATTCTGCTGCAGCTTGTCTTTGAGGTCGTTAAGGAAGTCGGTGAGGGTGTAGAACTTGAGAACGGAAAGGTAGCGCAGGTGAGCGTGGTTCTTCTGCGATTCAGGGAACGACGTGTAGCGCAGCGTGTAGCCGGTCTTCGGCGCCTCGGCGTCGTCCTGATCGTCCAAGACCAAGAGCGCGTCGCTCGGGAACTGGCGGTCAATCGGACGCGTCTCGCCGTAGGTGACAGGAAGCAAGTTGAGCGCGTCGACATTGTCGCCACCGTGATGAATGTTCTCGACGGTGTCGAAACTAAAATCGACGCGCGCGACGACCGTCGACTGAATCGGGAAAATATCCAAGCGGTCGCCGGTGCGGCGGTACTCGCCCGGCGACAATTCTTCGAAGTCCGCGTGCGAATATCCGAGCTCGATGATCTCCTCGATGAACGACGTGAAGTTCATGTCATCGCCTTTCTTCAGCGTCACAGCGCGCTGCAAAAGCTCTTCGTAGTGCGGAAATTCGATATTCCAGAGATGCCGCGGCACGAGGAAAATTTTCTTCTCGCCTCCCATGAAACGCAGGAACTGCTGCAGCGACGCCATCGACAATTCCGTTTCGCCGGCGGGAAACGCTTCGGCCTCGCATTCGAAAAACTGCAGCCAGTGACGGATCGATTCAACCTGCGAATCATCCTCGGCCACGAGCAGCGTCGGCTTCGGCTCCGCGTATCCGCGCAGGTGCGACAGGAGCAATGCCTTCGCCGTCTCGTTGCCCGCGCCCGAAATCGTCAGGGCACGGTCTTTCACCAAGAGCGTGGAAAGCTCTCGGTGCGTGTCCTTTCCTATGAGGAGGGACGGCAACATGTTCGAAAAACGGCGGTATCGCGGTACATCGGCAAGGGCAGACGCCCACAAAAGCGAGCGTGCATCCTCTCCGGTTTCTATACCTCTATTCTAGCGTATTTGACTTACTATTCAAGAGAGTATGATCTGCGCGTCCCATTCGGTCCTTTGGGAGAAGAAGGAACCTTGGGGAAGAATTGGAGGAACCTATGGAACACCTTTCGAACCTTGTGACGTAAAATTGTGAGACGTCAGACTGACAAGAACAAACGTCACTCCCAGGTTCATCCCTCCCTGTGCCATTGTCCGGCACCGGGAGGTTTTTTCAATCCTACCATGTAGAATAGCTCCCCCAGGAATTTCCTGGGATGTTCGATCCATCACCTTTCGGAGAACACGCCATGTCATCCACGAACGATGACGATCTGATCCGACGACTTGAATCCATGGGACGCGAAGCGGCCGGAAGGGGGGCTCCCCCTCCGAAATGTGCGGGAAACGACAATGTCTCGCTCGCCCGTAACAGCGTCATCGAACGCGGACACGCCGACGCGAGACGATCGTCCGAGGATTCGGGCAAGAAGCCGAAATGAAACCGGATCCGACACCTCCACCCCGCGGCAAACGCGGGGTGGCTCTTTTTAATCCTGCATCCGCAGCGGCATAATCAAGTGCAGGAACTGCGGTGCATTCGGCAGCTTGAACACGGCCGGGTGCATGCTGTCGACCACCTGCAGCTCCACGTTCGCGTCGTCGATGTGCGAGAGGAAATCGAGCAGGTAGCTCGAGCTCAGAGCGATCTTCGACTCCCCGCCCGTCGTCTCTGCCGTGACCGACGCTTCGTCTTTACCGAGCGGCGTCTGCGGCGTCTTGATCTGCACGTCGCCGGCGGCCAGCACGAACGTGAGGTTGTTGTTCACCTCCTTCGCGAAGTAATGCATGCGGCGGACAGCCGTTGTGAGCTCGTGGCTCGAAATGACCGAACGAACGGCGGATTCCTTCGGGATGATCTGCTTATAGTCCGGGAACTTTCCTTCGATGAGGCGCGAAAGGAAGCGCGAATTGCCGACCTGGAGTTCTACCTGCTGCGCGCTGAGCGTGACCTGCACGTGCGGCACCTCGTCGATCTTTTCGTCGTTACCGGGCTTCTTCGCTTTCACGCCGGAGATTGCGGCCTTCACCTCTTCGAGAACCTTCACCGGGATGATGCAGGAAATTTCTTCCTGCATGGTCGTGTCTAGGACGTACTCAGAGAGGCGATAACTGTCCGTGCCGACCAGGATCAATTTTCCACCTTCCGTGCGCACTGAGACGCCTGAGAGGACGGGACGGAGGCTCGTGCGTGCGCACGTGAACGTCACGAGGTGCAACGCTTCCAAAAGATTGTGCGCGTTCACCGCGAACGAGATCTTGTTTTCCACCGGCGCGATCGTCGGATACTCGCTCGCCAATTCGCCTGAAAGCGTTGTTTTACTGTGCTTGCTTGTGCATTTGATCTGCGTGCCATCGATCGTCTCGAGCACCACTTCCGGGTCGGTCGTGTATTGCGCGAAGTTTAAGATCGCTTTCGCGGGCACGGTGATCGAACCTTCGTTCTCGATCGCGGCTTCGAAACTTGTGACGATGGAAATTTCCAAATCGGTCGCGCTCACGGTGCAGCGTTTTCCTTCGACCTGCAGGAGAATGTTTCCTAAGATCGGCAGCGCCTGCTGTCCGCTGATCGCGCGGCTCACGAGTTGGAGCAACTGAAGAAGTGCCGATGTGCTGCAAGAAAATTTCATGGGTTTATAAGTGAAGAGAGGAGGGTGAGTATAACATGTAAATTTTTTTTCTTAGTTCGTCATCATCATACGCCCCTCCGCTCCTTCCCCTATTGGGGTCTTGCGTGTGGAAATGTGGGAGTGCGTTTCGCGAGATTCAGCCGTTTGGTGCAGATGAACGTAGGCCGTCTACTTCTTGCGTGTGTGATCGATGTGGAAAACCCGTGGAGAACCGCACCCCGTTGGCTTCCACAACACGAAACCTAATATTTCGTTGAGCTGAAGCCAAAAGAGTAAACTTGTCGTGCATAACTTCCCTATCCGTGTGGGGACTCCCTCCCGGGGTTCTCCACACGACCTGTGGATAACTTTTGTGCGCAGAAGGGCGCTCCACAGCTCTCCACATTGCGTCCCCGATCGGCGATTCTCCGAATGTATTTCGTCGCATTTTTCATTTCTCGACGAGCAGGGTGACTGTGTCAGAGATCGCATCGCATCTCGATTTCGTGTTCGCGGTAGCCGCACTTTTCGTAGAACGGTTTGTTCGCGGGCGTGCAGGCGAGGATGGTTTTGTAGCAGCCGGCTGATTTTGCTTCCTGTGTCGCGTGGGCCACGAGTTGTTTCCCGATCCCCGCTCCCTGCGATCCGGCGTGCACCACGATGTCTTCGACGTGCCCTACCTTTCCGCCGCCGTGGATGAATTTCGGTTCCACCAAGAGCGACGCGGACCCGACGATCGATTCCCCATCGAGCGCGACGAACGTGTGGATACCGAGTGCCGCCCGAGCTCGAAGAATTTCGCGGGCTCCAGTGACATCGAGTTCCACCGAGGCTAAATGTCCCAATGTGTCGAGGAATCGCTCGTCGATCAGATCTTCCGTTAATTCCCTGATTTCGATGTGTTGTGGCATGGCGGAACCCTAGCACGCCCGGCAAAAACCCTCACGATCTTTTGACAACGGCCGAAGCCTGAGTACCGTATCCCGGTTCTTTGGCTTCACGGGCAGGATCCGTGTTTCGTGTTACCTCTTTTTGGAGAAGGAAACGGGCGATGGTGGTTGCAACGAATGCGATGGAATTGAGCGCGATGAAAGGGATTACGTTCGATGAGAAGTACGTCCCGAAGACGACGGAACAAGCGCTCGCACTGATGAAAAAAGCGTTCCGTCAGCAGTTGGATAACGGCGTGTTCTACGCCGCACTCAGGCTGTATCGGAATGGCAGCGTGAAAGAGCTACTCGCATGCGCGAAAATCTTCGCGCTGCACGAACGATGGAAATCGGCCTTGGATTGTTTTTTGTTCGTACAACGTACGGACGACATGCTTCAGTTGGCCGATGCATTGATTGCGAGAAAGCGCATTCAGCACGCGGCGCAGCTGTTGGCGTACTACGGCGATGAACATCTTTTCGAAGCGGTGCTGCGAGGCGTCAACCAGGAGGTGGAAGAGCCGCTGATGCGCATGGCGTTCTGCGAAGCGAGGAGCGATCGTGCGGCGATCATGCCGTTGGAGGCGGTGAAAATTTCGCTGGTATTCCAGCGGGACATCGAAGCGTTACTCGAAGCATGAAAACAGAGTCTTGCTCTTCCAAGGTTCCATAAACGCCCTCCGGTTCATCCGGCGGGCGTTTTCTCATGTTTTTACGTATTTTTTGACAAAATATAATAAAGAATTAAAATAATACTGTTCATTCGTAGCACCGGTAAAGCTGCGAAACGTGTTCCAATAATAAAAAAGGAGAAGGCAGTGTCTGTTGAAACAAGTGTGATCATGGATGCATTGGATCTCGTCGGAGCGAGCCTGATGCGTACGCCGCGCGTCGGCGAGATGCTGTTCAGCATGTTCTTGCGTAGAGACATGCGCGTGTTTGGAATGGAATTCGATGGACTTCGAAAGTTGGTCCACTGGAATTTGCCCATCGCGTTCGCGGTGGATCATGTGGAAGCGGGTAAATATCATTTTCGTTGGCCGCCGATCCATGGCCAGCCCGTTGAGTTCTATCGAGGGGAGGAAACGGACAACCCCGATTGGCAACAGGCGAACGCCGCACACCTCTTTCTGTTCTTCTTCGGGTCCCGTATGGCGCTCCTCCCCGGGGAGTTGGAAGAAAAGCAGTTCGCAGTTTGTGCCGATCCGCACCCCCATGGCACCTACAAGGTGGTCATGGGATGGTACGGTGAAAAACTCTGGGTCACGCTGACTCCCAATGCGAACGTCGTGTAGCGGCTTACCAGCCTCGATCGGCCATGTGCCGATCGAATAAAGCGCCCTCCGGTTCATCCGGCGGGCGTTTTCTCAGTTTTGACAAAACGGTATTTTGGAGCAAAATAAATCCGTTCTTTCGAATGATCGGCTTCAAACATGAGGCAAGCACGGCGCGCATGGCGGTCCGTGCCCGGTGCGCTTGTCTCATTCCGAGGTGAGTCGTCGTCCCCACGTACGGGGTTTATCACAAAGGAGGTGCGTGATGGTGTCACAGAAGACTCTCACGCGTCAAAAAAGTCCGGACCTAGCGGTGTCGAAGGGTCTGGTACGCGAAGTGCTTCAGGCCGCGAGACAGCCAGGGATCGGCGCGGGGAAAGAATTCTTTTCCGCCCTCGCCCACAACCCGTCGTTGTTCCGATGGTGCGTTTCGGCGCTTCCCGAAGTCGTGGACAAGCTCAAGACTGCTCGCGAGCAATTCGATGCCGCAGTCGGAAGAGGCGTCACGCCGAAAGAAGATGCTCTGATCTACAAGGACCCGGGCCTTCCCGTGCTCCTGTTGGATTGTCTCTTTCCTGGCTTGATCACGTGCGACGTCGATCTCTCATCCCTTCCCGGTATGCGCGACGGACACGAAGGGGAGATGAGGGTCGTGCGAGTCACGGAGCCGTCCAAAGAGGCTCTGTCCGTTCAGCCCCGCTTCGGCGAATCGTTCCTCTCACTCCGCGAAACGTTGATGTTCCTCGCGGTGCGCAAAGCTGCGCTGAAAAAATCCGGCTGGATGCACGGACTCGGTGCCAGCTCCGCCTGCGTTCATTCCCACGAGCGGTGGCTTCACCTTACGGGTGAAAAGGACGGCACCATCAGGATTCACGCGAGATGGGCGCTGCGAACCCTGGGTCGCGGATCCGAGGCGAAGAATGCCATTCGGATTTTCGGAAGGTAAGAAGCCGACGTATAGTCGAAAGATCATGGCGCCCGCCGGTATATCCGGCGGGCGTTTTTTAGTGCAGCGGTATCACGACCGTCCCCTCCTGCGATGTCATCCTGAGCGGAATGCCGAACGCTTCGTAGCGCGCGATCACGTCTTCGTCCGGCAGGCCGTAGCTATTTTCCTGCGCGACGGATGCGATCGCGAGGGATGGCTTCACAGCGAGCAGAAATCCCGTCGAGCTGCTGGTGCGGCTGCCGTGGTGCGCGACTTTGAGGATGTCCGCGCGTACGTCGATGCCGGCTTTCAGGATCTCGCGCTCTTCGCTGGTTTCCATGTCTCCCGGAAGGAGTACGGTCGTGCCCGACGGGGCCGTGACGCGCAGCGCGACAGAGTCATCGTTCACGTCTTTCATGGGGATGCCGAACGAACGCGGCGGTGGCCAGAGGACATCGATGTGCAGGTCGCCGATGATGAGATCCTGGTCCGGATCCGCGATCACGATGTGCGAGCGTTCTTCCGCGAGGAGAGTGAGGAATTCTTCGTAGCGCGGGTTGCTGTAATCCACGCCGGTCAGAAGCACCGCGGCGATGTGGTAGCGTCGCAGGAGTTCCGGGAAGCTTTGGAGGTGGTCCATGTGCGGGTGGCTCAGGACAAGGAGGTCTACGCGTCGGTCGAAGAACGGCAGCGTGTTTCCGAGGTGCGTGAGGATCTCGCCGTCGGGTCCGCCGTCGATGAGGATCTGATGTCCTCCGGAGGAAACCAGGATGCCGTCGCCCTGGCCGACGTCGAACATGCGGAGCGTCGGAGGCTCCGTCCACGCGCGCAATTCCAGCCCGAGCGCCGCAAGGAGCACGGATGCAAAAACCACGACAATCAGCTGTTCTCGCCTCATGTCGCCAAATTATAGGTTCAAGCTTCCCCCGACTGCCGGAGCGTCGTGGGCGATGTCGTGTTTATCGCAGGCTCTTCACGTCTTAGGCGTTCTTTTTGCGGAAGAAACGCATGCCCGTCGCGGCGCCGCTGAGGCCCACGATGACCGTGAGGCCGAGGCCGGAGCTCGGGAGCGTGCCGGGCTTCGTGCCCGGGGTCGAAGACGAAGAGGACGACACGGTCGCTGGTTTCGAGGACGATGCCGTCGCGGGCTTGGAGCTCGCGGACGACGCCTGGGCCGTGCCCACGGTCACCGTCTGTTGCACACCGGCGGAGGTCGAACCGTCGAGACCGATGACCTTGATGCGCAGCGTGAATGTACCGTTGGCAACGTTGGGGATCGTGACGCCTTTCGCCGTCTTCTCCATGCGCGTTGCGGGGCCGAACGTGCGGCCGCCGTTCGTGCTCTGCGAGACCTGGAGTTCGCGCACCGTCGCGGCCGGCGGTGTCCAGAGGGCTACAACGTCTTTTCCTTTTACCGTGAGTGCGAGGTTCGTCACGTCCGCGATAGACGTGTTCGTTTGCAAGCCCGTGAAGAGCATCGGTGCGGTCGCTGCCTCCTGCGGGACGAGCGTATCCTGCGCGGTCTTGCCCGCGAGGCTGCCGTGGATCGTCACCTGGTAGACGCGGCCGGGCTTCTGTTCGTCGGTATCGAGCAACGCCTGGTTGCCCTGCAGGCGATAACGCACGATCTGCAGCACTTCGCCGCTTCCGCTCCTGATGGCGAACGCTTGGTCTTTGTACTGTTCCGGAATCGACAACGGATGTGTGAAGGTAAGGACGACGCCCGTCGACGAGGCCGACACGGCCGTGAGGAGTTGCAGCGTCGAGGATTCCATCGGGACAGTCGGTGACGGGGGCAATGCGGACACGGACGAGACCGCTGCGTCGACCGCGGCGAACGGCGTCAGTTCGACCATCGCTTCTTCCGTGAAGAACGGGCTCTCGCTGTCGTCCTGGCCCACGGCCAACACGGAGACGTAGAGCGTCGAAACCGGCGGGACGTTCGCGAGCGTGTGCTCCGTTGCCGTACCGTCCGCGTCCTCGTAGTCGTCATACACGCCGCCCTGTTCGAGGATCGACGCGTGGCTGTAGAAGATGCGGTATTTCTTCACGTCGCCGTCGACTGCGCTCCATGTGACGGAAACCTTCCCGTCGATCAGTTCGGCGTTGATGCCCGTGACATTCGGCACCTGCGCGAGGACCGCGAGGGGCAAGACGGCCGCGACCGCGGCGAACGAAAGGCGTTGGAGCATGGTCATAGGGTGTGTGTTAGTTTCTCCCCATTGTACCATTTCCGGCCTGTTTTAGCAATGTTCTAGGCAGTGGTGATCACGCGCCGCAGCCCGAGTATTTCGACCAATAGAGTGGCCACAATGCCGAGAATCGCGACTCCTCCGACCGTCAGGAATTCGTTCGTGAGGAAGGGGGTAAGGAGGAAGAGCACGCCGGCCAGGAGAAGCGAGAACGTTATCAGGCGGAGCCACTCGAGCGAACGGAACGGAACGCCGACGCGGCGGAGCGTGGGCCCGAGAAGGAGCGCCGCAATGAGCGCGTGCACGCCGGCGGAGGTGATCGCCGCGCCGACGAACCCGTACTCACGGATGAGCAGGACGTTCATGATTTGCGAGACGACCGCCGCGAGCACGAGCGACCACGTGAGGCGGCGCGCCGAGCCGAGGGCGAGCAACGTGTAGAAGCAGAAGAGCACGACGCCGTTCAGGATCATCGACGGCCCAAGTAGGAAGAGCGCGGTGTCGGCCCCGGCAGTTTCCGGCGTGCTGAGGTATTGCTCGGTGGTGAGCAATTGCATGAGCGGCCGCGCCCAGAGCATCGCGGTGATGCCCGCGGTGAGGGTGAGCAGCAGAACGGTGATGAATGTTTTGCGAACGAGTCCGGTGATGCTTTCATTGGCGGCCATGCGCGCGCTCACGAGCGGCAGCGTCGAGTTGAGGAGGAATGTCGGGATCAGGAATGCCATTTCGTTGGCGCGCAGCGCGAAGCCGTACAAGGCGTTCTGGGTCTCGAAATCGGGCCGGAGCAGCGCGATCAGCGTGACGTCCATGTTGCGGTACAGCGCCATGCAGAGGTATGCCGCGCCGAAGGGCATCGCGAGCAAGAGGATGCGTTTCATTGTGGCCGGGTCCCACGTCGCGCGGATCCGCACGATGCGGTTCGCGAGCGTGGACGATACGGCGAGGAGGATGAACGCGCCGAAGCTGCCGATGAGCAGGAACCACCACGCCATTGCGGGATCGCTGCTCTGGCGCACGCCGAGCGCGACGGTGCCGCCGATCAGCCCCGCGGTTACGATGCGCTGGATGACTTCGGCGGTGAATACCGAGCGCATCTTGTAGTGCACTTGGAACACGCTGCGCTGGATGCCCGCGAGCAATGTGAACGCGGGAACGAACGCGGCGATGGTGATGGCGATCGAGAGCGGGCTTTCGCGCCAGTGCGGGATGCTCCACGCGATGCCGATGGCCGCTGCGAAGACGATGACCGTGACGATGAGGCGCAGTAGCACGAGCGTGCCGAGCGTTTGGCCTTCATCTTTCGCGCGGCTGAGCTCGCGCACGGCGACGGCGTAGAGGCCTGCGTCGGCGAGGATCCCGAAGAACTGCAAATAGCCGTACGCGCTGTTGTACGTCCCTGCGAGTTCCTGCGTGAGGCCCACGGCCACGAGCTTCACCGTGACGATGCTGAGCAACGCCATGACTGCCTGGCTGGCGATTTGCCAGAGGGTCGATGATGCGATTTGCCGGGTGGACATGGGCACAGCGTAGCGGTTTTATCGCTCACGTTAAAAAGAGCGACACAACCGTGTGTCGCTCTTTTGTCAGATGGCCTACATGTCTTCACACGAGACCTTTTTTCACCGCCCAGACGGCCGCTTCGGTGCGATCTCCCACTCCAAGTTTTTGGAGAATGTTCGCAATGTGCTCCTTCACCGTCTCGATGCTGATTTTTAATTTCTCTCCAATTTGCCCGTTCGTTTTTCCGGGCAGGATACGCAGTACTTCTATTTCTCTGTTCGTGAGAGGAAAGTCGTCGTGCATTTTCGTCCGTCCTTTGAGATGCTTGGCCAAAGGAGAATTCTCCCGATACCCTCCGTAGAGGAGTGCATGTGCGATATGGCCGAGCGACACCGTCCACGGGTCGGATTTCATCAAATATTCCACGGCGCCGAGCTTCTGCGCGTTCGCGATATGCACGTTATCGCTGCTCGCCGTGTAGAACATAATAACGATGTTCGACGTTGGATCCGCAACGCGTTCCAGTGTCTGAGAGGCGTCCGTTCGCCTTTCGGGTTTGCCGCGTAGCAGAATCTCCGTTTCGGACACAATGAGACGCGGTTTGCATTGCTCCACCAGACTGTGGATATCGTCCGCGTATCCTGTTTCTCCCACGACGACGAATTTTATTCCGGGGTGCGTGGTTTGTTGCTCTAATCCGGCTTTCAATCCTTCTCGAGCAAGGGGGTGGGGATCGACCACTACAACAGAAATATTCATGACAGGCTCCAAAAAAATCGTTCTTACCGTTGCGACCGCCGCTGGGTGTGAACGAACTGCTTACTATTGATATCATTACAATAATTTTATATTTGGTCAAATACTCCTTTCACGTCAAAGAAAGCCTTCCCGCCACGTTTATGACTGCATAGAAGGAAACAGAGAAAGCCGTGGGATCATCCCACGGCTCGGTCGCTAGTGGCACTAGGCCACCATCGACAGGGGTTTTAGGACAATCTCGGGCGGTTGCTGCACTTCTTTTTGCGCTGCTGTGAGAGCCTGCGCGAGCTGAAGGGCGGTAACCACAATCTGAATGAGACTGTCCGGTTTTTCGATGTCGTAGACACCTCTGTTGGCCAGCACCATGCAGATCGGTGGGCCGGTGATCTCAAAGACGAAACCCATTTCCACGTAAAACGTGGCGGTTTCGCTCGGGTCACGGTGGATGTCGAGCGTCATCGCGTGCTGCCGACTGTCGCATCGCAGGAGGAAAAACCAACCGCCATACGATGTCTTGTCGTTCGTGTGGAGCCGGAGGCCCATGTTTCTGTGTCCTTTTCGCAAGAAAAATAAAGCCCTCGGTCGCCGCAACGCAGCTAATGCCAAGGAACTCTGTGGATTATCCTCGTTCCTGTTGCAAAGACAAGAAAAGCGGACTTGCGTATGGAAGTCCGGTCCTCGCATGGGGCTGGGCCAAGCGTAGATCCGCTTGGATTGACGATCCGGCACGGATGTTTGACAATCAGACTTCACTTCCCAGAATGTGCGGTTACGGTCCCATTTTCGTCCCCGTTCCTTCTTCTATAGGAGTTTCGCTTGGCGTCTTCTGAAGCAAGGACTCATCCCATCTTTCTGATCGGTGAGATCCTTATTGTCCTCATTGCCTTGGTTATTGGTGGAATAGCGTTACGTGCCCACGTAGCTCAAGACCCTAAGCCGACTCCGGAGAGCGCCCCAGCCCTTCTCCAGGATGTACCGTTCAACGACGGAGACATCGTGGAAATGGATGAGGTCGTTCCTAAGAACGGCAAAGAAAAAACCCCCGGCTTGAAAGCGTTGTTCAAACGCCATCGTCTCTCGGAGACGGATCCAAGCCTCGCCTCGTACGATCTCGTACAAGGCACATGACCGTTCATGGGGAGTGTTCGGCCAACACTCCTCATCGCCGCCGCACTGTCCTCGCCATCGGACAGATGCGGCGGCATTTTTTGTGTTATGATTTTCTGCATGCACCAACTCTTCTCGAAACACCCGGCGTTATGGCGCGCGATGGCGGGGCTGATCGTCGGTACGTTGCTTCTCGCCGTCGGCGCCCTGCTCATCGCAACGAATTTGGTCGACTACGTATGGAGCCTGATGCTCTTCGCCTTCGCGCCGATCTTCGGCACGCTCGGCATAGTGAGCCTCCTCGGTCCGTCCGATATCGTGCAGACTCTCGTGACGCTTCTTTTCTATCCGGTGCTTGGTTGCGTCGTCGGCTTGTTCATCGGCCATCCGCAGCGAGTGGCGATCGTCGTCTTGGAAATCGTCCTCGTCGCCATGCTCGTGGGTGTATGGGCTTTCGGTGCGTACATACTTTTCACGTCGCTCTAAAAAAGAGAGAGGCGGTACGCCCCTCTCAGGAAAGAACAGAAAGATCGGAAAGAACGATTAGACCTCGACGAAGATCGGAATGACCATCGGTTCGCGGTCGAGTTTGCGGTCGAAGTAGCGGTACAGAGCCCCTTGGACGGCGCGCTTGTGATCTTTGCGATCGGTCACGCCGCGGCCAAGTTCTTCTTCGTACGCTTTCTTCGCGACGCCTGCGACTTCTTTCGAGATATCCGTTTCTTCTGATCCGTAGATCAAGCCACGGGAGATCACGTCTGGGTCGCCGACGAGGCGCTTCGATTCTGCATAAACCTTGAACATCACAATGAGCACGCCGCCGCCGCTCATGACCTTGCGGTCGGTGAGGACGCGGGCGCCTTCGCCTGCCGCCCCGCGGCCGTCGATGATGACGTCGCGGAAGGGGGCCTTGCTCTTGCTCTTGCGAGCGTTGCCTTGGGTATCGAACTCCAGGATTTCGCCGTTCACCAACAAGTGGATCTGGTTGTCCTGGTAGCCGATACCGCGGACGAGATCGCCGTGCGCGTGGCGCATGTGCGGTTCGCCGTGTTCGGGAATGACGTGCTTCGCGCGGACCAATCGGTGCATGAGGAGAATGTCCTGCTGATAGCCGTGGCCGGTTGTGTGCAACGCCAATTCCTGGTTCGTCTTCACGATCGCGCCCTTCAAGTGAAGGTTATTGATGACTTTCGCCACTGCGCGTTCGTTCCCGACGATGGGATTGCTACTGAGGATGGCGGTGTCGCCCGCTTTGACCGACACGAACTTATGCGTGCCGAGACCCATGCGGGCAAGACCTGCCATTTCTTCTCCCTGCGAGCCCGTCGTGATGATGATCACTTCGTTGTCCGGGAGCTTCTCCATACCCGGGCCCGCCTTGCGGACGAGTCCGCGGGGAGCTTTGAGGTAACCGAGATTCGTAGCAATCTCGATGTTGGCTTCCATGCTGCGTCCGGAGATGTAGACCTTGCGGTTCGTGTCTTTGGCGACATCGAAGATCTGCTGGACGCGGTTGAGGAGGCTGGAGAACGTCGACATGATCACGCGGCCCTCGGCGTTTTTGACGAGGTCGCGGAGCGTGTCTCCGATTTCGGATTCACTCTTGGAGTGTCCGGGTTTCAGTGCATTCGTGGAGTCCGCGATGATCGCAAGCACTCCTTTCTTTCCGAGCTCGGCCAAGCGATGAAAATCCGCTGGAGGCTCGTTGAAGGGAGTAAGGTCGAACTTGAAGTCGCCCGTGTGCACGATCGTCCCGTAGGGAGTGTGGATCGCGATGGCGGC
>CAYGDM010000024.1:0-14779 GCA_964348685.1 uncultured Candidatus Peribacteria bacterium | reverse complement strand
CTTCCAATTTCTCCACGCTCATCGGGATGGCGTTGCGGCTGGCGAGTGCCTCGACGTACGGGTTGAACCAGTATTTCGGCTTCGACGAGTCGACGTACGGCGTGAGGCCTTCCGAGCGGGCGATCAGCTTGGCGGCGTCCGCGAACGTGATCTGCGCGTCGGGGCGGAAGACGTCGTTGCCGTAGCCGCGGACCAAGCCGTCGCGCATGGCCACACAGATTTCCGGGGCGAATGCGTGGTCGACCGACACGTCGCGGAAGAGCAGCTCGAACTTCGGCGGCCAGACGGACGTGATGTCCCAGTAGCACCAGTCGATCGATGCCTTCGTGTATCGCGAGCGAACGAGCATCGCCGTGAACTCCGCGCGGGTCATCGGGGCGGATGCGGAGAATTGGATGCGGCCGGCGTCGATGTTCTCGCCGAAGCGCGTCGTACCGTCGTCCGTGTCGTTGAAGTCGTTCTCCTCCTCGTCGCGGATCTCGCGGTGTTGTTCCACCGTCTCGGTCGGAACGGCCGTACGCGCGTCGATGCGCGTTTCCGATTCCAGATCGACCTCTTCCTGTGTCTTCCAACCCGGGTCTGCCTGGAAGTGTTTTTCGACGAACGAGGCGTGCGCCGTCGTCGTCAGAAGGAATCCGCAGACGGCGGTGAGCGAGGTGACCACGAGGCGCTTCATGGGGAACGGAGGGAAGAGAATGAAGACGGGAAAGTAGGCAATGATAGTGAAGGGGTCGGATGAGCGTCAATGTCCCTCGGCTACGCTCGGGATGACAAGTATCTGACATCGTCGCTGTCATGGTGAGCGGAGCCGAACCATGACAGCCTGAGCCTGACGAAGGCTGACGCATGACGGTGCTTTTTGAAACTTTTTCTTACTTTTGTTCAAAAAATGTATACATCAAATATATGGCTTTAATCAGGGCTGAATAGAAATTATTTCTCCTCAAATAATGTGATGAATCACCCAGTTGCCGAGGCCGAGCACCAGTGCAACGACGATCCACCCTCCGAGCCCGCCTTCAACGAGCAGGATGGCCGTCGCGGGGTCGAACCGGGCGGCGATGCTTTCCAGAATCCAGAGGAAGAGCGCGTTCACGAGGATGATCGCCACGATCGTCATGAACAGTTTGAGGGGCAGGGTCAGGATCTTCAGGACCGGCCGCGCGAACATGTTCAGGAGCATGAGGAGCGCCGCGACCGTCGGGAGCGCCATCCAGCCGCCGTCGATGATGAGGTAATCGGGCAGGTACCGCGTGATGAGCCAGAGCAGAAGCACCGTCAGCGCGTACTGCAGGATGAGGCGAACCGGGAGGGCGAGTGCGCGGTCTGCCATACTTAGGAGCGGGAAAAGGAAACGGTAAGGGTGCCGGAATCGAGTTCGAGCATCGATGGATTCTCCGCCGCCGCGCCGAGCGAGCCATTGGTTTGGTCGGCGATCGCCTTGCCATGCGTCTTCATGAGCTCGTCGTTGCCCATGACCTGGATGACGATGCGGTCTTGGACCGAGAGTCCCGCGTCTTTGCGCTGCTGCTGGATGTGGCGGATGAGTTCACGCGCGTCGCCTTCGAGGAGCAGCTCAGGATCGGTTTGGGTATCGAGCGAGACGATGACACCGCCCGCGGCCGCGACTCCCCGACCTTCCCCGCCCATATAGCGCATCGGTGCTTCTTCCGCGGTGAATGTTTCACCGAGGATCGTCAGAGTGCCGTCCGCGTTTTCCGTGAATTCTCCACGCTTGCCCGCGGCGATCACGTCCTGCACTTTCTTACCCAGGCGCGCGCCCACCAAGCGGGCGTTCACCGAGATCGTGCGTTCACCAAGGCTGCCGGGATCGTCGCTGAAGGCTATTTCCTTCACGTTCAGTTCCTGGGCGAGAAGTTGGCGATCCTCATCGGAGAAGTCTTTCGCGTGGAGCACCGACGAAGGCATCGCGATCGTGGCCGAGCGCAGCGGCAAGCGGACCTTCACCTTGTTCTCGCTGCGGATCGTCATACCGAGCGATACGACGTTCCGGAGCACGCGCGTCTTCTCGAGCATTGCGAGTTCGGCTTTCGTGAGCTTCTTCTCTTCCGGCCAATCGGCGAGGTGTACCGAACCGTGGTCCTGCTTCGTGAGGTTGAGGTAGATCGCGTCGGTGATGAACGGGCAGAAGGGCGCGAGCAGGCGAATGAACGTGAGCAGCGCTTCGTACAACGTATCGAGCGCGGCGCGTTGGTCCTGCGAGAATTGCTCTGCCGATGCCTCGACCATTTCGCCCGGGCCTTTGCCCGCGAAGCGGCGGCGCGAGAGTCGGATGTACCAGTTGGTCAGGCCGTCGAGACCGTCCTGCAATTCAGCCGCGGCCTTCGCGAGGTCGTATGATTCCAATGCGGACGTTACGCGGTTCGTGAGGTCTTGGAGTTCGGCGCGCAGCCAGCTGTCGAGCGGGTGCGTGCTCTTCGACACGCCTGCGGTCGGTTCGTAATCGCAGAGCGATGCGTACGTCACGAAGAAGCTGTAGCTGTTCCAGAGGGGGAGCAGCGCACCGCGCACCGCCTCTTCGACGGTCTTTTCGGAGAAACGGACGTCTTCGGCGCGTACAGCCGACGACGACATGAGGGCGAAGCGTAAGGCATCGGCGCCGTGCTTATCGATGACGGCGTCCGGTTGGGGATAGTTCTTGAGGCGCTTGCTCATTTTGCGGCCGTCCTCGGCGAGGACCGTGCCGTTCACCACGACATGCTTGAAGGGGGACTTGCCGTACAGGGCGGCACCGAGCACGGTCAGGGTGTAGAACCAACCGCGTGTTTGGTCGATGCCTTCGGCGATGAAATCGGCTGGGAAACCCTTTGGCATTTGTACCGATTTTTTGCCTTCCTTCAGGGCTGAACTCGAATTAAATTTATACGGAAAACGCTCTTGGGCGTAGGGCATCGAGCCGCTCTCGAACCAGCAGTCGAGGACCTCAGGGATGCGCTTCAGGAAGGTGTTCAAGGTGACCTCGACCGACTCGGAATTCTTCAGGACGAGGTTGTTCGACTCCGCATACGGCAGATTCAGTGCGATCGAGCGCAGAACGGAGCTCGTGCCTCGATGACTGACGACGATCACGTGCTTTCCTGCGAAGCGTTGCAGTAGTTCAAAGGACGTGCTTTCGATACGCTTGAAGAAATCAGAGAGAAGTTCGCCGTTCGGCGGTGTGGCGTAGTACGTCGTGAATGTGCCGATTTTCTCGGCGAACGGATGCTCTTTCATTAATTCACCGGCGTGCTTGCCGCTCCAATCGCCGAAGCGACGTTCGCGCAGTCCTTCTAATGGTATGACATTCGTGATTCCGAGCTCTTCGCCGAGGATTTTCGCCGACTCGAACGCGCGACCCATCGGTGAGCAAACGATAGCGTCAAATTTTTTGCCTTTGAGTGCTTTTGCCAATTCCTTCGCCTGAGATCGTCCCGTGTCATTTAGTGGTTCATCCGCTTCTCCTCCCTGCAGCTTGTGCTCCTTGTTCCAATCAGTCTCTCCGTGCCGTACCAGAGTAAGATGCACGCTTTCGGCGCTCGGTTTCAGTGCGGGCCGTTTCACGGCATCCATGTGCTGCTTGTGGAGGTCCGCCTGCGCCTGCGTGTCGTGATCCCAGAAGTAGGCCGTCGGTTCCGCGAGGTCGGGAATCGGTAGCACGCTGAGCTTGTATGGGTCTTCGCGCGTGAAGTAGCCGCGCACGCGTAGGAGCGGCGCTCCGTGCGATACGATGACGACGTGCTCGCTGCGGTGTTTCGGGAGGATCTCGTTGAGGAAGCCGTGCAGGCGCTTGTCCATCGTCGCCATGTTTTCCATGCCGTCGACGTACCAATACCCTTCGAGGTCGCGTGTCTCCATTTTGGCCATCCTGCGCGCTTTTCTGGCCATTTCGTCATTGGCGTCATGCGATGCGCCCTCGAGTGGTCCAAATTGCGTTTCGATGAGCCGGTCGTCTGTGACGATCGTCGCCCCCGTCGCTTTCGCGATCGCCTGGGCGGTTTGCTGCGCACGGAGCATCGGCGATGCGTAGATGATCGAGACCTTCTGGTCTTTCAGGAATTCCGCCGTGTCTTCTGCTTGTTCCTGGCCTCGCTTCGTGAGCTCCACACCCGGCGCGATGCCGTTGAATGTTTTCCCGGTGTTCGCGAGGCTTTCGCCATGGCGTACGGCCGTGATTTTCGTGAAGCGGATCGGTTTGAACGCCAAGAGATCATCGCGGCCGGCGATGATCACGGTTTCGCTCTTATCGTCCGTCCTCCAGACCGGGAGCGGTGTGCCCCAGTATCTATTTCTGGAAATCGCCCAGTCGCGTGCGCCCTCGAGCCACTTGCCGAAGCGTCCGTCGCGCAGGTGCTCCGGCACCCACTCCGTCTCTTTGTTGGCGGCGACCATCGCCTCCTTGATCTGTTCGACGGCCACGAACCACGACGACGTCGCGTAGTTGAGCAGGGGAGAGTCGCAGCGCCAGCAGTGCGGGTAGCTGTGGCGGTATGATTCGCTCTTGAAGAGCAGCCCGCGTTCCTTCAGCCAGGCGATCACGAGTTTGTCGGTGGAGGTCGGGGCGTCCTTTGGCTTTACCTCCAGGCCCGCGAAATCGGTGACCGCGGGGATAAACCGGCCGTCCATCGAGACGTGCTGCAGGATATCCGTACCCTCCCGCTTGCCGATGCCGGCATCATCTTCACCGAAGGCAGGGGCGATGTGGACGATGCCCGTGCCGTCTTCCATGGTCACGAAGTCAGCGGCGACGACTCTGTATGCATTCTCAAACTGCTCTGCAAAGTAGGGGAACAACGGTTCGTAGCTCAGTCCGACAAGCTCTTTTCCCTTGAAAGATGCTCCGATTTTCTCGTACGGAGAATCCTTGAATAATCGCTCCAGTAAGGGCTCCGCTAAAATGTACGTCTTGCCTTCATGTACAACTTTTGTATACGTTGCTTCAGGGTCGACGGCGAGGAAGAGATTCCCCGGCAGCGTCCATGGCGTACTCGTCCACGCGAGGATGGAAGTGTCTTTCTGATCCTTCAGCTTGAAGGCGACTGTGGCGGTCACGTCGTCGACGTCCCTATAGCCCTGGGTGACTTCGAAGTTCGAGAGCGGGGTGACGCACCGGGGGCAGACGTGCATGGGTTTGTAGCCCTCCTTGAGGAGGTTCTTTTTGGCCAGCTCGGCGAAGACCCACCAGATCGACTCCATGTAGTCCGGGTCCATGGTCCGATAGTCGTGGTCCATGTCGACGAAGCGCCCCATGCGTTCGACCGTCGTGCGCCATTCCTTCACGTAGCGCTGGACGATGTCTCGGCACAGGTCGTTGAACGCGGCCACGCCCATCGCGTCGATATCGGCGCGACTCTTGATGCCATGTTCCTTCTCGATCTCGTACTCCACGGGCAGGCCGTGGCAGTCCCAGCCGAACCGGCGGTGCACCTGCTTGCCGCGCATCGTCTGGAATCGGGGGATGACGTCCTTGATCGTTCCGCCGAGCAAATGGCCGTAGTGGGGGAGGCCCGTCGCGAACGGCGGTCCGTCGTAGAAGCCAAAAACCTCACCTCCCTGTCGCATCGTGATACTACGCTGGAACACGTTCTCGGCGTGCCAATATTTCAGGATTCCTTCCTCGAGAGCGGGAAAATTTTGCCTGGGGTCGACGGGATCGAATCGCATGCCCGGAGAGGATAGCGCATGGGTTCCTTGCGCGCATAGGTTCGTCGTCAGGCTTCTTCTTGCTCGGGGCAGAGCACGCCGTCGTATGCCGCGGCGGCCTGCAATACCGGGGTCTGGAATTCCGTCACACTATTCACGTTACTACGTTCCACCTCTTTATGGGCGCCTTCACCTTGTGGAGGAATGCACATGATGGGTATGCCGTGCTGGCTGATGATGTTTTCATCGGCAACTCCTTTTCCTGCACGAAATTGGACGTATTGCTGTTTCCTACTTCGTTCGCTGACTACTTTGCTGGCAATCGACTGCACGCTTCGGGCGAAACTGCCTTCATCGACACGTTCCAACCACGGCCGAAGCCATGGGACCGTTCGTTCGGTTTTTCCGAGAATGAAATGCTCGTCCCCCAATGCCTCTTTGATGCTTTCGTGGATCATGAGCTGGATGTCCGCCGCCGTAAGGCTCGGGTTGGCGTAATGCACGTTGAAACGCGCCTCGCCGTCGCCGGGTGTGCTGAGCGATCCTGGTTTGGCAGTATGCGCGTGTTCCAGTGCGATACGGGCATTCTTGTCGAAGAGTTTATCCGTATCGTTCGGGTGTTTCGGGAATTTCAAGGCGGAATTGGCCGCGGCGCGGTCTGCGGCAGCAAGCCGTTGCAGGGTCATCTTGTCCAAATCTTCGATGTCCGCTTCACCCGAGTGTCTCATGAGACCTTCCAAGAGTAGGTCGTACGTATACCGACCTGGACGGCCGACGACGAGATGGTACGGGTCATTGATCGTCGCACCGACGGTGATTTCCGTGGAGAGTGCCGCACGCCTTCCGGCAAAATTGAATAAATTTTTTGTTCGATCAAAGGCAGCATGCGTTCCTTCCGAATCGTTTTCTTCCCCGCAGACGAGTATCGCCCGGATACGGCGATGTTTCGCCACCTGAATGCCCCGTAATGCCGTCAGGATCGCCGCGACGCCGGGAAGCATGTCGTATGAACCGAGCCCGCGCAGTTCGCCATCCGGCCGACGGACGATGTCATGTGATTTCCCGTGGTAATCCTTAGGAGGAACCACGTCGAAATGGCCGTGGAAGAAGAGTATTTCCTCCGTGCCTTCCCCGACGTCGATCACGACGTTGCTCAATGCAGGCTCCACCTTCGTATAGGGATCGAATGTCGGCGTTCGCGGCAAAGGAACGATGTGAGCGTTTCCCAGGCTGAACTTTTGTGCAAGATCGTAGATGTATTTCGCAGCTTCTACTTCTCCCTGCCGCGGATGGGGCGACAGCGGGTCGATGAACGAGTTATTGTCGTTCAATTCTTCAATGATCTGGGTAGGGGAAGGGAAGTTCGCCATAGATCGTACAGAGTACAGCGGAATCGTCATCCTGTATATCACGGTTGACGTTGCTCTGATTTTTGTTGACTTGCGCGGTTTCGCGAAGATAATCGTGGCCGCATGAATGAAATAGGCCAGTCGGACGGCGCTCAAAATGACCCCTACGAAGGTGGTGGTCCGCTGGTCGTGAGGGAGAGTTCCACGCCGGTCACAACGATCACGGTAGGGCACGGTCTGCCCGAGATTCGCGTGGTCTTGCCGGAGGACGATGCCCGTGTTCGGGCGGCTCTGCAGATGTATGTCGATCTTGCTCGGTCCCGCATCGTGTTACAGATTCCTCGATTCGCGTCGTTTTCGGATACAGCGCGTGAAACGCATCTCGTGCAAACGGTTGAAAGCGTCGTGCAACAGGTCGTAATCGAAACAGGCGGTCGTATCGCTCCGGCCGACGTCGCGCATCGCGTGATTATGGCTGCTGTACAAGATCTCTCGCAGAAACTGCGGATGAATAGCGGGGAAGCAGCATAAACATGATTTAATGGGCTTTTTAAGGTGCTTTTCCTGTTGCGTTTATCTATAGTGAAGATACCATTGCGCTCCTTTTGTAAAGCTTCGTGAATACGTCTCAACAGCCGTCGGATCCGAACAAGGACGATGTTTCGCCCGAGACTGTCGGCGGTATGGATATCCATCAAGTCATCGTGGATCTCGTGCGAGAATCGGAAAAGCAATCGAGCGACAGTGCGGTACGCAAGATGTCCGCCGATGTGAGTCGCGCGACGACCGAACTCGTGACGAGGGCGGAGAACGCCGAACGCGTGCGCGGACTGACGTTCGAAGAGCTTTCGCTCGACCCCAACAATCCGACGGAGTCACCGGCGTTGCGCGAGTTGAAAGAATTGTACAGCAAGAACCTTCTCTCAGATGAGGCGATCCGCGGCGTCCTCGCGGGGGACGAAACGTTGTACATCCAGGAGATGGAGCTCGGACGGATGATGAACAATCTGTCGCCGTCGCCGCGCGAGCGCGCGGAGTATCAGCGGCGGTACAAGGGCACGCCGTACGAATCGGTGCAGGAGCAGATGGTGCAGGACATGCTTCATCATCCCGATCGTAACGGTGACTACATGGTGTTCGCCCTCCGCGATCCCGCGACCGGCGCGCTCGTCGCGAGCGTGTCGATCCGCGTTCCGCCTCCCGGTAATCGAAACGATTCCGATTTCCAGAAGTATTCGTTCGCGATGAGCAGCTTCCTATCGCGTTTCACGTTCCGCCCCGCGGTCGTGGACGAGCGCCAGGTATTCGACAACATCGGCACGACGGCCGAGATCGATACGGTCAATGCCGATCCCGCGTTCCCCGGCGCCGGCACGCGCCTCATGCACGATGTGGCTGTCGCCCTCGCCGAGAAAGGGAAGCTCCCGCAGAATCTGGCGTATTACCGTTGCACGGGCCTGCGCGGCTACCAAGGAGGCAGCAACATGGCGAGCGCCGTGTTCTTCAACAAGCTCGGGTTCACCGAAATTGCGGATCGTTGCGATGAATTGGATTGGCTCGTCCGCGAAGTGTCTCCGGAGGAGCAGCTCTTCGTCGAACAGCCGACGTGGGCACTCGGGTACAGCCCGGCGAAATCGTTCCTCAAGCGCGTGCAGCAGCGCGCCACGCAGAAACGGCTCATCACGGGCCCGTCGAAGATCGTCCTTCCGTGACGCTCAGGCTCCTTCCGCGGCGCCGGTGTTTTTGTGGTGTTGGAAATTCAGCAGCAGCGGCAGCGACGCCCCGAGCATGACAAGGAGGGCAGAGATCGTGATGGCGGACCTCAGCGGCATGCCGGCGAACATCTGCGCGACGACGGTGATCGGGACGATGATGAACGAGAAGCGGAGCACGAAGTCGATTTCGCGGTGGGTCAGCAGCGTGTAGTAGATGTAGTACGGCAGCGCGGTGCAGAGGACGCAGAACGCGATCGTCGCGAGCAGCAGGGGTCCGTCGATGTCGAGCAGCGTCGCGAAGGGGAGCAGCGGGAGCGAGAACAGCGTGCAGAACACCGACAGGAGGAAGAAGTACTGCCCGATGCGTGCGGAAATGCGTTCGGTGCGCTTGTACTGTTCGCTGACCACCGAGAAGCCCGAGAACGACGCGACGGCGAGCAGCGTCCAGAGGATATCAAGCCACTGCCAGTCGGGGCTGTTGGTGATCAGGTAGGCGATGCCCGTGCCCGCGAGCAACCACGTGACGAGTAGCGACAGGCGGTTTTTGCGGTTCACGATGCTCGTGACGAACAGGCCCGCCGCGGTCATCGGGATCGAATAGTGCGACGGCAGGGTGTGTTGGAGCGCAAGGTAGCTGAACAGCGAGACGAGCATGAGCAACGCCACCGAAATCCAGAGCGACGGTTTCGTGAGGTTGATCGGCGCTTCGGGCACCGTTTGGCGCCTGCGGAGCCAGGCGTACGCCGCGCCGCTGATCACGACGAGCGTGAGGAAACGGATGAAGTGCAGGTCGACGGGCGTCAATTCTTCGTGATTGAGCAGTAGGCCGGCGAACACCGGGTCCACGCTCCAGAGGATGACGAGCAGGCCCGTCGAGAGGCTCATCGTGTACGGTGACGCCGTGGTGCGGATGACGTGCGGGGTGCGCAGGACGTTTTCGAAGAACGTCGCGATTTCGCGCCGCTGTATGCCGGTGACGCGAACGACGAAACGGCAGTGCAGGAGTTTCGATTGGGCGTCGTGCGTCATCGACACGCGTTCCGGCGCATACGGTTCGAGCATGTCCAGCAGCGGCTGCCGTTGCGCGTGCGTAATGTCGCACAGGATCACGTACCGCGCCGCGCGTGCGGCGTTCGTCGCGCGCGAAGCCTGGTCGGGGAACATCGCGCGTTCGATTTCTTCCGGAGGAAGGCGCCCTTCCGCGATGAGCACGGATGTTTCGTTCATCGGAAGAAGGCCGTGCCCCAGCAGCAGGGCGTCGAGCTTTTCGGGTTGGATTTCAGCCAGGAACATCCTGCGGTTTTGTGCGAGGTGCCGTTCGAGGATTTCGCGGCCGATGCGCATTTTCTCGCTGCGGTCCTGCTTCCCCAACCCCTCCCGAATGAGCGCGATAGCCAGGCCCGTTTCGACGGACGACAGCCACTCGCGTTTGACGGTCGGGTGCGCGCCCAGTTCGATCTCGAGCGTCGCCGCGTGGGTCAGCGTTTGGTTGGGGGCGACCTCGATGCCGTTGATGCGTACGCGCGTGAGGAAGTTCGCCCTATCGCGCAGTTGGTAGTACGCGCCGTCCAGGACGCTTGCGCCGTGGGGGACGAGCGTGCCTTTGCCGCCGGGTTCGTAGATCAGGATCGATTCCTGCATGATGTCGCTCTGCAGACTGTCCCAGAATTCGCTGCTGCGGCTCTGGGTGTCTTTCGAAATGTCCGCCACGTTGCGGGTCCACTGTAGGTAGTCGAAGATGCCGAGCGATTTGCTGTCGAAGCAGTGGAGCGTGATGCCCCGGTGCGCGTATTCGTCCATATCCGCCGTGCGCATCTTGCAGCGGACGCGCGTGCCGTCTTCCAGGATCACCGTCGTATGCAGGCCTTTGTAGCCGTTGATGACGGGCGTGTTGATGAAATCCTCGAATGACAATGCTTCGCGGGTCCACAGCTGGTGCAGCGTCCCGAGCGTGGTGTAGCAGTCGTCCACGGTTTGGCAGATCAGGACGACCGTGACGTCGCGGTAGCTTTGCGGGTTGGTGCCGGTGCGTAGCTGCCCGCGCAGCTTGTCCCATGTTTTCGCTTTCCCTTTGATCTTCACGCGAAGATGCGGGAAGCCCGCGTCGATCGAACGTTGCATCATCGCCGCGGTCTCGTGCGCTTCCGCTTCGTTGTGCTTCCGCAGTTCGTCCAAACGAGCGAAGAGTTCCGGTTCGAGGATCGCCAGCGAGAGCGATTCGAGCGCGATGCGCATGTCGCGCATGCAGAACCGGTCCGCGATCTTCGCGTAGACGTCGATCGTTTCGCGCGCGGTGCTCACCTGTTTTTCAAGCGTCTTGAATCCGAGCGTTTGCATGTTGTGCAGGCGGTCGGCGAACTTGATGACCATGATGCGCACGTCCTGCTGCATGACCGTGAACATTTTGCGGAGCGTTTCGATTTGGTGGTCCATCGTGGGGCGTCCTTCGACGTCGGTCTGTTCAAGCTTCGTCAGACCGTCGATGAGCGTCGCGACCGCGGGGCCGAACGTCTGTTTGATTTCCGCGAGGGTGAGGGGAGTGTCTTCGACTGTGTCGTGCAGCAGGGCGGCGACGATCGTGTCGCGGTCGGCGCCCATCTCGATAAGGATCCGTGCGACGGCGATTGGATGGGTAAAGAAGGGCTCCCCGGATTGTCTCTTTTGGCCCGCATGCGCCCGTTCGCCCATTTCAAAGGCACGCTGAACGATCGCTTGGTCCTCCGCGGAGAGATGCCGAATAAGGAAAAGAAATTCGTTCCACTGCACAATGGGATATTCTATACGGTTTTTATGGCTTGGCAAAGCTTTTTACCGCTATTTTTGCCGTTTCAATCCCTTTTCCAGGAAATGATCGTTTCCGTACATTTTTATATCCACATAATATTGCTGATTTTTTGCAAATGGAGGTAGTGTGAACGGACAGCGACATTCGTATAATTCACCAATTACACTCCTTCTTGTCCCGTGGTTTCGAACCGCACCTCCGCTCTTCGGCAAACAGAAGAGCTGCGTTTGCAGCAAGTGCAGCGCGGTGAATTGTCGGAGCGTTCCCGCCGTGAGCGGACCATCGCGATGATGAAGGTGCACGTCGTCGATAAGATCTCCCAGCTTCGCGTGGGTGATCCTCTTTTGTCACGTGATGCGGAATTGCTCGAAAACCCTCATGTCATCCAAGGGCTGACGGGCCGTATCCTTCGGGATTGTCTCTATGCCATGCAGGTTCAGACATCGGTTCTGCAGAATGATTTCGATTCTTCGCTTATGGAAATGGAAGAGCGGATCGCCGAGGTCGTTCCCGGCGCGGTTCAAGAGTGGTGGAGTGCTCAGCGCGATTCCGGCGATTTCCTCGCGATGCGCGACGGGCCTTCCGCGCAGGAGTGTCTGCGGAGATACGGCGAACTCGCGATCGACGTCCAGCCGTACAGCGAGTGCGTCGACGTCGAGGGATTGCAGCGGTGGCATGCGTTCGAGAAGGTTCGTACGGCGGCGTACGTCACGCTGAACCGCGACACGTATCCCGAACTGGAGGAAAAGATCGAAGAGTCGTACGAGGCAGCGCGTTTGAAAAACAGCGCCATCGCGAAGCTGAAGATCGGCGATGGGGATTCCGTCGATGCATTCGTCGACGAAACGAGCCGCGGCATCTTCGTGTTCGGCTTCCATGAGAATGTCGACGGTAAGCCGTCCGTCGCGGAACAGATGAAGAGCGATTTCATGACGGATGTTGAAGACGGAAGTATGAAATATATCGGCAAGTGCTTGCTGACGGATAAAAAAGAGCTGCTTTCGTGGCTTACGTATTGGGAAATGCCGCATGATCCTAACGAGGCCTGCAAGAAAACCGTCCACGAGTATCTCATGACCGGCGTCACGGGCGGTACGATGGAGTATAAGGGCGCGCCCGGCCGCGATAAATTCATGACCGACTGGAGGACGATCCAGATGTTCGACACGATCTGCAGCTCGGTCTCCATGGCCGGCAGTCGTTTGTTTGCGAAGGCGTTGCAGGAAATGTGGGAGAACAACCCGCAACTGCGCGATTTCATGGCATACCGTTTGTACGAGTTGTTCATGGAACCGCGGTTCGATTCGCTCGGCGACCGGAATATCCGGTTCGGCGATAACGAAAGCAGCGGCTTGTTTTTCGGCGTGCGCAAATGCCAGGGGCGCGCGTTCGATTTCAATCCCTACGGCCCCACATCGCGTCGCGACATCGACGGCACGTGCGTGCTTCTCAACCCGATGTGGGAGATGTTCAGCGGCGAGATGCAAAGGGTATTGCTCGCATCGTGGGGTGTGTGGCGTTCGTATCAGGAAAAATACGGTGACGTGACGGAAGACGGCATTAACTATGGATTGGTGTGCCCCGAGAAATTGCAGAAGTATGTGAAGAAGCGTCGTATCTGATCCCCCCCCACCCCTCTCCTGCTCGCACCGGATGGAGTGTGAGTCTTTTTTATTCATGCCTCGGTACGCCCCTCACTGCGGTTCGGGGCACTCGGCCTGACAAACGATGTTCATTGCGAGAAGCTTGTCAGGCCGAGTGATCCGGCGTAGTCAGCCGCGGCTGACGAAGTCGGATCGTACCGAGGCCGACACGTGGCATTCATCGCGTCTCCACCACCAATATCTCCGGCCTCGCAAAAAGTCTTAACGGCAGGAACGTCTCGCCGATGCCGTGCGTGATGGCCAGCGTGCAGGTGGGCGTCACGGGGAAGATTCCGCGATCAAATTTTTTGCTCAACTTTTGCGGCAGCGCAGTCAGGGAGCCGTAGAACGGCAGTCGCACTTGGCCGCCGTGCGTGTGTCCCGAGACGATGAGGTTCGCCCGGTGCGAGGACGTATCGAGGATGACGTCGGGGTTGTGCGCCAGCAGGATCGTGGGCATGCCCGCCTGGCGCGCGCGGAACGCCGCCTCCATGTTGTGGCTGCGCATCCATACGTCGTCGACGCCCGCGATGCAGATCTCCCGCGCGCCGTCGCCCACGACGGTCCATCCGTTACGCAGGAATTGGACTCCGCGCGGCGTGAGGAATCGTTCCACGTCGTCCGAGCGGTCGTGCGCGGCATCATGCGCGTGATCACCATGCGCGCCGGAGTCGTGGTTGCCCACGACCGCGAACGTGCCCAGCGGCGAGCGCAGGTACTCGAGCGGCGCGAGGTGTGCGGTATCCGCGGCGTGGTCGAAGAGGAAATCGCCCACGAGCAGAATGAGATCCGGACTGAGCGCGTTCACGCGGCGCACGACCCGGCGCAGGAACGCGGCGCGCTTGTACGGCCCGACGTGGAAATCGCCGATCACCGCGATGCGCAGCCCCGGCGGCATGCCGCACGCGACGCGCGTGCGCGTGACGATGATCCACGACGGTTCCACGAACCGCGCGTAGGATAGCATGAGCGCGGCGAGCGCCATGACGACGCCGCACGCGAGGAGGAACACGCCGCGCGCCCCGCCGTACGCTTCGGCCAGGGTGCCGGCCGCGTAGGCGAGCGCCGCGCAGGCCGACATCAGCGTGAGCACCGCGAGGTTGATCGCGCGTCCGCGCCGTTCGAAGAACGAATCGTGCGCCATGGGATCAGCGTTGCTTCGCGAGCATTTTGACCAGGTATTCGCCGGTGTAGCTGCCCTTCGTCGCGGCGACCTCTTCCGGCGTGCCCTTCGAGATGAGGTTGCCGCCGCCCGAGCCGCCGTCCGGACCGAGTTCGATGATGTGGTCGACGGTCTTCAAGACGTCGAGGTTGTGCTCGATGACGAGGACGGTGTTGCCCTTGTCGACGAGGCGCTGCAAAACGCTGAGCAACCGGCGGATGTCGTCGAAGTGCAGGCCGGTCGTGGGTTCGTCCAAGATGTAGAACGTCTGGCCGGTGCTGCGGCGCAACAGTTCCGTCGCGAGCTTCACGCGCTGCGCTTCACCACCCGAGAGTGTGGTGGCGCTCTGGCCGAGGTGCAGGTAGCCGAGGCCGACGTCGTCGAGCGTCTGCAGTTTTTTCTTCAAGGCCGGGATCGCGCCAAAGAAGTCCGTCGCCTCGGTCACGTTCATGTGAATGGGCAGGGCTTGCAGCGGCAGGTCGCGT
>CAYGDM010000023.1:0-14786 GCA_964348685.1 uncultured Candidatus Peribacteria bacterium | reverse complement strand
CACGTCGTTCCAAATTTCCATCCAGTTCGGATCGTCGTTCGCCGGGTTGCTTCCTGGCGGCGGCAATTCGCTTGGGCCGACCCAATAGAACATTTCCGTGTCGGGTCCGCAGGGTCCCGTCAGTCCCGCTGGTCCCCACCAGTTTTTGGCTTTCGGCAAAAATCCGATGCGTTCGCGCTTCACGCCCAACCGTTCCCACACCGCCGCTGATTCTTCATCTTTCGGCGCGTCGGCGTCCCCCTCAAAACAGGTGACGGCGAATTTTTCGAGCGGGATGCCGAGGATTTTGATGATGAACTCGAAGCTGTACTCGATGGCTCCTTCTTTGAAGTAATCACCGAGGGACCAGTTTCCCATCATTTCGAACATCGTGAGGTGGGTGTTGTCGCCGACTTCGTCGATGTCGCCCGTGCGCACGCAGCGCTGGAAGTCGGCGAGGCGGTTGCCGGCAGGATGCTTTTCGCCGAGGAGATAGGGGACGAGCGGGTGCATGCCCGCGGTCGTGAAGAGCACGGTCGGGTCGTTCTCCGGCACCAAGGGGGCGCTGGGGATGATCGCGTGGCCTTTGGAAGCGAAAAAGTCGAGGTAGGCCTGGCGGATCTGGTCGGTGGTCATGGGCTGCATGCGCGGAGTCTACATGTTGGCTTGCCCTGGCGAAATAGGCCCGAATCTGCTATACTCAGAGGAATACCAACATTCCATCTATGAACGTTCTCCTCCCGGTCGTCCGCTGGCTCAGGCTCTACGTTCTGCCGATATTGTTCGCGTTGTTCGTCGCCGTCCTCGGCACGTTCTTCTACCTGCGCGCGCAGTCGCTCATGGCCGATCAGTTGCGCCAGCGATTGCAGACGACCGCGTCCGTCGCGGCCACGCATTTCAGCGTCGCCGACATCCGTGCCGTCCGCGGCGCCGATGACGAAGGTTCCCCGGCGCATCGCCGTCTCGTGCAGCAGTTGCAGCGCATCCGCGAGATCACGCCTGGCGTCCGGTACGCGTACCTCGTTCGTGAAACGCGGGATCCGAACATCGTCACCTTCGTCGCCGACGCCGATGAATTCCGTTCGATCGTCGATATCGATCTCGACGGCAACGGCCGGGTCGACGATGACGAAGCTCCGGCCGTGCCCGGCGAAGAATATGATATTTCCGGCATGGCCGAATTTGCAGCCGGGTTCAACGGACCGTCGGTGGATCATGACGTGACGGCCGATCGTTGGGGGCGTTTGATCTCCGGATATGCGCCGGTGCGCGACGCCGGCGGCCGCACGATCGCAGTACTTGGCATCGACATGAACGCCGACGAATTCACCGATATCGCCCGCAGCGTGTTTTCCCCGGTCGCGTTCATGCTCGTGGCGCTCGCGGCCATGATGCTCACGTATTTTTCGTTCTCCGTCGTCCAGCGCCGCCGTTTCGAATCGCTCAAGCAGCTCGAAGTCGAACGCACCACGCTGCTCGACCTCGCGACCCACCAGCTCGGCATGCCGCTCGCGACGTTCCGCTGGTGGCTCGAGATCCTGCGCGATAAGGGAAAGATCGAAGGCGATACCGAGGCATTTGACCAATTGCAGGTCGGCGTCGATCGCATGGATCACATCATCCGCTCGCTGCAGGATGCCGCGCGCCTCCAGGCTGAGAAAGTCTCGTACCACGCCGAATTGGTCGATCCCGTCGCCTTCGTGGATGACGTTGTCGAGTCGATGAAGGCCGCGTTCGATCTCAAGCGCCAGCGCGTGGACGTGGTGCACGAAGGCGCGTTGCCTCGCGTGATGATCGATCCGAAGCTCATGACTGGCGTGTTTTCGGAATTACTCGAAAACGCCCGCGGCTATTCGCCGGTCGACAGCGTCGTCACCGTCCGTACGTCGCGCGTGCGCTCTCACGTGCTCATCGAAGTGGAAGACCACGGCTGCGGCATTTCCACCGAGCAACTCTCGCGCATGTTCCAGAAATTCTCGCGCGGCAAGAACGCCTTTGCCAACAAGCCCGTCGGCAACGGCCTCGGTCTCTACATTTGCAAAGGAATCATCGAGCGTTCCGGCGGCACCATCGGCGTTCGCAGCAAGGAAGGAGAAGGCACGACTGTTTCCATCACGCTGCCCGTCGCATGACGCCCCGCTTCGTCCTCATCGTCCGCTTCCTGCGCAGGCACGGTGCCATGATCATCGGCGCGCTCGCGCTGTTCGCAGCGATCGCAGGACTCACCGCGGTCCTCTTCGTGCGTTCCGGATCGGCACTTGAGGAACAATTGCGCGAGACGCTCCGCGCGGCGGCCGTGTCCGCGGCGTATTCCATCGACGGCGACGAACTCGCTTCCATCGACGGGCCGAACGACATGCTCGCGCCCGCGTACGTCGAGATCTCCTCGATGCTGCGCAACATCATCGATGAAATCCCCCAGATCCGGTTCGCGTACGTTCTTCGCCGCACCGATGACCCCGCGTTCCTCGAGTTCGTGGTCGATGCCGACGCCCTCGCGCCTCTGGAAGTTTTGGATCGCGACGGGAACGGTCAGATCGACCACGACGAAGAGCCGTCGTTCCCCGGCGAACAATACGACATCACCGACACGCCCGCGCTCCAAGGCGAGGCGTTCGTCCGTTCTACGACCGACGAAGAAGTGACCATCGATCAATGGGGTGAACTGCTCTCCGGCTACGCGCCGATTTTCAGCCGCAGCACGGGCGAGGTCGTCGCGGTGCTCGGCATCGACATGGACGCCGCCGATTTCCGCGCACTCACGCGTAGCGTCCTCTCGCCGTTCGCGGCGATCCTGATCGTGGCTCTCGGGGTCATGCTGGCCACCGGCATCGCGTTGCTCATCGAGTCGCGCCAGCTCCAGACCCTCGCGCGCATCAATGCGGAGCGTTCCGGATTGCTGCAGCTCACGTTCCACCAGCTCGGCGAGCCGATCACGATCATCCAGTGGGCGGTCGAAACGCTCGATGATGCGAAGGGCGACGCCGATGAGCTGGTGAAAATCGTGCCTGAGAACGCCGCCGACATCCGCGAAGGCGTGCGCCGGCTCGGCAGCATCATCGACACCCTGCAGGAAGCCGAGAAGGTCGAGCTCGGCGTATTGGAGAACAAGCCGGTCGATCTCTCGCCTGCGCGCGTCATCGAAGAAGCGATCGCGATCGTATCGCCCGCGGCGCAGGACGGCACGAGTCGCATCGCACTCGACGCCGAAGAGGGGATCCTCGCGACGTTCGATCCGCATTTGCTGACCATCGTCCTCAGGCGTCTCTTCGAGAACGCGCTTGAATTTTCGACGGAGGAAAGCATCGTGCACGTCCGCGTGACGGAAGAAGGGAAATGGCTGCGCATCGACGTGGCCGACACCGGTTGCGGCATTCCCGCAAAGGATATGGTGCACCTCTACGAGAAGTACCGCCGCGCCAGCAACGCCCGCACCATGAAGCCGGACGGCAACGGTCTCGGGCTCTACATCGCGAAGGGCGTCGTCGAACTCATGGGCGGCGTGATCGATATCGCTTCGCGCGAAGGAAAGGGCACGACCGTGACGGTCCGCGTGCCGAGGCATCCGCTGAAGAGGCTCTGAAATCGACGGGTTTTTCGCTCCCGAAGGCCTTTTTGATGCTATACTGCCGTTTCAGATCCCTCACATCGTCGCGATAGTCGTCAGACATCGAATTTACCATTGGGGATGACAGGCCTCGACAGCGTGATTCCGGATGTACGACGCCTCGATCAGGGATGGCAACGGTTCCCTTCACCCACTGCTGCACACATTAGTTGCCAAAACAACTGCTGGCGCCCGCCTTGGTAGCGTTGGACGCTTCGCGCAAGCGAAGGCTGCTCTGACGTTCACCCCTGTGTTCGCCTAAATAATCCCGTAAAACGGATTACGTCTCCCCGCCGACTCCTGCTGAGCGGATGAGGCGTCACTAGCAGGAAAAAACCGTAGCAGATGCTCTACGGCCTAAACTTGAGCATCATCCCCGTCGCGTATTTTTGCTTCTTCCTTAGCGCGAACGGTCACAGAAGATCCATGATCGTACGGGCTCTATGTTCGCACGTTGGACCCGGGTTCAATTCCCGGCATCTCCACCAGAATAATTTTTTACATTCGACGAAGGCGTATCACGCCTGCGCGATTGTATCGATGTCTCCGCCATTCAGGATGAGCACTTCGCCGATTTTCATGTTCCTCACAAGTCCGCTGTTTGTGCGAACGACCAAGACGTGATCGGTTTCTCTTTCGGTATTCGGAAGGATAATTCGCTCGATCGTGCCTACGTCGTACCCGAGGTAGCGGATGCCCGTTCCCCGAGCTTTGACGCGCATGCCCGGGGCGATGTCTTGCGGCTCTTCGCTGGGACCGCCAAAGCGTTTGATTTCGATCACCGCACCGTCTTTCACGACGTAGCAGTCCTGGTTGCCGCTGGTGACGTATTCGCAGCCCGGTTCCTTGTAGAAGCGCCTGAAGCCGACGGAATATTGTTCCTTCGTCGGGTCGAGCGTGTAGATGTTCACGCGATCCGGATGGCGCTTTTTCAATTCTTCATAAACAGGATTCGCGATGCCGAACGCCTTCGCCACGCAGTGGGCCATGATTTTCGCTCCCTCTTTTTCGGGATCCTTGTCCGGCGCCAGTTCCGAAATGCCCATGCCGAGGATGTCGTTCTTTTTGCCAATGAGTTCGAAGAGTTCGTAGCCTTGTTTCGCTCGCATGCCGCCGAGTGTGTTGTCCATTACCGCGGCCTTCATGTCCTGCACGTCGAACACGTCCGCGTCCAGCTCGACCCACAGCTTCCCACCCTTCTCCCTTAAGCGGTCGCTGAATGCAGCCACTTTGTCCAACACCTTTTGCGGCATTTTCTCTGGATCGTCTTTGTTCTTCACGTCCGGCATTTCGCACACGGTCATGCCGAGAGCCTTGAGTTCTTCCAGATATTGTCGCTCGGTCGATGGTGCGCCTTCTTGATCATCGACGTCGTTCAGTCCGACGTACATGATGTTCTCGGGCTTGAGGAACGGAGCTTCTTTTAAGAGCGCCAGTAATTCCTTGGGGCCGCGGCCCGTGAGGGTTGCCGCGACCATGCCGTGGATGTTGCCCGACGGCGTCGTTTCTGGAGTGTTTAAATCCGCGTGCGCGTCGACCCAGATAAGCCCCATCTCAATGCCTTGCTCGTGGCAATACCGCAAAGCTCCGATCACGTCGAAACCGCGTGTGTGGTTGCCTCCGATGGAGAGGGCTTTCTTCCCGTTGTGGAGGATATCTTGGACTGCGTCGGCGCCGGCGGAGGCCGAAGTAACGATCGATTCCAATTTCTTCGCTTTGGGATCACTCAAGTTCTCGTCCCATGGCACGTAGTCGATGTTCGCGTCATCGGTCAGTTTCGCTCCCGTTCCACGGAACAAATCGTGGATGCTCAGTCCGATGTGGTATGCCGCATCGCGGCAGTTGATGCCCGCGGCAGCGCTCCCTTCGTCGTCCATGTTGTTCACGACGATGCCGATCTCCTGGTTTCGGAGATACCGATTGCCTTCATGATTGATGACCTTGAGCATTCGATTCATTATAGCAGTTTTAAGCGGCTTTTTCCATCTCTAGGAGCAGCGTAAATCCGACGAGAAGCTCGTTCTGAATCTGGTTCCAGCTTTTCCCGGCCTCTCCATCACTTCGATTCACAGTACTTGTTTCACGAGCTTCTCCAGCGCATCTTCGTCGATGTCTTTTTCATCGTGGATCCGCACGAAGCGCACGTACTTTCCTTTCCCGGAGAGCAGTTTCGACGGATCCTTCATAGTCGACCCGGCGTAGAATCCGAGCTGCACGTGGTCCGGCTCCGCGTGCACGTACGTGATCGGTGTATTTTTCAACGTCCAACATCCCTGCCCCCATTTCACGATCGTGAAAAGCTCCGGCGCAATGCGCGCGAGGAGCGATTCCAGTCTGTCTATTAGCTTCCGGTTCCGAGCGGACTGATCGGCCTTCCATTCGTCGTACGATGCGTAGGATTTCATCGCCGCTTAACATAGCAAACCCCCGCCGCTTCCTTTAGGACTTTTCAGCAAAAACCCCGCTCCTTCAAGGAAGAGAGCGGGGTGTATCGATCGAAACATTACAGGCACCTCGGCATCGTATTCACGATGTTGCTCGTGTTGTTCTGCGGGTAGAGGTCCTCATTGCCGCCGGCTCGAGCACGGACGAACGCGAAGACGGAGCGGCCGCCGGTGCTGTCGATGCAGGTGAAATCAGGCGCTGTTTGGAGTGTCACAGTAAAGGTTGCCGCTTGACCGGCAAGCACGGGAGGAACCGTGCAGCGAACATACGTCGGGTCGGTTGCTTGCACGAAGCAGAAGGCGGACGACTGCATGTAGGTCATGTCGTTGCGCAGGAGGAAGACCGTCGCGCCGTCGACATCGTTCGTACCGCCGTTGCGCACTTTTACGGAATAGGTGACGGTTTGCGCTGCTCCTACCGTGGCCTGGTCCGTATCAAGAATGACCGACAGGTCGGAAAAGAGGGTGACGGGTACGGGGCAGGAGCCAGAACCGGTCAAAGAAGATGAGGAGAGGGAAGAAGAACAGGGTGTGCTTTGCCACGTTCCGTTGCAGAAGTACTCGTATGGCCGACTCGAAGACGTGGAAGAGCGAGACGAGCTCGTCGAAGAAGTGCGGGATGAGGAGATGGAAGAGCAGGGTGTGTTTTGCCACGTTCCATTACAGAAGTATTCGAATCGAGCGGGAGCCGGTTGCCACGGAAGGAATTGGGCTTTCGATACGAAAGGCCCGGCGAGTATCGCTAAGGGAATCGCAACTGCGGCGACCAATACAGGAATCGTATGGTTCTTCATGTGTGTGTATATGTGAAAAAAGTTAATATAATTATAACATATAAATATTATTTATGCAATAAGGGCATGGAACGCTATATATGTCTCTCAATTGCATTCCCGCCGCTTCTCGCGTTGAATATGCCCATATGGCAAACAAGCTCGGTTGCGCGCCGGTCGCGGCGATCATCGTCCTCATTCTCTTCGCAGTGTTCTTCGGTGCGAACGAAGGAGTCGGATTCTATTACTCTGAATGTGACAATGACGAGAATTTTATTTCGTGTTTGCTCGATGAAATGATGAGCGAAGACGAAGAAGCGGAGCCCGCAGAGGGAACGGTGACGGCCGTCGGCGCGTACGAATACAAAGGCTACGCGGTGACGATCACGCTGAGCGTTCCTCTCAACGGCGGCGCGGTGAACGGAACGGTATCGGGAACGTGCGAAGGGCCGATCAAAGGAAGCTATGCCGGCGGCGCGATTACGGGAAACATGTCGGGCGTGTGTGCTCCGTTCTTCGTGAGCATCCCCGCGAGCGCAGAGTTCACTGGTTCGGTGAACAAGAGTGCAAAAACGGTGCCCGTGTCGTTCAACGGCCGGGGCGGGGGGCTGTCGCACGAAGGATCGACGACGCTGACGTATCCGTAAAAAGTTTGTACAAAAAATGTATTCACTATCATGCGCTCATGAGACGCATGCAGGATTCCTCTATCGACGCCGTGTTCGTCGCGCGCGTGCGTGAACTCGAGGAGCGGCTGTTCCCCGATGCGTGCGATTCGAATGATTCCGTGCATATGAAAAGCGACGGGTACTCGTGGCTCTATCGCCCCAGCCATCACGCGTCGACGGGGCTCGTGACCGATGCCGATGTGACATTGCTATCGAGACAGGGGACGCGGCTGCTCAGCGTCGGCGCACATCCCGCCTCCCTGGAGCGCACGCTTGTCGCACTCGGCGTTCCCGCGGAGAACATTGTCGCGGCAGATGTTCTTCCGGTTGATGCAGAAACGGATCGTCCGTTCGAGCGCGTTCAATTCGACATGCTCGGATCGTGGCCGGACATCGGCATGTTCGACCGGATCATCTTCCCGGAAAGTTTGTGCATCGCGTTGGCCGATCGGTTGAAACAGGTCGGTCCGCACGGCGATACGCCGTTCGCGACGGATGCGCTGGAAACGAGATTGCTCTCCGAGGTCCTGTGCAGCGCCCTCGCGCGGTTGCGTCCCGGCGGCGAGATCCGCATGAACGGTCCGCAGAGCCACCCGAACGTCGTGAAAGCGGCGCGCTCGCTTGTCGAAGCGCGCGGGTTTCGACACACGCTCGATTACAAAAGGTATTTCCTCACGGTGAGGAGCGCATGATGGTAAAAAGCCCCGCACGATGCAGGGCTTCTTTCGTTGTGACAGAAGAATTACTGAATGCAGACGCGGTACGGGCTGACGTACGCGCTCGGCTGCGGGAAGAAGGTCGTGAGACCGTCGAAGCAGTTGAGGCCGTTGATCGCGTGGCCGTTGAATTCGGCGATCTTCGTGCTGCCGCTGCCGGAGGCTTCGAAGTACTCGAAGAACAGCGTCGTTTTGGCTGCGTTCTGCGACCACGTGCCCGTGTAGCCGGGTTCCGTGAAGCCGATCGTAAAGTCAGCGTTCAGCGTGGTGTCGTGCGTTGCGATGGAGCTCGGGAAGAGCAGGCACTCGAAGTACGACGTGAGGTTCGTGCCCGTGCAGTGCGAGTTCACGACCGCTGCGGACGTGATGCTGCGGGCGGGGTACGTCAGGTTCGGCACGACCGTCGCGGTGTTGTTGCCGGTGATCGTATCCGTCACGGACGACGACACGATCGCGTTCATCTGCAGCGTCTTCGTCGATACCGGTGCCGTGTACGAGTAGCTCACGCTGACGGATTTGTTCTTCCTGAGAGAGCCAAGGGCGCACGTGATCTTGTTGGAGGCGATCGAACAGGCCGATTCGGATTCCGTCACGGTGCCGAGGATCGCGACCGTCGGGCTCGTGTTCGTGAGGGGGAACTCGATGACCAGCGTCGCGTTCGTCGTCGACGGGCCGAGGTTCTTCACCGTCGCGGTGTAGGTCGTGGCCGTGGAAATCTGCACGCTCGAAGGAGCGATGAGCTGCACCTGCAGGTCGGCGCGCGGTGCGGCCGCAAGCGCGGACGTGGAGCTAAGGAGAAGTGCAGCGCCTGCTGCGGCTGAAAGAAGTTTCGTACGCATAAGAAAGTGAAAGAGAAAAAATACGGACAGATCCTCTCTATATATCGTTATGGTGTCAAGAAGCGGCAAATTTTACGTCTTTGCCGCAGTGACTGCTTATTTTGAACACATAATGTATTCAAGATATCAGATCTTCCTCGCATCGTACGCCCAATCGCATATACCGAAGCGAACATGAAAACACCCGGTCTTGTGGACCGGGTGTAGTGTGATGGAAGCAGCATATCTGCCTCCGTTTTATGACGGAGTTCGGGGAGGTCGGACCGTTGCCAGTGTGTGATCCTCGTCTCGGAATTTACCGCTGTACTTCACGATGCCGATGGACCGGCAGCCCCAACTCGAACTCCACCAGTACTTTGCGCACAGATGGTGTCCATCATCGGTCTTGTCGATCGAACGGACGTACCGACCATCCGGCGTGCTTCCTGCGTACGTTGCTACGTACAAGAACGTCAGTAGGCATCGCATCGTCGCTACTTCTTCGCCGCGCTTCAGGTCCGCGATTTGTTCGTCGAAGGTTTTTTTCCACGAATCATCCCGTGGATAGCTGAGGATGCGATCCGTCGGTTCGTCTCCGCTCATCATGCACGGATTGTTGATGAAGTGTTGGATGTCCCCGAATTTCGGAAACTCAACGATCTGCACCAAGATTGCCAGCGGAATGCCGGGATCCTTCCATGGATATTCCGACAGCTTGAAGCCGTTCGCGATCCTAACGGAGCTTTTCCATTGCCCCTTCGCCGCTTCCACGGATTCCCGCAGAAGCCTGCGTGCGATGTCCAAATCAGTCACATTGTCTACGAGTGTGTCCATGAGTCTTCTCCACAAAGTTTTGAAAATAGGTGCCCCACAAGGGGCAGCCCCGAACTCGCCAGTGTTGAAAAGAACACTAAATGTAATAATAAAATATATTTTATATAATGTCAATATTCAATAAATGGCTTAAATAAGCAGAAAATTCACATTTTTCTGCTGTCGTACGCCCAATGCAGCACGGCCTGGCGTTGCCGAGGCCTGCACGCGACATCGCCGCGATTGCAGTTGCGGACGATCTGCGTGACGTGGCGTTTGATGGCGAGCCACCGGCGAATTTGTCGGTCATCTTCTTCGGGCAGGCGCCGGCCCATGTGGTAACGGCAGTACCACTGGAACCATCCGCGTGGGTCGGCAGGGTGGATCCATCCTTTCTTCTGCCATACCGAGAGCGGTTGACTCGCGTTCACGCCGAAAAAATTCAACTCTTTGTGTTTCTTTCCGTCGGGCGACATCTTCGCGTCCGTGAACCAATCCGTTGGGAATTCATCCCGGCAATCGGTCATGTACGTTCCGCCGAACACCCCGAGCGCGAGCATTTCCTTCGGCGTGAGGTCCGGCGTGAAGCGCGGGTCGAAGTTTTTCCCTTCGGGTTCGCTGAGCACGTAGTCCGCCGTTTGCATCAGGTCTGCGACGTGCACGGCGACTGGTTTTTTACGCGCCATAGTTCAAATACGTGATCGTGAGCTGCAGGAAGGTGGCGAACGCGACCCAGCAGAAGTAGGGGACTTGCGCGTAGGCGATCCACTTCTGATGCGGCCATACGGCGGCCATCGCCCATGCGAGGCTTCCGAGAACGATGAGGATATCAACGCTCGCGAGTTCGTTGCTGCGCAGTTGGAACTGGATCGGCGAGTAGAGCGCGTTCGAGGCGAGGTTGATCGCGAACGGAATCAGGACGGTCCGCGGGATCTTTTTTTGGATGGCGAGCACGAGCACGGCACCGAACGAGATCGCGATGATCACGTACAAGACAGACCACACCGGGCCGAATACCCACGCGGGCGGCGCCCATGACGGTTTCAGGAGTTCCGCGTACCACTGCATCGATTCGTTCATATGTTGAGTATAGACGAACAGGAAGGTGCGCGATGACATGCTTCACACGACTTCCGCCGCTATACTGCGGCTATCTTTCCTTTCTTCCTCTTTCTATGAGCAAAGTTTCTTCGATCATCGGATGGATCTGCGCCGGCCTCGTGACGCTCTGGACCCTCTTCAGCGCGGTCATGAACATGCTTCCTCTCGAGGGTAACCAGGCGGGCATCGACATCGCCACGCGCCTCGGCGTCCTTGAGATCCTCTTCGCGCTCGGCGTCGTGAAGATCATCCTCGTCATCCTGTATGTCATTCCCCGCACGTCCACCGTCGGCTTCGTGCTGATGGTCGGTTACTACGCCGGCGCGCTTGCCACGAACATCACGCACGGCTTCAGCGTCGCCGAATATTCTCCGCTCATCGTTACGCTCGTCGTGCTCACGATCGGCGCGTACTTCCGTAATCCGGAGTTGCTCTGGCGCGCGCAGGGCAAGACCATCGCGTGATCCATTTCTTTTCAACGAATCCAAAACGGTCCGCGAGGGCCGTTTTATTTGCTATGATTCTCCTATGACCGATCCAAAACTCTTCGTCGCACTCAAAGCATTTATCGAACGCGATGGCAAGATTCTCATCCTTCGCGAATCCGGTTCGTACGTCGATAGTACGCAAACGGGAAAGTACGACGTGCCCGGCGGACGGTTGTCGCCCGGCGAGAACTTCGCGGACGGATTGAAGAGGGAAGTGAAGGAGGAGACGGGGCTCGATGTTGGATTCGGCACGCCGTTTCACATGGGAGAATGGCGTCCCGCGCCGCGCGGCGAGCAGTGGCATATCGTCGCGACCTTCATTGCATGTCAGGCACCGGCCGGCGACGTCGTTTTGGGTACGGATCACGATGCGTTCGAGTGGATCGATCCAATGAAGGACGGCGACTATCCATTGGCTTCCAACATTCGCGAAGCGTTCGCGGCCTACAGAAGGCTCAAAAATTGAATACAAATTGTGTTCAATAATCGTGAAAGAAGGGGAGTGATTCGTCACGAATATGAGCCGTTTTCGTCATTGTTAGACACGTGAACTATCTATACACTGTCCGCTCTATGCAGCACTCCCTGACTGAAGGTTCCATCCCGAAGGCGCTCATTCGGATAGCCGTTCCGATCGTGCTATCGAGCGTGCTGCAGACGATGTACCAGATCATCGATACTTTCTGGGTCGGGCGCCTCAGCGCCGAGGCCGTTGCCGCCGTGTCGCTCACGTTTCCGGTCAACTTCCTCCTCATCGCCCTCGGCGGCGGGCTGCCGATCGCCGGGACGGTGCTCATCGCGCAGTACAAAGGACGTAACGACGAGAAAGCGATGAACCACGTCGCGGCGCAGACGTTCCTCATGGTGTTTTTCGTGTCCATCATCATATCCGTCTTCGGCTATCTCTTCAGCGAACAGATCATGCGTCTCATGGGCGCGGGTCCCGACATCCTCGCCGACGCGACGCGGTACATGCAGGTCACGTTCCTCGGGTTCGTGTTCGTGTTCGGGTACTTCGTGTTCGAGTCGCTCATGCGCGGGCTCGGATCGGTGAAAGCCCCCATGCGCATCGTGTTTCTCACCGTCATCCTCAACGCGATCCTCGATCCGCTCTTCATTTTCGGTTGGGGTCCCATTCCCGCGTGGGGCGTATCGGGCGCCGCGCTCGCGACGCTCTTCACGCAGGCGATCGCCACCATCATCGGCTTCGCGGTCCTCCTCGGCGGCAAGCACGGCCTGCACCTGAAAATGTCCGACTTTACGCCTGATTTCGCATTCATGAAGCGCGCGTTCTTCATCGGGTTCCCGTCGTCGATCGAGCAATCGTCGCGCGCGTTCGGCTTCACGATCATGACGGCCCTCGTCGCGTCGTTCGGCACTGTCACGCTCGCCGCGTACGGCATCGGCATCCGTGTCCTCACGTTCATCGTCATCCCCGCCATGGGCCTGTCGATCGCGACGTCCGCATTGGTCGGTCAGAACATCGGCGCCCGCAAGATGGACCGCGCGATCGAAACGAACCGCATCGGTTCGATTCTTTCGTTCGTCGTGCTGACGATCGCCGGCATCGTGCTGTTCGTCGTCGCGCGTCCGCTGACGGCGGTGTTCATGCCCGAAGGAGGCGTCGCCATCGACCAAGCCGCGCAATTCATCCGCATCCTCGCCCCCACGTTCGGCCTCATGGGCTGGCAGATGGTCCTCACGGGCACCATGCGCGGCGCGGGCGATACGAAAGCGTCGATGATCCTCACGATCGTGTCGCAGTATTTCATCCAGTTCCCGCTCGCGTACCTGTTTTCCGTCACGTTCGTCATGGGTTCGGTCGGCATCTGGTGGTCCTTTGCGGTCGCGAACGCGCTCTCCACGCTCGTCGTGGTGTTGTGGTACATGCGCGGCACGTGGAAGAAGAAGGACCTCCTCGGCGAGGTCGAGCGCGAGGTCGCCGAAGAAATCATCATCGATGAAGGTGCAGCGTCGTGATTGTTATTTCCTCTACTTTCCTGGCTGCACATCGAGCAGTTCTTTGAGTTCGGGATGGTTGCGCAGCGATCGTTTGATGAATTGTATATGTTCGTTTACGCGCCATGTGTCTTTCCCCGTTATTGCTGCGATTTCTCTCGTATTGTGCACTTGCCCATTCACGCCGAACCTGAGTTCGAAGATTATTTTTTGAAGGGGAGAGAGATCGTTGTTTTCGGTCAGGGCCTTTTTGATCGCCGCACGCACCTCCTCTGCATGGATGCGGGAATTTTCGTCTATCTCACTCGCCGCTTCGACAAGCGCTCCCATTTCTGTTTTTTCATTACCGTTGACGAGGGCGTTCAGGCTGGCGGGGCGTTTCCGCGCTTTCTTCAAAAATTCGATTTTTTCCAGAGGAAAACCGGTCAGTTCGGAGAGCTTCTTGGTCGACGGCTTATGTCCTTTTTTCATTGTGTACCGCTCTTCCTCCTTTTTTATTGCGTAGAGTTCGTAGACGACTTCTACGGGAATACGGATCGTTCTACCTTTATCGGCTACTGCCCGCGCTATAGCGCCGCGGATATACCATGTTGCATACGTCGAAAATACATAACCGTCGTTGGGTGTATGATTTTTTAGGGCGGTGGACAATGCGATGTTTCCTTCAGATACTAATTCGACGAGATCCATTCCGAGGCCTACGAAACGTTTCGCTATCGATACGATGAGCCGTTGGTTGCTTAGAATCACCGTATCACGCGCAACTTTGTCACCCTCTTTTGCCAGAAGCACGAGCCTGCATGATTCGTCCTTTCCCAAGAGCGGGTGGCTGCACTGGGTGTTGAGCATGTGCGTGATCTCATCCAGCACGGTTTCATCCGTCACTTCTTTCCGTAGCCGTTTCTTCAGCCCTTTCTTCAGGTTCTTTTTCTTCAGTTCTTTCGGAATAACCTCGTCTTCGATTTCTTGAATGTCTTCAAGGCTTGGTTCAGGCAGATCAAACGTCGCAGGTTCATGATCGTCCGGGAATGTATCGGGTGTCGTCATGGGGGTTTATTATTCTACCCGTACGAACCGCGGATTCCCACCTTCTCAGTCCTTATGTAGCAGCCGCGGCACCACGTAGTACGTCGGGATCGCGATGAAGAGCGCCCATGTGACCCAGACGCTGCCGAACGCGAGGACCGCGGCGAGCGCGTACAGTCCCGCACCCATCCGCGCGCGACGCACGAACGCGCGGCGTTCTTTTTCCGGAACGTCGGCGTTGGTGAAGCAACCATGAAAGAGCGCGTGTTGCGTCATGAAGGCGAATGCCAGCGCCGCGAGCGCCAGGTTGACCGCGTAGATCGACGCGACGAGCGGGATGTCCGGATGTTCGCCGAGGAACGCGGTCGTGAACGGCACGAGCGCGAGCCAGAAG
>CAYGDM010000022.1:0-15061 GCA_964348685.1 uncultured Candidatus Peribacteria bacterium | reverse complement strand
CGGCACCCACGCGCTCTCAGCCGGCTACTACGACGCGTACTACCGCCAGGCGCAGAAGATCCGCACCCTCGTCTTGAAGGACTTCACGGAGGCCTTCGGGAAGGTCGATTTGCTGCTCACGCCGACGACCCCGAACCCGGCCTTCACGATCGGCTCGAAGACAAACGATCCGGTGACGATGTACATGGAAGACGTGTGCACGATTCCCGCGTCGCTCGCGGGCGTGCCGGCGCTGTCTCTGCCCTGCGGCTTCACGAAAGAGAACCTCCCGGTCGGCCTCCAGCTCATCGCCCCGGCATTCGAAGAGGGGAGAGTGCTCATGGCCGGTCACCAATTCCAAAAGGTGACCGACTGGCACACGAAGCGACCACTTCTATAACCGCAGCCAGGGACGGCTGCTGCTGGATCCTCTTTGCAATATCTTCCCAGCAGCACCCCTCCGTGGGTGCGATCCACGGAGACGCCAGGAGTCCTCCGAAAGAGGGGAATGGAGGGTACAAAAAGAGGGCCCGAAGGCCCTCCTGATTTTCCGGTGACGACCCCGCTCACTTCACGAACCACGAGAAGATGCCTTGGCTCTTCTTGGTGGAGGGCTTCGCGGATGCCTTCGCGGCGGACTCCTTGGAGGCAGCGACGGGCGTCGCATCGACGACGTCCTGCGACTCTTGGGGCTCCGGCAACGCGAGGCGCTTCTGGAGCGAACCCATCAAAATATTTCCTTCGCGCAGGCGGTCGTTCAACGCGTGGATGACCTCCCACTGTTTCTCGATTTGCTGGTTCTTCAAGTTGAGTTCGTTCTGGAGGATTCCGAGGATGTCGCTCTTCGCTTCCGCGGTTTCTTTCTTCGCTTCCTTGAGGGCTCCTTTGAATTCGCGGAGCAGCACGTCCTCACGGATCTTCCATGCGAAGTTTTCGTCCTTCTTCTTGAAGGCGACGACCTCCTTGGGGGAGGGGGTGATGGCGCTACGATCCGCGTGCGCATCGTCGTCCGCGATGCCCTTGATCAGACGGCGGATGGTGGAGAGGGAGCGGCCAGTTTTTTCAGCGGCCTCGCTGATAGTGAGAAAGGGGGTGTCCATGGCCTCCATTGTAGCCTCCGCGGAGGACACGGTGAAGCCCTCCATGAACGACTGGACCATGATCCGGCCATCTGTGCAGTGAAACTTGCCGACTGCATACCCGCCTGGTACTGTCTCCGGGCTTTGAAAGAAGCAAAAGGGGCTGTAGCTCAATTGGTTAGAGCGCCACACTGTCACTGTGGAGGTTGCGGGTTCGAGTCCCGTCAGTCCCGCCACGTAAAGCGTCTGCGGACGCCACGTGGCTCGCCACCCCTTTGTTACGAACAATCGTACGGACTACGCCGGGATTGGCGTTTTTTTAAATCAGAGGGAGAATTGACATAAATGCAAATAATATTGTATTTTACTATTAGTGTCGTTTTTGTTTCGGTGTTCCTTAACACCACGGTCCTCCAAAACCCATAACACGGGAAGGAGACGGTCATGCAAAAGAAGAATCTTGAGGCGGCGGCGTTTTTTCATTCGGAAGGTTTGGTTCCAGCATTGAAGCTGGCCAAAGCATTCGGTGGGAAAAACGGAACCGTTGCCACGCTTCCAGACATTATTCAGGCGCGTTTACATACGCAGCCGGGATCTGTGCCATGGGAACGATATTTTACTACGACGTCGGCCGAGTACTTCGGCCGGAGTCGCAACGACTCGCGCATCATCATCGTGGCCCACGGAATAGGCCCGATGGCGACGCTCGATGGAATGATCAATGCCTACAGTCATCAGTTCAAGGATCAGACGCGCAGGACGTGCGGCGGACGGATCACTCAACAAGAATTCCTGGATCTCGAAGCGGGCAAATACGGCGAAGTGGAGGTAGTGGATTTGGATGCATATCTGAAACGCTACCAATACCCGTTCATTGAACCAATCACCTGCTTGCAGGCAATGGAAGATCCACTTGTGCAGGCGCGATTCGGCAAGAAGGCCGATATGTTCGTAACGCTCAGCGCGAGATTCGCGCGCGAGTGGCACGCACAACAAGGTCATGAATACGTTGATGACCCGTACATTCTCACTGTGGGGGAAAATTCAAATTGCGCTTACCAGTACGCAAAAAACGATGGGCGAGCGATCGCGCATCTATTATCTTGCGGGCAGTTGAGCCAGGCACGTTACCCGGATCACTACAGTCTCGTACATGACGTGCAATGCCATGGATGGAATGATGGTACTCGGTTCGTCGGTATCCGTTCGGGCGCTGCCCTAACTGACATCGTTGATGTGGACGTCCATCAGATCCTCCGACAGCAGTGGGAATCGTTATTGCAAAATGTGCCGACTCACGTGGAACGGAAATTTTTCGTTCTTATGCAATTAAAGAAAGGAATATGGTTCACACAGTACGAAAAGAAGGGGGAGTGCATGGACACGTGCGAGCCAGAATTCCCGGTGACATCGCTTAAGCCGATCGGGCAACCGATCGACTTCACAACGACCATCGGCGGCTATCACGGGCTTCTTAAATACGGAATTCGAGAAGTGCTGACATTAGCGCCGCGTGGAGCGAATGCGTACGCGCTTGCAGGCGAACCAGTGATCGTCGGTGAATACACGCACCATCGCGTGCCCGTGCAATTCTACCGGGCCACGGTAGACACCACCCGACGCTTACCGGAATACAGGACACTGGAGAGCGACTACGACACTATCATCCGATTGCTCGCGTAAGTACAAAAGCATACGCAAGCAGTCTCGCCACATCCCATCAGCTCCACGCTGACGGGATGTGGCTTTTCCTCGTGTAAGAAAACTCCAACCGGCACGTCTTCATGGGCAGGAGCGATGAAGCGTCAGTCGACGGCATTCGCTCCTTTTCATTTTTGCCCTTCCCCCTCCTCCCATGAACCAGCAACAAACAGTCACGACCGTCGTCGTCGCGGCCCTCATCGTGGTCGGCGGAGGCGTCGCCTACGCGGCGAAAGACGCCCAGCCGGGAGACATGCTCTACAGCCTCCACGCATCGCTCTACGGCGGCGAGGATGCCGATGGCGTCGACGCCAACTTCACGGGCGCCACGCGCGCCTACGACGAAGCCAGCGACCTCCAGGATCGCAACGCGCTGACAGCCTCGGAACAGGCGCGCCTCTCCGCGCGATACTCGCTGCACGTGAACGCCGTGATGCGTCGCATCGCCGAACTCGAAGCCGATGGTGATATGGCCGCTTCCGCGGAGCTCCGCGCCGACCTTCGTGCGATCCTGCGCGACTACAACGACATCTTCCCGAACATCGATGACGATGCAGATGCTTCTTCGTCCATGACGTCATCTTCCGCAACGAGCGACGACGCATCGTCAACGACCAACTCCTCCGCGACCAGCGATGACGATGCCGATTCATCCTCGACCACGTCTGACATGGATTCGTCGAGCAGCATCTTTGTGCAGCCGTCGTCATCGGTGACCAGCGCCTAACCCCGCTATTTTCTTCTCCCCACTTTTATGGAAGACACCTGCGCAACATGCGGACACAGTCCGTGCACCTGTGAGAAACCGGCGGAACAAACGAAGCCGGAACAGGCCTAATCGAAAACGAACTGCCCCTGAACCAATCCTGGTTCAGGGCTTTTCGTATTGTTAGATACCCAGCGCCCACGCGTTCGCAACCACGACGCACGCACCGGCGACCATTAACCACGCGATAACCGCGGCGGCGATCATCTTTTCTTGTCGAAAATGTGCGCGGAGAGGGGAGTGCATGTCATAGTTATTATAACATAAATAACTAATTTAAGCAATACCTTCAGCCTTCGACTCCGCTCAGGCTGACAGCGACGAACCTCAAGAAAACCACGCCAACGAGCCGTCGGTGTCATGGTGAGCGGAGACGAACCCATGACACCCTTACTGCATATCCAAGTACAGCAGCGGGTTCTTCTTCACGCCGTTCACGCGGACTTCAAAGTGCACGTGGATGCCCGTCTTGCCGTACACGCGGCCGGTGTTGCCCATTTTCGAAATCTCCTGGCCGCGGCTGACCGCATCGCCTTCTTTCACATACAGCGATTCGTTGTGACCGTAGAGCGTCACGACGCCGTTGCCGTGGTCGATCTCGATCACGTTGCCGTACCCGCCGTTCCAGCCCGTCGCCGCGCGGATGACCGTGCCGGCTTCGGCCGCGAAGATCGGACGATCACTGCCCTTCGTCTGGATATCGAGCGCGTAGTGACCGGGGTTGTAGTACTGCGTGATGCTGCAGTTGTTACAGGGCGTCTGGAAGATGCCGGCGGTCGCGGCGGCCACGGCACCAGTGGGAGCCTTCGGGGGAGTGGTCACCGAGGGGGCCGTGGGCTTGGGCGTGGTGGGCGTCGTAGGCTTGGGCGCACCGGGCGTCGGAGGCGACACGGCGATCTCAGTGGGACGCTGCAGGATCGGGCGACCACCGGGAATGATGAGCTCTTGTCCGGAGATGATCACGCCGCCCTGGATCTGGTTCTGACGAATGATCTCTTCAAGCGGACGGTCGTAGAGTTCCGCGATGGCGAGCAGCGTCTGACCACGCGCCACGGTATGCAGCACGCCGTCGACCGGTAGAATGATGAGCTGCGTCCCCGGCTGCAGGCTGAGGCCCGGCTGGAATGTGTTCGCCCAGCGGACGGTATCGGGACTGACGTGGTACTTCTCGGCGATGCTGTCGACGCTTTCGCCGGCTTCCACGGTATGCAACAACCCTTCGCCGTACGCACGACGCGCGGTTTGATCGGTGAGCGACGATGTCTTCATGAGGAATCCTTCCTCGACAAGCAGGAACTGCGACGGGTCTTCGACATCGTCACCTTGGTTCGCCTGGGCTTCTTTCGGCACGTACGGCGGCAAGAGCGACGCTACGGCGAAGACCGCCACGCAGAGGACGCGGATGCGACGGACGAGCCAGTGGCGAACGGTCGATACCATGGCGATCAGCGGAAGGCGGAAAGAATGCGCCGCATGTCGCCGTAGCGATCGTCGGAATGCAGGAGAATCGCGGCGTAGCGATGACCGTTGCCTTCGAACACGGACATCAAACACTGCCCCGACCGTCGGTCGTGCCGGTTTTACCCGCGACGATATCGTTCTGCTGCCGGAGGAGCTGGTGCGTGTGGAGGAAGCTGAGCGACGTGCCGCTGCGGCTCGTTATCGTGGCGGAGTTCATCGACATGCGGTCGACGATCGCCGGAAAGCGCAGGACGAACGTGGAGAGGACCCCGAGGTCTCTGGGCGTGCTGTGCTGCCCAGGAGCGTCGAAACCCGTGGAGGTGCCATAGACGGTGTCCTCGAGCCCGAGGGCGGCCGCGCGTGCGTTCATTTTTTCCACGAAGGCGTCTTCGGTACCGGCGTCGTGCACGGCAAGCGCGACCGCGGCGTCGTTGGCGGAATGCACGAGCATCGCCGTGAGCAAATCGCCGAGCGTGTATTCATCGCCGACCTGCAGACCCGCGACGTTGTCGTGGATCGCGCCGACGGCCGGGGCGATGTCGACGCGTTCATCGAGGGCGTGATTCTCGACGATGAGCAGCGCGGTCATAAGCTTCGTGAGGCTCGCCATCGGCCGCGGTTCGAGCGGGCGATCGGAGTAGATCGTCTGCGCACTGTCGAGATCGACGATGAACACGCCGGACGCGGAGAGGCCGCCCGCGAGCGAACGCGGGACGGAAAGCGCAAGGTCCGACATGACCGGGGGAGCGACGCCGAGATCGCGTGCCAGAGGGATTCCCGGATCGCCGACGCCCCACACGGGAACGGTACCCAAAAGCAGCACCGACAGCAGTGTTCCAACCATCGGGTGAAGTTTAGTGGAAGACTCATCCCATGCAACCCTCCAAACATGGCCCAGCGCACCCAGGAACGGGTACGCTGGGCCAATCTATTCAAGCACCCCCAGCGTGGCCATTCTTGGCCGCGATGGGGAAGATTGACGTGGCCATGTGAGGGAATTCGACTTGCTAGCGGTAGATGATCCTGTCCTGCAATCTGAGGTCGACGTACCGAGTCGCTGCATCCGCTCCGGCGCTCTGCAAAAACAAGCGGTAACGGTCGAGCTGTTCAGCCAATGGGCTACGCATGTCGAGCCACAGCGAGTGCTTGCTCGTTTGAAGGTGGAACTCACGCGAGCGCAGGTACACGGCGCGCTGGCTGATCGTTTCGCCGAACTGCGCGTTCAGAAGCTGCTCGGCCTGCGCCATGCGCTCGAGAATCCGAATATCGAGGAGATGCTTCCACGGTTCCGGACGCACGCCCCAATCGACGATGCGCACGACCGCGGCACCTGTGCCGCTCTGCACCAAAGACGCAGGATAAACGACGTACATGCCGTCGGCGGTCAGGTAATCGCCGAGCACATCCTCACCCGTGCCCGTAGCGACAGGGGAGACTGTGCCGCTCGGATCGACGATCTGGAGCAAGGCCACGACAGGCTGCAGCTCGAGGCGCAGGATGAGTGTGGAAGGGTACTGCTTGTCGATAACCGCCGCGCGGAGATCAGGCACGGACTCTTCGAGGAGAGGTAGAACGTTTTTCTGCGTGACGAAGAGAAGATGTTCGCCGAACAGCGGCGAAAGAGATCGCTGAACCGCTTCGACGTCGACGCGCCGATCGCTCCGCACCACGCGGATCTCGCGGACTTCCACGAGCGGCGAGAAGATGACGACGCCCGCCGATACGAACACGAGCGCGAGGAGGATCCACGGCGAATAACGCACCGCGACCATCCAGCCCTTCAACCAGCGCTCGCGTGATTTACGGAAAAGGCGCGTCCACTTCTGCTTGGCGTATTGCCGCTGGCGGCCGTGGCGGCGCTGCACAAGATCACGCGTACGATCTTGTACGCGACGGTTGTACCGTGCCGGGAGACGCTTCGGGGACCTGAGCACGGCATGTATCATAGCGCTCCGCGCCAAATGTTCCTCCACCCAAACCCCCTGACCCCCTTTCCCTCGAGGGAAAGGGGAGAAGAGGATAAGAGCGAGTCGAACTAGGTCTGTGTATCATGCTCCCATGAGGGTTGCACTAACCGCCGATTGGATCATGGCCGCCGGCGGCGCCGAACAAGTTGTCGGCGCGTTCGCCCATGCGTTTCCCGATGCGCCCATTTTCACGACGGTTGCTGCCGACTTGTCCGCCGGAGCTTTGGCGAGGTCAGACGTACGAACGAGCTACCTGCAGCGATGGTTTCGCCGTTTGAAAAAACACCAACCGCTCCTGCCGTGGATGCCCCGCGCGATGGAATCGTTCGACCTGCGCGCGTACGACGTCGTACTCAGTTCGTCGCACGCCGTGGGAAAAGGTGTCCTGCCACCCGCAAGCGCTTTGCACATCTGCTACTGCCACACGCCCATGCGGTACGCGTGGTTCATGGAGGACGACTACCTGCGCGATTTCAAAATCCCGCGTGTCCTGTGGCCGCTCGTAAAACGGCAGCTGAAACGCCTCCGCGCGTGGGACCTCACGACCTCGAAACGCGTCGATGTCTTCCTCGCGAATTCTCAGACGACGGCGAAGCGCATCAAAGACGTGTACGGCCGTGAAAGCGTCGTCGTGCACCCGCCGGTCGATGACCGGTACTTCGATATTCCGACAAAGACGAGCAGCGACGCTTCGTACTTCGTGGCCGTGGGACGACTTGTACCCTACAAGCGGTTCGATCTGCTCATCGAAGCGGCGAATGCGGCGAACTTCCGCTTAAAAATCGCAGGCTCGGGGCAAGACATGGAACGTCTGAAAAAACTCGCGGGCCCGACGGTGGAATTCCTCGGATACGTGAAGGACGAGGACCTGCCCGCCCTCTACGCGAACGCCGACGCGCTCTTGTTCCCACAGGAAGAAGACGCGGGCATCGTGCTCCTCGAAGCACAGGCCTGCGGAGCGCCGGTGATCGCGTACAAAGCCGGCGGCGCGCTGGACCTGACGCAGGAAAACGTGAGCTCAATCCTCTTTCCGGAGCAGTCGAAAGCGAGTCTGTTGGCCGCGATCGCGCACTTCCAAGCGCACGCGTGGGACCGCCAAGCGATCCGCGACCGCGTGCACGAATGCAAACGATCGGACTTCGAAACGACCGTCAAAGCGATCGTGGCGGACGCCTACGCCCGCTTCCAAAACGGTACGTTCACACGCGCATGATCGAGCATCCGTTCGCGATCTTCCGGCCCTATGAAAACCGCGTGCGCGTGCGGCTCTACGGACGCGACGACGGGATCTCGAGCGACGCCGCCCTGCGTAAAACGGAAGAACTGCCGCTCGTCGGCGGCGAGCACGTGCACGGCAACGTAACCACGATCGTGCAGGACGCTGCGGAGACCCGCGTGCCGGGCGTCGACGGCCTCACTACCAACATCGCCGGTCTCTCTCTCCACACGCGCGGAGCCGACTGCCAGATCTTCGCGGTCTACGATCCGGAACATCACAGCGGGGGAGTGCTCCACGCCGGGTGGCGCGGCATCGTGAACGGCGCGATCCCCGCCTTCGTCGGCGCACTCACAAAAGAATTCTGCACCGACCCCGCGCGATTGATCGTCGGCGCAGGCCCGTCGCTCTGCAAACACTGCGCCGAGTTCACTGATCCGGCCGCCGAACTCACAGGCATCGATCCCCGCTTCTTCAATGGACGCCTCGCCGATCTTCCCGCGATCGCCGACGACCAATGGACATCGCTCGGCGTGAAAACAACGAACATCGAACGGCATCCCGATTGCACGAAATGTGCCGTCGACCGCTGGTATTCGCTGCGCGGCGGCGACAAAGAATTTCTGCAACAAGGCTACAGAAATGCCATGACTTTTTCGTTGAAGTGAGAGACGCATCGCGTACGATAATCCCGCTCGGCAGTCGGCCAGGGCGGTATACGTTTCTTTCCTACTTTTGCATCGGGAAGCCTACTCTCTCCGGGCCGTGGTCCGGGGATGCGGCCACCCACCTGGCTTACCAGGGATGCAAGCGTTACCGTCGCAGCCACTGCTTTGGCGTTCCAGAACAAAGCGGCTATAGTCCTTTCCATATGAAAAACCCCTTCTCCGGCCAGCAAGGCATCGCGCTCATCATCGGCCTCGCAGCGGCGGCGTTATCGTTCGCCCTCAACCTTACCAATACCGCCGTGGATGCAACTTCTCGCGTTGGCGGCATCCTCATCTTTGCGGCATTCGTCGCCCTCTTCTTCCCAAAATACCGCCCGTGGGGAAAGGGATTCCTGCTCGGAAGCATCGGCACCCTGATCATCGTGGGCGTCGTCGCCTTTCTTCTGTCTGTCGCACTCATCGCTCTGCAATAATGATCCGCTAAGTAGCGTATACTACGGTCCATGCACACCTGGGACCCGTCCCTCCGCGGCATTCAACGACGTCAACGCGTGTGGGCGGTGCTTCACCACGGGCGCGGACGCCTGGGGCGGATGTTCAACGCGACGCTCTCGCTGCTCATCGTTGTCTCGGTCGCTCTGATCCCGCTCGAATGGGTCGAAGATTTCCAATCGTTCCTCGACGTCATCCACATCATCGAAGCATGCATCGTCGGCGTATTCACGATCGAATACCTGCTGCGCATCTACAGCGCGCCGCGACGCTTCCGATACATCTTCTCGTTCTGGGGCATCATCGATCTGCTCTCAATCGTGCCGTTCTACGCGGGCGTGTTCGGTACCGAGTACGTCCGCATCCTGCGCCTCGTGCGCTTCTTTAAACTCGGCGAAGTGGAGCCCTCGGCGCAGTCCGATGAAGGACGCTCGCTCGAACGAGGCATTGGACTCCTACCCGAGGAACAGATCGCCTTCGTCGCAACGAAACACCCGCTCGTCTTACTCCTCGGCTGCATCCCTTGCGTCGTCGCCGTGACCGCCGCGTTCAGCGCGTTCATTACCACCGAAGGCAACCCCATCGGCATCGCGATCGGCGTCACGCTGCTACTGTTCGCGTTCGTGCTCTTCTGGCGCACGTGGCTCGATTACAGCTACGACGTCATCTACGTCACGAACATGCGCCTGATTTTCCAAAACCAACACCTGCTCGGCCGCAGCGTGAACCAAGTTGGCTACGGTTCGATCACGAACGTGAAACCGCAGTACGCCGGGCTATTCAGCTACTTGTTCCGCTACGGGACGTTGATCGTCGACACCGCCGCCGAACACCCGGGGCAGATCGGCATGACCATGGTCCGCAAGCATGAACGCGCTGCGCATGCCATCATGAAACAGATGGGAGCGCACGGGCACGTAGGGTCGATCGAGCTATCGTAATTACACCCTTTCGTCCTCGGGCAACTTCAACAGGGGATCGATGTGTTCACCTTCTTTCAACATTTCCAGGTGCACGTGCGGGCCGGTCGTGATGTTTCCCGCGCCCTTCGTACCGGGCATGCCGCCGCTCTTCGCGATTGCTTCACCCCTCGCCACTTCAGCGCCTTCTTCGACGAGGAATTCCGTCACGTGGCCGTAGAGACTGGAATAACCGCCATCGTGGCGGATGACGATCGAGTTAAAGCCCATCCCCTGGTCGGAGATTTTCTCGACGACGCCGTCTGCAATGCTGCGCACGACGGAATCCTGGTTCACGGGAATGTCGATCGCGCGATGTGCGAACCCGAATCGCGCGCGATAGCCGGGGTCGTCGAAGTGCGCGGAGACGCCGAGCGTCGGTTCCACCGGCCATGCGAAGACGACATTTTTTTCGCTGCGCGAAGGCTTCCGCGATGCGCGCTGCGCGTAGTCCTGGGCATCCCACAACTCGCGGAGTGACGCTGCGATTTCATCTTCGGCGCGATACCGATCGAGGAGCAATTCCAAGAGTGCATCGCGAGCAACGCGCATTTCGTCGGTCAACACATCGACATCATCGAACGCGGCGAGCTGCGTGCGCAAAATTTCCTCGCGGCGCGAGCGGACGATTTGTTCCGTACGCAAATCATGCAAACGCTCTTCGAGAATGCGCGTCGTATACTGCGACGAATCGGGACCGCCCATCGCGGCAACGGGAACCTGCGACAGCACGGCTACGACCAGCACCAGCGCAAGCATGCCGATGCTCATCGCGCGCAGGGGCCTGTCCGTTTTCAGATGTAGATACATCAAGACATTGTACCAGAAATAGGGGACTGAATCCATCCAACGCACCGCATATACGGTACCGCAGACGCCCTTCCCGAAACCGACGTCAGGCGGTACTCTGCGCAAGCCTTAGGCGCTTAGCTCAGTTGCCCCGGCATCGCTTGCGATGACGAATCAAGTATATCGCTCGGTTCATTACCATTATCCTCATCCCGGTCCGTTCAATAGGCGCTTAGCTCAGTTGGTAGAGCGTCGGTCTCCAAAACCGAAGGTCGTAGGTTCGATCCCTACAGCGCCTGCCATAGGTTTCCATCATCACCGTGCGCCCTTCTCCAGCGCGAGGAGGACTTTCATGTACAAACCCTCCACGATTTTTTGCTGTTTCGCACCGGACGACGCGTAGTGGTCGAGCCCCGGCGCGGCGTTGATTTCGAGGATGACGTATGCGGGGTCGAGCGGCTTCGAAATGTCGGACGTGAGAATGTCGATGCCGCAGAGGCGCAGCTCCATGTCGCGCGCGACGCGGCGAACAAGCGCGCGGTAGTCGCGGTGCACGTCGTTCGTCACGTCGATCGAGTCGCCTCCGGTGGAGAGATTCGCATTATCGAGGAGTGAGATTTTTTCGCCTTTTTTTAGGACGGATTTCAGCGACAATTTCAGCCGCTTCAACTTCCAGAGAAACCGAAAATCGTCGAGATTCAGTTCGGTATCCCGGCCATCGCGATCAAAGGATTTCTGCTTTTCCTTGAGCAAAAGTGCGATTGTCTTCTTGCCGTCACCGATGATCGAGAGGGGACGCCGTTCGTACGCGGAAATGACTGCGCCATCGAGCACCACGATGCGGTAATCTTTTCCGGGAATGAACTTCTGCACGAGCGCGACGCCGTCTTTTTTGTGCACCGCGCGCACGACGCGTTTCACTTCGCTCGCGTTCCACGCCTTCACGACGAGCACGCCTTGGCTGAGACGATTCGGTTTCACGATGACGGGATACCCGATCGTCGATGCGTATACCGCGGCCGCAGCAACATTGCGCGGACTACCGGTTTTTTTGCACCATGCGTCGGAAAAGAACGTCTGTTCGACAGGCGCGTTGTAGCCGAGATGGCGGAGGAAAAATGACGTGTAGCCTTTGTCGCGTGCGATCTCAACGGCGCCGTGCGCATTGATGCTCGAATTGCGATTCCGAAAGAACGTACGCGTGCCGTTCTTGAACGTGATCTGCCCGACGTAGCCGAACTCTGGTTCCACGAGGACCTTCGCGCCGATCCGAGGAGCCAGCTTCACGATGATCTTCGTGATGAACGGCATTGTGGAGGGCAACTTCAAACGCTTCATAACGCAATTCTAGCTGCATTTCGATCACACATAGATTATTAAAAACTACTTCTGCCATAACGCAATTCTTCACAAGAGCAAAAAGACGACTTTTGTGCTATAATAAACAGATTTCAATGCTTCGCCCACACACAAACATTTCATCGCGCACTCGCAGCCGCGTTGCTGCCCTAACAGTTGCAGTATTCCTACTGTCGCTGGTTCGCGGGCCAATCACTCTCGTGGAAACGGCCGAGGCAGCGAGTTCGTTCAATCCAACCATCTTCGTGAACACCGAGGCATTCCTCGCGATCGACGATGATGACACGTCAGCGGACGTGGTGCTGCGCTTCGGCGACACACTTGCAAAAACCCTCACGTTCAACCGCTCGCTCGACCGATTCGAATTCAACGACGATGTGCACACGACTGGTTCGTTGGCGGCAAGCGGCGCCATTCTCACGGAATCCGGCGCGTACATCGACGGCAGCACGTTCGTCGTCCAAGCGGGGAACAATCGCGTGGGTATCGGAACGGCAACGCCCGACACTGCGCTCGACGTCGTCGGCGCCATTTCCGGCTCCACTCTTCTAATTCAAGGAGCTGCGACTATCGCCGGCCAAACCTCGCTTGGAGACAGCTCATCGGACTTCGTCATCGTCCGTGCAGGATCTGTGGAATTCCAAAATGATACAAACTTCGAACTGCTTGGCGGACAAAACGGTTTGTCAATCGACACTTCCACACTATCCGTCGATGCCACGACCAACAGCATCGGTATCCGCACGACCACGCCCAAAGCAACACTCGACGTCGTCGGCAGCATCTCCGGCGCATTCGTCTACGCCACACGCAGCTTCTCCGGCGCGGGCCTCAGCGATTGTGATACAGCGGGCACCTCGAAACTACTGTGGGACGCCGCGACCGGCCGCTTCTCGTGCGGCACAGACAGTGGAACGACTTACACGGCGGGACAGGGTCTCAACTTGAGCACCGCATCGTTCCGATTGAACACGACTGTCACGGGTGCTGTTGTACAAGCAGCGAACTCTCTCGCTTCCTCGGGCGCACTGTCCTGGAAGGGAACCGCGTCGGGCCAAACATTCAACGCCGGCGGTGGCGCCGCAACGATCAGTGCGTCGGGTGCTGGGTTCTTCAACACCGGCCTCAAGAACGTGGACTTTGGCATCTTCGGCACCAAGAACAATGCACTCTTCTACGTGGACGCAAACGGCTCCGGCAGCACCGCCGCAGGTTCTGGCGGAATCGGTATCGGTACGCGTACCCCGATCACGCAGCTGCACGTCGCCGGCGCCATGCCGATGAGGGCACAGGGCACTGTCACCGTAAGCTCTGCCCCGACAGACGTCACGGTCCACGGCCGCTACGCGTTCATCACGACCGACACCTCGGATTCGCTGCATATCTATGACGTTTCGAATCCGTCTCTGCCCGTGTCGGTCGGATCAATCGCGATCACGGGCGGCGATCCTTACTACGTGGCCGTTCAGGGAAATTACGCCTACGTGACGGCATATTCATCGAACCAACTTCGCATCTACGATATCTCCAACCCCTCAGGACCGGATCATATCAGCTCGATCACGGTAGCGACCGCCGGAGACGTCGCTGTCGCCGGACGGTATGCCTACGTACTGAACCTTGGAGGCAGTGTCTTCCACGTGATCGACATCGCCAACCCATCCGCACCTGTCGCTGTCAGCAGCATCTCAACGGACAGCTCGCCGTACGACCTTGTCGTTCAGGGCCATTACGCATACGTCAACACAGCGGCGAGCATGCAGGTCATCGATATCAATAATCCATCCGTTCCGTTTGTCGCGGGATCCGTCGCAGCGAACAGCGACGGAGGTATCGCCGTACAAGGAAGGTACGTCTACGTCACGAGCGGCATCTATTCGACTCTTGACGTTATTGATGTCAAAAACCCAGCGGCACCCGCAATCGTCGGAACGTATACCGACGGAATTTCAGCATTCTCCGATGTCGAAATCCAGGGCCGTTACGCGTACCTCACGGCTAGCACCACAGGACGGTTGATAGCAGTCAATGTGAGTAACCCCGCGCTCCCGACACTCGTGAACAGTGTAAAAACGGGCAATGGGGCGATCGGTGTCAGCATCGTGGGGCGCTATGCATACGTCGTCAACTTCTCCGGCAACAGCCTGCAGACGTTCGATCTCGGAGGTGCATACATCCAACAACTCGAAGTGGGGGGACTTGAGACGACGAGCCTTGATGTTCGAACAAGTTTCCGTGCCGTGAATGGTTGGTTCGAAGGAGGACTTGGCGCACAGTCACTGTACGTATTCGGCGACGCCGCCATGAGCGGTTCGCTCAAACTTACAAAGGGCTTCGAATCCGGCTCCGGAAACATCATGTTTAGCACAAGCGGTGCGACCGTGTTCAATGAACAAAGCCGCAACGTCGACCTGCGCATCGAGGGCGATACCGACGCGAACCTCGCTTTCTTCGACGCATCACTCGACTCTGTAGGTATCGGAACGGCCGCTCCGAAAGCGAAGCTCGCCGTAGCGGGAACAATTTCGGGCGTAACGCTCTACGCCACGAAATCGTTCTCCGGCGCGGGCCTCAGCGATTGTGACGACGCCAACAACAGCAAGCTACTCTGGGACGCAACGACAG
>CAYGDM010000021.1:0-15967 GCA_964348685.1 uncultured Candidatus Peribacteria bacterium | reverse complement strand
GTTCACGTCCTGCACGTTTTGCTGATACACAGCGAGCTGCTTCTGAAGCTCGGCGGGATTCTCAGACGTCAGCTCGATCGCAGCGATCGCCTCGACGGAATCGAGCTTCTTACCCGTCAGCTCGGCTTCGATCTGCTCAAATGTTTTCCCTTTCAGCTCGCCTTCGCCGGCGGATTTCTCGGCAACTGTGGACGCCGTTTTCGCTTCTTGCTCGGCCTTCTTCTGCGCCTCAGCGGACTGCGAACCCATCGAGGTAAATAGTGCATCGATTTCATTCTTGGCGTTGGCTTTGTACGCGTCGAACTCCGCTTTATTCAATCCGGCGACGCCGTTTCGGTCATGACTCTCGATCGTCGTGGCCATGAACGACCCGAGCTCCGTCCGCATCGCCTTCTGCATGTCGGGTGAGAGCTTCGCGGCAAAATCGTTGTGGCGAGCGATCGTATCGTTAGCCGCCTTCACCGCTTCCTCGACACGCTGCTTCTGGACCTGTTCCGGCGTGAGCTGCTCCTTCGCGTCCTTCGTTTCGCCGTTCTCGGCAAGCTTCGCTGCCGCGTTCGGATCGATGTTGGATGTGTCGAGCTTCACCTCGCCTGCAAACGAAAGGAGACGCGCTTCGCGTTCGATTTGGAGCCGACGATTGAAGAGCTGTGTGAACATGGGTTACGAAGCGAGGAGGGATTCCGCGACGGCGGCATCGGCGATGTCGGAATCGTGGCCGATCTTCGACGCGGCGGTCTTGAGCGCGGACGAAAGTTTGTCGTTGAACTGTGGATCGACGGCGACCACCGACCGCAGGAGCGAATCTTGGTAGGCGACGACGTTGCTCAGCGTGATGTGCAGCGCCTCCACTTGTTCGGCCGTCCCCTGCTCGACGATCGCCTCCGCACGCGCGAAAACCTCGGCTCCGAGGAGCCAAATCTGCGGCAACAGCGCGGCGGTGTCGTGACGCGAAGGCATCAAAGAAGTATAGCAGAAAACGCCCCTCTTTTGAAGGCCTCAAACCGCTTACATTAGGCCTTAAAGTGCTTTGCGACGGCGTTCATGCTACGTACCAATTCCTTCTGGAATAGCACGTACTGCGTCTTCGCGATGCTCTCGGTCATGGCGGAGATGGTGACCACTGTGCGATCCTCGGTGATAGCACTGAGGGCCTGCTGCGTAAGTTGCGGCGATTTGCCGAGCATGCTCTTGAAGCCCCACACGAGATTGGTGTCGTCTACCCAGCCGTCGTTGAGGAACAGATGGTCTTTCGTCTGACCGAAGCTGCTGAGCACCATGAAATTGGTTGCATTGGGATCGGCATGCTCGCGCTCGAGGTACGCGATGATCTGGTTCGCCATCTGCGAGCCGGACGGCACTCCCTCTACCTTCGCGGCGAGACCGTAGCCCGGATCGGCGATATCGATCGCTTCGGCGAACGACAGGAGCTGCAACTGCTGCAGCGTTTCCGGATCCTTGCGGACGGCGTCGTTGAGCTTGTTCAACGCGGCGATATTTTTCGGAGTGTTCTCGATCACGACGCTCTCCCCTTCGCGCACGGCGCCCGTCAAACCGACGGCATCGCACTTCTTTTTCAAGATCGTCGGCGTACATGAAGCGGCATCTTTGATATCGATGCGCAACGTCGTCTCATTCACCGCGACCGCTTCGAATGACGTGTTTCCGTTATTGAACGGCTCCAGTGTCTTCTTCGTGTCGGCATTTTTAACCTCTGTTTTCCCGGCCTTCGTTTCGTCGTTCACTTTCGCGAGGTCCTTGCAGACCGCGTTCAGCTTGTCGATTTCCGCCGTCTGTTCGGCCGTGGCGGGAACGGGAGCGCTGAATTGGTTTTCCTTCACTTCAACGATCGGATCGCCGCCTTGCGCGATTTTCCACACGCCGGCATCGAACGAGAACGTGGCGTCACCGAACTGCGCGAGATCCAACGTGTACGCGTCACCTGCTTTCGTAGCTGCCGCGGCCGTCAGGATATCGGCACCTTTCTTCTTCGCACCGACTTCCGGATTTTCCACGGGAGCGGGTGTTTCGGGGTTGCCACCGGGCACGACGGGAACTTCGCCCGGCTTCGCCTTCGCCTTTTCGGTCGACTTTCCCTCCATGCGGTCCTTCATTTCCCTTAACTGCGCCACCCAACTCATCACGACCGTGATCATGCCCATGAACTTTATCATTTTCGCGGATTCCGGGTTATACGGCTCCGCGACGAGCTTGCGGCTGTCGCCTTCGCCTTCCACATTCACGTTCACGCCAAAATTTTGCATGATCTGACCCTGGATGCGCATCACTTCGTAGTCCTTCATCTTGGAAATGTTTACGCTGAGCCTTTTATCGAGCGCTTCCTGCTGCTGCGGATTCGCGAGCACGTTTTCTTCGGGCTTCTCCGCACCGACGCGCTTGATCGACGACTGAAGCTGCGCGATCTTCGCATCGCCGAACGCTTCACGAAACGCAGTGATCGCGGCACTCTGCTGCGCGTCGGGAATAGCAGCGATGGATGCATCAACGCTTTCTTTCGTGCCACTCCAGTCCATGCTGTTCAGCGCGTACGTGATGCCTTTTCGGGAAGAATCTGAATCTTGCAGCTTCACGAGCGCGTCCAACGATTCCATCGTGGCACCCTTCATGAATTCCTTGAATACCAGCTCCGTGCCGGGCGACGCGGAATTAATTACATCTTTCATCTTCTGACGAAGTTCCGCAGGAATGCTCACGTCGAAGTCGGAATCCTTCGCCTCAAGCGGCTGAAAATCCCACGTCACCGACTTGTCGGCGTTCACGACGAACGTCGCGTGGATATCCGCATGAGAGAAACGATCCTGAACCGTCTGCGCGGCTTTCTCGAGATCGGCCTGCTCGGTCTTATCGCCCTTCAGCTCGTTAAATTCCAACGTGGCGATATTCTTCAGCGACGCCTGCGTCGCGTCGCCGATCCCCACCAACGCATCGTCCGCCGTCGTGATGCGCACCCGTTTCGCGGCGTCGATGGCTTCCGGATTATCAAGCCTCATCTTCGTATCGAGCGGCTTTTCGCCTTCCGGCTGCTGACCCGGCTGCTCCGCACCACCGCCATTTTGCGCGAAATGCACGAGGCGCGCTTCGCGGAAGAGGGACGGCCGTTCGGGGAAAAGCGGATGCATCATGCGGCGATGCCGAAATTGGATTCAATTGTCGTGAGATCCGTCTTTTCCCTGCCGCGGCTGGCCGTTTCGGCGCCAGCTCGAAGTGTCCGGACGGACAAACCGACATTGCCGTTCAGCTCAGCGAGCTTCGCGGCGGCGGCTTTGTCGTACTGTTCAAATGCAGCTTCGTAGCGCGCCAAACGCGCGGCCCGATCGGCCTCGGCTTCACCAACGTACTTCGCTTGGAGTTCCTTACCGTCCAACACGAGGTCCGGCTCGATCGCACCCATCACCTCGTTGAAAAATTCTTTCCCCGTGGGCAACGCCGGCATCGAATTTTTTGTGTCGGACATATCGAATCATTGTACCAAAAAAGAGCCATTTTCGCAATGGCACCATATTTGTCACCCTGAGCCTGTCGAAGGGCTAGAACGTTGTCCCCGACCCAGCAAACGCTCCACGCACCCTCCCCAAGCCGTCAGAAACCTGGTTAATACCCTCTCCAACCTCGTTCGCACGCCGCGTCGCCTCGTCGATCGCATCCCGAACCGGGGCGATGGCACCACTCAATGTTTCCTGCACCTGCCCGGTCATGCCGGAACATGCGGAAAGCAGCGGCACGACTGCCAGTGCACTAAGCAACATCTTCTTCATATATTAGGCATTGTCTACTTTCTTCCCACCGTCGAACAACTGATCGAACGAACCGGCGGCACGTTCGATCGCGCGCTGCAAATCCTCGACGTCGAATTCAGTACCCTTGATCGCAGAAGACGCGTTCTTGAACGCATCTTTCTCCGCAGCGGGCGACGAGAGATTCTTAATACCCTGGAGAGATGCGTGCAGCACGATATAGGCGTCGCACGCTTCGCACTTGAGCTGCATGATGAGGAAATCGTCGCCGGTGATGCGCACCGACGCCATCTCGACGGGAACCTTCTCCCCGCACTGCGGGCACCGCATCTGCTGACGGATGCGCTGGAGGATGTGATGAATGGTATGAGGATCGAACTCCATAGATCGTCTGTAGTGTACCACGAACCGCGCACGATCGCGAGCAAAAGTCCTCCATTATCTATACAATCGGCGCGTGACCGCTTCGCATGTCAAGATCGGCTTCCTCGCCCTCTGTTTAACACTCCTCTTGGGGGCCCCTGCGGCATGGCTTTCGTATGACCAATCGATGCCCGGTCCGGCAACCGATATCGCTATAGAACATACCTTCCCGGTGACGCTCGACATCGTCCGTTTCGCGTCGTCTGGGTCAAACGTCTTCGACATCAGCCACAACGGCAGCGGCACAATCGCCCTGCATCTGCCCGACATGTGGAAACGGCAAGAAGTACGCGGCGCCCCTCTCGCATCGGTGACGGGCGAACCCCAAGAGCTGCAATTTATAAAATGGACGATCCCGGGGGGCGCAACGGTCCGCTTCGATGCGCCGTTCCCCGGACGCATCACGCTGCACAATCCGTCAGGCGTGCCGGTCACGGTGCACACCACGACCATCTCGCATCCGAGCGGCACGCGCGACGACGACGCGACGATCGTGACGACCGATCCGTATCCCCTGCCGTAATCATGGAGCTCATACCTTTGAAAACCGACATCCTCCGCGCGGGCGACGATCTCGCCGCCGCGCTGAAGCAAGCGGGCGATATCCGAAGCGACGACATCATCGTCATCACGTCCAAAGTCGTCGCCACGTGCGAGGACGCGTTCGTCGATCTCACGGCGATCGCTGTTTCGGATGCAGCCCGGTCCGAAGCGGAAAAAACGGGACGATCGCCGGAGTTCTGCCAAGCGGTACTCGACGAAACCGCACGCATGGGCGGACGCGTCGTCGGACGATGCACCGGCGCATTGCTCTGCGTCGTGCATCCATTGCCCGACATTTGGATCGTCGCGGCGAACGCGGGCATGGACCAATCGAACGTGCCGGAGGGCACGGCGCTCGGATGGTCGAAAGATTCCGCCGCGAGCGCGGAGCGACTGCAGAAAGAACTCGGCTGCGCTGTCATTGTGATCGACAGCCGCTGCTCCCCTCTTCGCTCAGGCATCGACGCGTACGCGCTCGCCTGCGCGGGGGTCGACCCGGTACGCGATGAACGCGGCACGCCGGACCTCTTCGGCCGGCCGTTGAAAATCACAAGCGACGCCATCGCCGATGAACTTGCCGCCGCGTCGAGCGTGCTCATGGGAAACGCGGCGCAAGCGACGCCGGCCGTGATCGTGCGCGATCATGGACTGCCGAGAAGCTCATTCGCAGGGTGGGTACCGACATTTCCACCGGAAGAGGACCTGTTCCGCGACGTGATCCACCTCTAAGCTGATCGCTCTCCTATGCCAATCCCTCGTCATACCATCACCTGCACAGAGAAAAAGCTGATCGCGAAAGACACATACCAGCTACGTTTCACGCGACCGGAAAACTGGACGTTCAAAGCCGGGCAATTCGTCCTACTCGACGTTCCGCTCCTCGAGAATCTCCAAGACATCCAAACGCGCGCGTACTCGATCGCATCGGAGCCGGGCGAAAAAGACATCCTGCTTGCGGTGAAGCTGAAAGCGGGCGGGCGCTCGAGCATGTGGGTGGAACAGGCTGTCATCGAAGGCATGCACGCCACGATGCAAGGACCGTTCGGCAACTTCGTCCTGCCGCACGTCAGCCACAAACCGTACCTCTTCCTCGCGACCGGCGCAGGCGTCGCACCGTTCCGGGCGCAGATCAAAGAGTTGCTCCGGCGCGACGAACAGCACTCAATCGATCTCATCTTCGGCGTCCGCACGGAAGAAGAATTGTTTTGGATCGACGAATTCGAAACGCTCTCGAAAGAACATGAACGCTTCTCATTCTACCAAACACTCACGCGCGGGCCGGACGACTGGAAAGGACACAGGGGCCGCGTACAAACGCTCGCGCCGCTCCTCGCACCGGATCTCGCGCAGCGCATCGTCTACGCGTGCGGCAACCCGGACATGACGAAAGAAGTGAAGCCGCTGGCGCTCGAGCAATGGGGCGTTCCCAAGCAGGATCTGCACATCGAAGGGTTCATTTGAGCCAAAATCTAAATAATTGACAAAATCTCATAAAAGTATATTATGATGTACTTTCGCGTGCACCTTCACAGCATCGCGTACACCCCACGTATTCCTGCTTCTTTTACACATCCTTACGAAGCACGGACGCGCATGAGCGTTTTTTCCGCGGGACACGGAAGAAGCAGAATCGCGTGGGGGGACAATTCCAAACCTGTTTTAGAGAGAGAAATCGAACATGAACATGAAACTATGGGCGATCCTCGGGATCGCCGTCGCACTGCTTGTGAGCGAATGTGCACACATGGCGTTCGGATGCGAGGAATGCGATCGCCTTCGGGCATTGCAATCCCTGCAAACGACGACGACCGTCAGCAATGACGTCGCATTGGACCACTCGGAAGTCGTTTTTTTGGCGACCGAGATCCAAAACCGTATGAAGATCGTGGCGCGCCAAGAAGAAACGGTCGCAGTGCAGCGTGAATACGCGGCGCTGAACCTCATCCACCTCGCGGTGGGACGGGGTCGTTACGACAACAACGAAAAGACGCACATGGCGTACTTCGTGGCGTATCTCATCCGAGAAGCGCCTTCGACAACGGTTGACGCACGCATGCAGGTACTGATCACGATCAACGGCAAGCTACAAGGCCAACGTGTGCACTCGCAGACCACCGCCACCAGCGTGCAAGCGCAGGCGACGGCACCGTGCTGCAAGCAACCGTGCACACAGCCCTGCTGCAAACCGAAACCGAAAGCGAAATGCTGCTCGCAAACGGAAGGCAACACGACGATCCAAGTCGGCGGGTTCAACCTTTCCAACGCGTGCGGCACGAGCTTCACGTACACCGGCGGCGTTCTTCAGAACGCCTGTCCGGACGATGTGACCAAGGAACAACAGCGTGCCGATTACGCGATCAACAAGGTAATCGGTGCGGCGTCATTCGGGTGTCATATCCGTCAGGAGGTTTCCGTTCCGGTGCGTAGTCCGTATGACTGCGAACGTTATGGGTATCCGCCGCCGCGGAACTATTATCGGTATCCAATGATATTCCAACCGCGGCAGCCGGTGGTCGTTCCGGCGGTGGCGCCCGTGGGACTCGTTCCCACGTTCGCCCCGACGATGAATTACCAGTATCGAAGCACCAGCATCGATACACGCAATCGCGTGCGGCTCGTGCCACCCGGCACGCCGAGTAGGGGCTGCGAATGCCCCGACGGCAACGGCCCCAACGGATGCGAGTGCGATCATACGTGCCCGCACTGCCAAGGGCTCTGTAACGCCGCATGAGCGGCATCACCCTTTTCTCTCCTCTTACCGCCCCTCTGGGGTAAACAGGCGCGGGTTGTCCCCCTGCGCTTATTTTATGGTATTGACATATATTTATAATATAGTACTATCGTATTAGCTGATCTTTCACATGTCCTGGAAAACAATGGAAATCAGTCACCTATCGTCGCGGGGTTTCTACGCGATAAAAATTGGAGATTCGTACGATGACGACCGTGATGATGATTGGACTGTTTATCGCTCTGGTCTTGTTGCTCATTGGATTCGCATTTGAGATGGCAACAGTGCATCCAAATGCGGGAGCAAAAGCCATGGAATGGATTGCCACAGCGCTTGCCGTGGCGGCGGGCTTCCTCATCGGAGCCATCGTCGTGCCGGGCGACTGGCATGACTGGATCCATGGAGAGCCTCCCCGCGGGGTAAACGTAGCAGGCGTGAAATTCGCAGAAAACGCCATCACGTTCCCGCCTCCGACCGAAATCGGTGCTCGTTGGGTATTGATCACAAGTGAAACGCCCACGAAGGGAGTCTTCGTCACGAACGACGTGATGAACGTCCCTGCGACCGACAAGACCGTGAAAATCTACATGACCTTCCCCGACAAGCGTGAAACGCCTGCCGTGGAGATCGGAAAAGACGGAACCATCGTTGCGAGCGCAGGTTCCTGACAACAATCCAGGCCGTGTGAAGCTGATACGATCAGCGAAAGAGCCAGGTCCTCGGACTTGGCTCTTTGCCTATGCGCACCTATCGGAATGATTACGCCGACGGACCTGGCGCAGGCGCGGCGGCGGGGCCGACGGGATCTGCATCGGCCGGACCTGCCGGGTTGATATCAACGGGTGCAGGAGCGGGATTAGCGGCGGGACCAGCGGGATCAACATCTACCGAACCGGGAGCCGGAGGCACAACGGGGCCAGGCACCATGGGATCGATCGGACCGGGGGCTGCAGCCGGGGCCGCGCCAGGAGCTGCAGGTGCAACGGGACCCGGAGCAGGGGCCGGGGCGGCACCGGGAGCCGCGGGAGCGGCAGGACCAGGAGCCGGAGGCACAACAGGACCCGGAGGAGGATTAAGGATGGGTCCGGGCGGAGGATTGAGAACCGGTCCAGGAGCTGGATTCACGGCGGGGCCGGGAGGCGGATTAAGAACGGGACCCGGCGGAACGTTAAGAGCAGGTCCAGGCGGAACATTATTCACCGGGCCCGGGGGGGCATTATTCGCCGGACCAGGAGGAACATTGTTTGCTGGTCCAGGAGGAAGGTTATTCGCCGGACCGGGAGGAACCGCGTTATTCGGTCCCGGCGGGTTTTGGTTTTGCGCGGGTCCGGGCGCGGGATTTTTCGCCGGGCCGGGAGGCGTCTTATCCTTCTTTTCGTACTTCTCAAGATCCATGTCTTTCTGCATGAATGAACGCAGCGTGGTCGCATCGCCTGTCGCCATCGAGTGCCCGGCTTGGACGAGACGAATGTACTGCTCGCCGGCGTAGAGAAGATCTTCCTGCGAGATGACGCCCGCAACTGGTTTGTGCGCGTTCGGAATACCCTGCGTTCCCGGAACGGACGGACCGCTCTGCGGAATCTGACCGCTCTCGCGGTGGGGCAACAGCGTATAGCTGGCGCCGCCGGGCGCGCGCAACGTTTCCGCGCTCCATGCGAGCATCGTCGTGCCGCTCGGCAATCGGTTCATGACGCGCTCGATGACTTCGACGGGACGCCGCTCCATCGGGTTCCTCTTCGCGATGCGGTAGAATACGTTCGCGATCGCTTCCGTCGCCATCTTGCGGTTGTCCGGGCTCGAGGTGAACACCCTGTACGCCCTGTTCATCGCGGGATCCTTAATCCTGACGGCATCGTCGATGGTGCCGCCGTTCCCGAGGTTGAGGCTGAACGTGCCGGATCCGGTCGGCTTGAAATTAGTAGCGAGCACGTCGAGCGGGAGATCGAGGATGACGGACAGACCCAACGCTTGGGGGCTCATGTTCTTGCGGTCGCTCGAATCGAGGAACTGATGGACGATATCCGACCGGCCAGCCGGATCGAGGAGGTCGTCCTTGTACGGACCGAGCACCGGCGAGAGCTTCTCCTTGATAGGATTGATGAGGTTGTTCTTCGCGTTGTTGGACCACGACTTGAGCGGGTCCTTGTCCTTCAACACGAATTTATGGAAGAAGTACGCGCCACCGAAGATCATACCGATGCCCTGACCGAACTTCGTGCGGAGCGCGAACGCGCCAGCGGCGAGGAGCGCGATTTTTTCAAAGCCGCCGAGCTCTCCCCAGATCTGGGCGACGCCCTTGGCCTCTTTTCTCATACGAGCTTTTGTAATGCCGCCGAGCTCGTCGAGCGTACGGGCGGTATCCGCTTTCGACACGCGCAGATCGTGCTCGTGTTCGACGAAGATCTTATTCATTGTCCGGAGCTTCGGCGTGTCGATGACGCCGAGCATGAGGGCGCCTTTGAATCCGGACGGAGGAAGCTTGTCGTAGAGCGCTTGCGGCATCGTCGCGAACGGCTCCTTGCCGGTCAGCGAGTTGCGGCGCAACGCCTCGGTGTAATCCTTTTCGAATCCGCGGGTGACGGTGCCGGGGAAATGTCCGGTCGCGTAGTGCTGCTCAAGAGAAGTTTTCGCAAGAGAGTGCGCATCCTTTTCTCCATCGAGCCTATCCATGCCAAGGATGCCGACCATCGCGCGGCGGTACAACCTGACACCGTCTTCACCGATGGCATCCAAACGAACTTCCGGAGACGCGAACGAGGGATCTTTCGCCACACCCTTTCGAACACCTTCCGGAATGAGCAAATCGACGTGCTCGAAGAACACTGCGCGGCGCTGCTCGGGCGTCATGGCGTGGAAAAGCACTTTGGGCGTGACGGGGCGCGTGCGATCGATATCGATCGGCGGCTGTTTCGTGAGCCAGAACTCGGTGGCGTCGAATTGGAAAGTGTCCACCCACTCGGCGCGGTCGACGAGGTTTTCCTGCGTCTTCACGTCGATGTTCTGCTGGCTGACGTTGTAGATGCCTTTCACGACGGTGCTGAGCACGGGGAAATCGCGACCGAATGCGACCGCTTTTTCGGCACCCGTTTGGATAACGTTCGCCGTGGTATCCGCGATACCTTCGAGGCGGGTGATCGTGTTCTGCGGCGCATTGTTATTTGGAACGTTCAGGAAGCACAACCGCGCTTCGCGTTCGGTGCGCGGTGCAAAAGAGCCGAAGAGCAGTGTGTGTTTCATATCAGGATTCGGAAGGTTTCTTGGGTTCTTTGGAATCGACGAAGTATTTCTTCACCCATGGAGCGATAGCCGCGCCGAGGGGGGCACCAACGACGGGAATAAGGATGCCTCCGACCACGGCGCCCGCGGCCATCGAGCCTTTGTTCCTCCATGCTCCCTTCACCCAGTTCACCGGATTAATGGAGAAACCGGTGGAACTCGAAGCCGCTTTGGGCGAAGGGCCAGAAGATGCGGTGGAGGAAGAAGGAGTGGAAGAGCTAGAGGAAGAATGGCGAGCGCCGGAAGCAGGACGAGCTGCGCCAGCAGGGGCCGGGGCAGCGGGATTCGTCGTTCCGGGAGCGACAGGAGTGGCAGGATCACCAGGAACTTCTGCGCCTGTCGGACCGGTGTTCGCGCGTTCAGCCGTCAAACGCGTGTACATTTCATCCGTGAATTGATTCAATTCGGCTTCATTGGAATAACGCACGTTTTCGTAGCCATATTCTTCAACAAGCTGACGAAGGACCACTGCCGAATTCTGCGATGAGCGGTTCGCAGGCTTCCTATTGACCCATTTCGCCCGGCGTACGATCGCGGAATTATCATCGAGCACATCCCGAAGCGAATGCGTGTGCACTCCGTAGGGAATGTTCATCATTCCCACCGCGGTATCGAGCAATGCTACGTTGTTGGCGAATGCTTCGAGCATCGGAGCGGTCCATGGCGGAGTGGGCGATGAAACCATGATCTGCGTGGACCTGTTCAACTGATCCAGGTGATTACGAAGTTCGCCCCTCTTTCCTTCCAGATCGGACAATTTTCCTTCGAGCGTCGCGATGTCGGTCAAAAGCCGGCCTTCGCGAACGTCGGCGTCCGCAGGCGGGGTTGCGGCGGCGCGCAATGTTTCAAGTTGCTGCTGCCTATTGGCAATCTGTGCATTGATCCGGCCGAGCCTTCCGGATTCTCCCGCGATCGTATACGGCGGGCCGGAAATCGTTCCCGATGCGCCGATGTTTTGATACTCGCGATTGTCGAGGATTTGACGAAGCAAGGTTTTGAAACGCGGCATTTCGCGGATCATCGAGCGGGCCGCGGTATCGGGCACATATAAAATATCTTCAATATCTCCGGGATTCACCGTGCCCGTCGCGATGAGATGATGGAGGAAATACAGCAAGCTACGACCGGCGGGAGTATTCGGATCGCTGACAAGATCACGCAGACGCGACGCCGGATGGGCGGGCATGCCTCCGCTGGCTGGTCGAGCGGGAACTGCAATTTCAGCTCCCGGATTGGCGACATGAATAAAGGGCTGGAGCGGCGCGCGTGTTTCACCAAGAACGCGGTAGATGTTCTCGATCACCGCAGGCGTCGGGCGATTGGCCTCGCGGTTCACCGTTTGCATGACATTCGGCGGAAGCAGACGACTGAGAGCAGCCCGTGTGTCGCGCGTGATCGCAGTACCCGGCGTCAAAGCGAGGGTCCGACGCAAGATCGGATCCATTTCGTTCGTCACGTCTGTTTGTATGTGTTCGGGAACTGGAGGCATCGGATTATTATAGCAGAAATCGCCTTTACGGACAATCCCGCTGGATGCATACGAATCGAGCAATGGCACCGGATAAGACCAACAGGAGTGCGACGGCGCATACAAAAATCATGAGAGAGGCAAATGAATACGCGGCAGTGGAAACACCAATTAGGCGTCCGAAAATGGCACGCTGCATGCGCTCTCTGACTTGATCGACAAGAAGATTCCGATATCGCACGTCATGTTTTCTCTCTGCAACTGTCGTCTTTTTCGTCGTCTGTTTTTTCGCCTTCGGCAACGCCTGCGAGCACCGGTTTTCCATGCCCGGCGTGGCGTGCACCGTCGGGCATTGGCCGCTCTGCCGACCGTCGTCCGAAAAGAGCATCGCGACGGCGGCCCCCTTCTTCACGGAGCCGTACGTAACGGCATGCGACAACTTTCCATTGGGCGCGATCAGTCGCACGTCATCGCCGTCGTTATTCCAGGCGATCGCGAGGTTTTCGAGACGGAAAAATTCGCCCGGCCGCAGCACGCTCCCGCCCGAAATATGCAGTGACTTGCTGCCGCCTTCTTCAACGTCATCGATCGTCCAGCCGAGGAGCGACACCGCTTCGTCGTTCGGATTCCAGACCTCCACCCACTCCGCTTCGCCCGTTTTCGGACTCGGATAGACCTCGCTGATACGCAATTCAGGATATAGACTTTTCATCACTGCATAGGGCTGAAATGATTCATGTAAAATATATGATCCAGCCGCATTTTGGATATCAGCGACAGCTTCGACATGCAGAACGGCATCGCGATCGATCATCACGGAACCCACATACGGCTGCAGTGCGCCCGTGCCGATTGCGATGGAAATCGTCGACGGAATGTTCGTGGAAATTGCGAGAATCGTGCCGGACTGCACCACACCGGGATCGTGCGAAAACTCAATCTGGAAGCCATCTCTCGCAATCGTTTCGCGCATAGCCGTTAAGGTGATCGCATCATCTATCAACGCAGTCGCCTCATGATCCGCCCAGATCCCTCTGCGTGCGTTTCTCGCCTCGTGTTGATCGAGCAGATACTGCTGATGAAAGACGGCATCGTCGTTCGGATCGACGCGTGCGATGCCATGACGGAGGAGTAGCGATGCGATATCCGTTCCGTGCAAAAATAACACCGAGCTAGTCTTTGAATCTGAATATATTTTTTGTTCAATTTTTTGCCCTTTCATTAGGTCTGAAATAGAATTTTTACATTCAATATTTTCATCAAAAATAAGTTCAGAGTGGATGGTTATATGCTCTGATTTTTCAACGTCCATGAGGTGCCACATCCGGCAATCGTCCGTTCCGACAAATGAGAGATCCGCGACATATTCTTTGGCTTCTGCTTGCTGTATTTCTTTGCCATTTCCACTTTTTGACCACGCCAACGTGGAGACCGGGACATTGTCTCGATCGGCCAGCCGGACGTACCCATCCGTATTCGGAAGCGACAGCACGTCCTCCAGACGATAACGCTCGAACGGCGAGAGAATGATACCGTTTAACGACGTCTCCGATGACGCGGTTTCAAGCCTCCACCCCGTCAGCGACAAGGGGTACTTCGTCGTATTTTTGATCTCGATCCACTCCCCGCCCTCCGTATCTTTACCTTCCGGATTCGGCATCGCTGCGACGACCTCGACCTGCACGCTCTCGGGCCAGCGGACGGGAGTAAATTCGTTCGCCGCCTCGGGCGTCGGATCGGTCCACAGCCACACGCCGTCGTCGCGGCGCGCGAACGACTCATCCTCTGACGCCGCCTCATACCGGACGATCTCGATCGCGCCCGATCCCCCTCCTCGCAGCGGTGAGAACAGCCTGATCGCATCACGATCGTTGTTCAGCGAGATCTCAGTCTCGGACCGGGGTAACACGAGGCGGTCGCCGGGCGGGATCTGGACGTGATCCAGGCGATACGGATCGCTCCCCCGCTCTTCATCGTCGATAGACCAACCGCAGAGGGGTTTCATCTCGGCCGACGGATTCGCGAGTTCGATCCACTCGCCGTCCGCCTCCTCCCCGGCGGGGTTCGGAACGAACTCGGAGACCACGACGCCCGTGAACGCGGTCGGCATGCACGCGAACGATTCGCCCTCCGCTTTCGGATCGTTTTTCCCCGCGACATCGACGTGCAACGTTCGTATCAACGTATTGCCACAGTAATCGATAACCGTCAGGAACACGTCGCCCGTTATCGGTCCCGGCAATGAGTGCGACGGCGGATTGCAACTCGCGTTCGTAAAACCGTCGGGGTAACTCCACGAACAACTCGCACCTGCGAGCGACCCGGCGGGCACCCGTGCTTCGAGGTTGAGCGAGAGCTTCCCCGCGCTCGGGCTCGATGTCTGAATGATGATTTGCGGATCAAGCGGAGCGTTGGCGTTTGGCAGATCCGGACTCGGCACGCACTGCGACGTGACCACGCCATCCATGGCCCTGCCGAGACTGACCCCTTCGACCGTTTCGCCGTACGTCCAGACATCGATGATCTTATCGCGCCAGAGCACCTCAATCGTGCCGCTGGAATTCGGCAACGATAACCCCGATAGAAGTTTTCCGTATCGCCGGTGTTCGCCCAGCTGCAACGTTCCCGAAATCCGAAAGCGTGTCGTCCCGATGCGCAGATCAACCTCCGTAAGATCAATCGGCATGACATCGAATGATCCGATCTCGACCCACTCATCGGTATCGGCGCCGATGGGATTCGACAGAACTTCGGTAAAGCGCATGATCGGTGGCGCGGTTACGGGTACGACGGGAACGCCGATCGGAAGATCTTCGTCACCGCTTTCATCGCCGTCGCCGTCATCAATCGTTTCCACTACTTTCGACGGACCCAGCACGCCAGGTGTACCGAACATCGCAGGACCATCGTCGAACCCGAGCGACAGCGTGGCCGTCTTCCAATTCGTCACGACGCTCCCGGATCCCCATGGCGCGATGCGCTCCATCGTTGCTTTCGTTCCTCCACTGGGGTTTGAACCGGCGAACGGCGCACCAACGCCATCGTCGACTTCATCGACGATTGCTCCGGAGCCGTCTTTCAGGCGCAGCAGCAACTGCGTATTCGGCAGGCTCATCCCCGTCGTCACAAGCGCGGGCTCCACCGCAAGACGCGATGATGCCGCGGGATTATTGGCGATTACGAACACCGATCCAGACGAAACGACATGCTCCGGCTTCAAGCGCGCGATCGTCGTCTCGACGCCGGCTTTCACGGAGACAAGCGTCCAGCCGCTCAAACTGTACGGAGCCGTTCTGCTTCCGCTGCCGAAGGCCGCAATTTCCACCCACTCGTCGGCGGTCGAAACGTTCGACCCCATCCACGCAACCTCGGTGATCACGACACGGACCGGCAATTGCGGCGGCACCGCCACCGACGGCTCGACCAGTTGATCGAGAAACGATCCTGATGCGACTGCAGATCCCGATGCGGTCGAGCCCGAACCACTCTGCAGCAGTGAACTGGATGCGACAGAGGGAAGGGCAACCATGGAACCCGATGCGATCGGCATCGTGTGGACTGCGCCCGATTCGGCAACGGGAACGGATGCGATCGCGCCGGACGCGACAACAGGAACGATGAGCACGTCACCACTCTCCGCCAACGCAAGCGGGGAAAGTTGAACAAATAATTGTATCAATAGTATCGCGGTGCAACAGGAGCGGCGCATGCAGGTAGCGTCTCGTCAACGGGCGACGCATGCGAGAGGCTGCATGTGCGAGCGAATGTCAT
>CAYGDM010000020.1:0-16994 GCA_964348685.1 uncultured Candidatus Peribacteria bacterium | reverse complement strand
GTCGTCGAGGACGGCGTTCGCCGCGAAGGGATACACGCGGATCGACATTTTTTTCAGAGCCGGTTTGCCGCCGACGAACGACACGTACGCGCCGGAGAGATCGGCTAAATTCATGCGGCACGACTTCACTTCCCAGCCGAGGAGCTGGATGCCCGCTTCGAAGGTTTCGACGATCTCGTAGTCGAACTTTGCCCGCCGGTTCTGTGCCACCGTTTTCATCAAAAGCAGCCTATAGGGCTTCGAGAAGCCTTTCCAGGCCATGTTGACGATATGTTTGACAAATGGTCATAACGCAGTATTATGGGTCCATCCACTAGGACTTAGTTCTGGATTAACCACTCGCTGGTTATCCAGCGACTACAGGTTATCCTGCAACAGCCCGGTGGTAACACTTCGGGCACATCTAACGAAAGTTGGCTGGCCCGATTTTTTTATGCTTTTTCCGGTCTCCGGTCCCTGGTCTCTTCGTCGTGCTCTTCGCTATCCTCGTCGTCGTGTCTCTCCTCCCTCCGCAAATCACCCGCGCCATCGAGGAGTTCCAAAAACTCCCCGGTATCGGCATGAAGAGCGCGGAGCGCATGGTGTTTCATTTGCTTCGCAGCACGCGCGGTTCGCCGGAAACGCTGGGTGCCGCGTTGAGCGGTCTGAAGGCAGATTTGAAGTACTGCAGGCAGTGTCAGATGGTGACGACGAACGAGCGCTGCCAGATCTGCGAAGACTCCTCGCGCGATGCGTCGATGATTCTGGTCGTGGAAGAACCGCTCGAAGTGATCGCATTCGAGCGCACGCAGTACAAGGGCGTCTATCATGTGCTGCACGGTGTGCTCTCCCCGATCGATGGCATGGGCCCGGAGCAGTTGAAAGTCCGCGAGCTCGTGGACCGGTGCAAAGCCGGCGGCATCAAAGAAGTGATCGTGGCGACGGACCCGGACGTGGAAGGAGAAGCGACGGCGAGCTACCTTCGCGAGCAGTTGAAGAGCTTTGTTCCGCAGGTGACGCGCCTGGCGCATGGGCTGCCGATGGGGGCGGATATCGAATTTGCCGATCAGGTGACGTTGAGAGAGGCTTTGAGTGGAAGACGGCAACTGTAAGCCACTATCTGTATATTGACAATATACAATAATATTGTATTATTTACCTTAGCTCAATCAAACCACTGTGGTATGGATTGGTGAAACACGTACGAAAGGAAACGATCATGTCTCTTGTAGCTATGCCGACCGTGAAGGAATATGCAGTCGAGATCCGCGAGCGATTTCTCGCGACCGGTCCCGATTGCGTTCTGTTGCTCGATGGGGAGGATCTCCGCATCCAACGGACCAACTTCCAATGGGCGAAGAACGTCAAAGCACCTTGGTTGAAAGACGCGAAGACGGTTCTTGCTGCATTTTCGCCGAACGGTGAGTATTGTGCGGTTTTGTGCGAAGGCTGGCTAGAGCTCTATTTTTCCAAAAACATGGAGCCCGTGTCGAACGTGGACTTTGACCGGAACTCGAAACGAAAGTTCTTGTGTGTCGCGGTGTCGGATGACGGCATCACGGCGATCGGTACGGACGGAGGTCGCATACTGTTGCATGGAAAAGACGGCGTGAACCTTGTCGAAGGAGAATTGAGCACGCTTCGTCCTCCCATCGTCTCGTGTGCATTCGTTGGTTCCGTGCTCTATGCCAAGACTGGTCTCGGCAAAAGCCTGCGGACCGTCCTGGACGTACCGAACGACTAATCCGACCACGCGATTGAGCAACGAAGGCCCTCTCCTTGCGAGAGGGCCTTTTAGCTGTATCTTGAGCGTTTGTACGTATATTGACAATATTCTATAATATTGTATATTTATTATAGCTCATTCGCACCAACGGCGGTACGAATGGGGAAAATAACAACGTTTTTGAGGAGTGTTGAATGATTACTCAGTCAGTTCCTGTTACCAATCGAGAAGTTACCGATACGATCATTCTCGCCGTCATCGGCGATATGGTTGTTCGGTACGATCACCACGACGAAATGCTTCTGTATGGATTCGAAAAGCGGGCCATCGAGGAGCATCAATTCATCGGAATGTCGAAAGACGGCGACATCGTCGTGACCGTTGACGGAGACGAGTTCGTTCTTCACGTCTGGTCATTAACCAGCAGGAAGAAGTTCGCCGTCCCCGTCCGCGCGCGCGGTCGCATCTCGATGCTCACCGTTCTGAGCAACGGTGGAATCGTCTTCGCGACCGATAACGCGAGCATCATCGTTGTGTGGGAGAGCGGTTACCAAATTTCCACGCAGGAGTTTACGGGATTCGATTTCGTTCATCGATCGTCTGTTACGCGAGTCGAAGAGGTTGCAGGGCAGTTGCACGTGCAAACGGACAAGAAGACCACGGTCATCCCGTTGCCTCACAAAACAATTGTCGATTGATCCCCCTGTACCGTCCGCGACTGAGCGACAAAGACCCTCTCCTTGCGGGAGGGTCTTTAGCTATGTGGAATGCTTTAATAAGCCAAAAAGGCAGGATTAGACTTCTGTAAAAACCGTTCTATAGTATCCGAAGCTCATTCGAACCAACGTTGGGAAGAATGGGCGTTTTTTCATACGCAAAGGAGTTACAGATGGTCGTTTTATCGTCGCAAGAATTGAAGCCGGTCGCCGTGCTGAGGAACTGCGTGACGATCGTGCGGACCGGGAATGTATTTCTCATGAAGGAGTGCCCGTCGGGCGTGGTCCACGAGTCTGACGCATCGAGCCATCTTATGTTATTCGGTGCGGTCGGACCGAAGATCGCCGCTCGAGGCGTGTACGACCTTGTGCTTGGATCGTTTCCCCACTTCGCGTTTTCTTCGAATGGCGCGCTGTTGGCGATTCTCGGCGCGGATAAAATCGTGTCGATTTTTTACACGGAGAATTTCGAAATGATCGCGTCGTTCGCGCTCGATCCCGAATGGGACGGCGTGCGGCATATCGCCATCTCGGAATCCTTCGTCGTCGCGATTGCCACGGACAACGGCGTGGTTGGTTTTTTCAAGACCGACGGCACGCATCTCACCTCCGCGAGTTTTTCGCACAAACCGCAGCGCCAGTTCATCGAAGGGTTGCAGATGTGCGACAACGTGCTCGTGGTCCATACGAACACGGGCGTCGCGCAATTCGCCCTCCCAACGTAGTCGAATGATCAACAACGGCCCTCCCCACTCCGGGGAGGGCTTGTTCGTCGTGATGTGTTATATGTGTATATATCCATTGTAATAGCGGCTTACAGTGTATTTTGACAAAATGTTAAAATTAGATTTAAATACCCCGGTCTGCCTTGGCGGACGGAGTACTTTCACACCGTCGGTCGAAGGTTTTCAATCCTGTGCACACGGGTGCACGCATTTTCGAGGGAGAGACGTATGTCGTTTTTTGTAGGTGAAGGTTTGTCGGGGGAAGGCAATGAAATCGCGCACATTGACCTGCTGATCGGTAGCAAGGACGGACCGGTCGGCAACGCATTCGCGAACGCGTTGGCGACGCAAAGCTCGGGTCACAACAATCTGTTGGCCGTACTCACGCCCAACTTGGCTGTGAAGCCGGCAACCGTGATGGTTACCAAAGTCACGATCAAAGGCATGAAGCAGGCCCTGCAGATGTTCGGTCCCGCCCAGGCCGCCGTGGCCAAGGCCGTGGCCGACTCGGTTGCGGCCAACGTCATTCCGAAGGACAAAGCCGAAGACCTTGTGATCGTCTGCGGCGTATTCATTCATCCCGCCGCGAACGACGACAAGAAGATTTATCAATATAACTACGACGCCACGATGCTCGCGATCGCAAACGCGATGGGCAACAAGCCAAGCGTCGACGAGATGATCGCGGGTAAGGAGGCTGCGGCCCACCCATTCCGCGGTTTCTAAGGTTCAAATGTTTTCGCCTTCGGCCACATCACTCCACTGCGCCTTGCGACCATTCGGTTGTAAGGCGCTTTTTTGATGCATGAGACGCCTATTTTGGCCAAAGGAGCCTCTGGACCGCTTCCCGTGACGCCTTGAGAAAAAGGCCGTTTTCTGCTACAATAAAGAGAAACATTCACACACATGCCTGAAAAATCTTCCTCCGGCAAAAAGCGGATTCTCATCGTCGAAGACGAGAAGCCGTTGGCCCATGCTCTCGAATTGAAGATGACGCACGAGGGCTACGAGACGACCGTCGCTTCGACCGGCCGCGCGGGTCTCGAGGAAGCGTCGACCGGCAAGTACGACCTTATTTTGCTCGACCTCATCCTCCCGGAGATCGATGGCTTCGCGATCCTCGACGCCTTGAAAGCCAAGAAGCTCAAGCCCGTCATCGTGGTGCTTTCGAACCTCGGCCAAGATGAAGACCGCAAAAAGGCTGAAGAGTTCGGCGTGAAGAACTACCTCGTGAAATCCAACGTCCCCCTCGCGGACATCGTTAAAGTCGTGAAGGCTTCTATTTAACAAACACCCACACACCCTATGGCTCTGAACGATGCAGCGCTGAAGAAACTCCTGCTCGAACAGAGCTACGTTTCCGAGGAAGACATCTCGCGTGCCGAGGATATGGCGAAGAAGCACAGCATGACGCTGCGCGACGCGTTGACCGAGCTCGAACTTTTGAGCCAGGATCTCTACGAATCCGCCGTCGCGGAATTCTATAAATTGCCGTACTACGACGTCGGCCAGAAGCCCCCGTCGCCCGAACTCGTCGAGATGCTCCCGGAGGACGTCGCCCGCACATACAGCTGCGTGGTGGTTGCGAAAGACGGCGCATCCGTGACCGTCGCAACGAGCGATCCGACGAACGAGAAGATGGAAGAGGCAGTGCGCAACAACCTCGGACAGAAGACGTCGGAATTCCCCGAAGGCGAAGACAAGAAGCAGACGAGTCGCAAGACGGCCGCTGCGTCGCGTTCTATTTTCGGCAAGAAGAAGGCCGAAGCGCGCGTCGCGTTCAAGGGCAAAGTGAACTTCGTGTACGCCAGCAACAAGGCGATCGAATCGTTCTTCGTTCACTATCGCAAACCGCTGGCCACGCGCTTCCAGCAGATTATCGAACAGAACCACAAAGTCGCGCCGGAAATCCTCGAAGAAATTTTCCAGGATGCCATCGGCCTTCGCGCGTCCGACATCCACTTCGAACCCCAGGATAAAGAAGTCATGGTCCGCTTCCGTGTGGACGGCGTGCTCCACGAGGCTGGTCGCATCCCGAAGGAGTATTACGAAGGAGTCGTGAACCGCATGAAGATCGCGGCGAACATGCACATCGACGAACATCACTCCGCGCAGGATGGCGCGATCCGCTACGACACGGGAAAAGGGATGATGGACATCCGCGTGTCGATCGTCCCGGTGGTCGACGGCGAGAAGATCGTGCTCCGTCTCCTTTCCGAATACGTCCGCGCGCTCACGCTCGGCGATCTCGGTTGTAGCGAAGAAAACCGCACGATCCTCGAACAGGCCAGCCGCAAGCCGTTCGGCATGATCCTGACCACGGGCCCGACGGGTTCGGGCAAATCGACGACGCTCTACGCGCTCTTGAAACTCCGCAACCACCCCGACGTGAACATCTCCACGATCGAGGATCCGGTGGAATACAAGGTGCAGGGCATCAACCACATCCAGGTGAACGCCGAGACGAACCTGACCTTCGCGAACGGACTTCGCGCCCTCATGCGTCAGGACCCGAACATCATCCTCGTCGGAGAAATCCGCGACGGCGAGACGGCCTCGATCGCGGTCAACGCCGCGCTTACGGGTCACCTGCTTTTCTCCACGCTTCACGCCAACGATGCCTGCACGTCGGTCCCCCGTCTCCTCGAGATGGGCGTCGAACCGTTCCTTCTCGCCTCGACGCTCGAAGTCGTCATCGCGCAGCGGCTTCTCCGCAAAATCTGCCCGCACTGTCGCTACAGCTACAGCGTGAGCAAAGCGGAGATCCCCAAGCTCTTCCCCCACGCCGAGAAGTTCTTCGATGAGAAGGGCGACGTACTTCTCTACAAAGGAAAAGGTTGCGAGTCATGCGGTGGCATCGGGTTCCAGGGGCGTCTCGCTGTCCACGAATTGCTCGTCATCACGCCGGCCATCGAAGCGCTCATCGTGGCGCGGAAGTCGTCCGCTGAGATCGAAGTGCAGGCCCGCAAGGATGGCATGAAGTCGCTCTTCGAAGACGGATTCGTGAAGGCACGCGCGGGCGTCACCACGCTCGAGGAACTCCTCCGCGTGGCGAACCCTCCCGACGCTCCCGCGGCTTCCCGCTCTTCCCATGGCCACAAGAAAGACTAAAAGCCTCGCGGCCCGGCTCGGTTCGCTCTTCGCTCCCAAGCCGGAGAAGTTGGCGTTTCCCCATATCGCTCTCGTGACCGAAAGCGAGGCGCATCACCACGCCAAGGGCCATCATGCCGTGAAGCATGGCTTGGCTTCGCTCACCACAAGCGCGACGCAAGGGAATGGCGTAGGGAAATTGCACAAAGTCCCCGATACGCAGGCTGACGAAGGGCATTCGGCCATCGACGAGGCGACGCTCGCGAACGAAGAAGGATTCATGCAGAAGGTGAAGATGCAGAAGACGGATAAAGCACCGCGCAAAGGCATCGGCCTCTGGACGATGTTCAAGGATCGCGTGTCCGGATCGGCGCCAGCCATGCGCCAGGCTTCGACCGAGTCCTTCGATGCCGTGCCCGATGTTATCGATGTGAAACAGGATTCGTTCTTGCAGCACGCGTCCGCCGGATCCGCGGAGCCTGTCATCCGAACCGAATCGTCGTTCTCGAAAGAAGCGACGCCGGCCGCTCCCGCTCCCGCTTCCGCGCTCGACGAAGTGACGGCCGAACCCGCGACGCTTGCCGCGGCGAAGTCACGGCGTAGCTCGGAAGCGAAGCCGGACGAAGCCGGGAAGGCTGAGATCGCGAAAGCGATGAAGGAGAACGCCGATATCGTCGAAGAAACGGCGAAGTCCGTACCCGCTCCGAAGCCAGAAAAACAACCGAAGAAGAAAGTGCACATCGCGCAGTTCGAATCGAAGAAGGGATTCAAGGCCTTCCTCACGTCGATCAACTACATCGGTTTGGGCAAGGAGCGTATTTCGTTCATTCAGAACATGGCGACGATGTTGAACGCCGGCTTGCCGCTGACGGACGCTCTCAAGACACTCGTGCTCGAGACGCGCGCGAAACCCATGCGCAAGATGCTCAGCCGCATCATCGACGCCGTCGAGAACGGATCGCCGCTCTGGCGCGCCATGGAGGCCCAGAACTTCTTCTCGCTCCATGCGCTCGCGCTCGTTCGCATCGGCGAAGAGGCTGGCAGCCTCGCGCAGAACATGGGCTACCTTGCCGAGCAGGATGAAAAAGACAACGCGCTCCGTTCGAAGGTGAAGATGGCCATGATCTATCCGACCATCGTCATGGTGATCATGTTCATCATCGTCGTCGGTCTCGGCATGTTCGTGCTGCCGAACCTCGTGGGCGTGCTCTTCTCGCTGAACGTGAAGCTGCCGCTCATCACGCGCATCGTCATCATGTGTAGCGACGCCTTCGTCGCATATGGTGCGGTCGGCGTTCCAAGTTTCATCGCGGCGTTCATCCTCGTCATGATTCTCTCCAAGTACACGCGTTTGCGCGTCGTGACCCAGTGGGTCATGTTCAAGATTCCGGGCATCGGTCGATTGGCAAAAGAGGCCACGATCGCCCGTTTCGGCGTCATTCTCGGAGGTCTCTTGAAGGCGGGCGTGCCCGTCGTCGAGGCGTTGGAATCGCTCGTGCAGGTCACGCCCATCGCGTCCTACAAAAATCTATACGCCCAGATGCTCGCGCACGTCACGATCGGCGATTCGTTCGCCAAATCCTTCGCCAGTATCAAAGGCAGTCACAAGCTTTTGCCGCCGTCGGTGCAGCAGCTCGTCATCACTGGCGAGAAATCCGGTTCGCTCGCCGACATCATGCTTAAGGTTGCCGACATCTACGACAAGAAGGCGACCGGAACCGCCGAGAAGCTCCCGATCATCCTCGAGCCGATGCTCCTCCTCTTCATCGGCGGCCTCGTGGGCAGCATCGCGTTCGCCATCATCGTCCCGATCTATTCGATCGTTGGAAACGTGGGGGCGTAAGGACTACACTCGGGTCATATGACCCTCCGCCGCGGATTCTCGTTGATCGAAGTCCTTCTCGTTGTTGGCCTCGTCGGGGCAGTCGCCGGCGTGGGCGTCCCCCTTTACCGTGACTATCAGATCCGCAACGATTTGAACCTCGCGACCGAGCAGGTCACCCAAGGTTTGGCACGCGCGCGGTTGCTCTCGCAGGCCGCCCAGGACGACGGTTCGTGGGGGTTTTACGTGCCCGCGGGCATTTTGTACAAAGGCGAATCGTACGCCACGCGCGACCCCGCGTTCGATGAGACGTACCCGATGCCGTCCACCATCACTCCGCGCGGATTGTTCGATGTGAACTACGCCAAGGTCGTGGGAACACCCGACGCCACGGGTGAGATCACGCTCATGACGCTCAACGATTACGAAAAGAGCATCCTCATCGAGGTGCGCACGGAGAGTATCGCGGTTGTCACCGAAGATCGTTTCACGATTTGCCATAATCCGGGTACGGGGCAGCAAACGCTTTCGATTCCGGATAACGCCTGGCCGGGTCACCAGGGCCACGGCGATGCGTTCGGTGCGTGCGTCGAGTCTTCTTCCTCGTCGTCGCTGCCTGCGTCGAGCGCGGCTGCCAGCAGCGTCGCATCATCTGCGCCCGCCAGCAGCGCGGGGGCCTCCAGCAGCGAAGCATTGCCCGCATCCTGCCCCGATCGCGTATCGATCGACGCGGACGGTACGATCAATATTCTTGGTTCGCTCAGTGTCACCTTCACGTCGTACGGCGCGCAGTTTGCCTACGGCAATGGCGGGCCGAACGTTCCGGTCTACGTCGCCTATCGCAAGAAAAACAGCGGTTCATGGACTAATCTATTTAGTGGCAATCAAATCAACGGTACTGGTGGCGCCACGCAAACCGTGACCGGCTTCTCGACGAGTACGAATCAAAACAAGCTCTACGTCCGGTTCCGCGCGTACTACTCCCAGAGCCGCTGGATGACGTACGAAAACTATGCGTACAGCAATGACGTTCCGTCCGTGGTCATGCTCCGCGATGGCGATGCGGCGCCCGCCATCAACCCGGGCAACGGCCAAGCCGCGGTTTCGACGCTCCTCGAACCGATCACCGACGTCGACGGCAACATCGATGTCGGCCAGTTCGACGTCGTGCTCCTCGCCGATTTCAACCGCGAGAGCTGCAGCAGCTGCAGTGACTATTTCTGCACGGACTGCACGGGCGTCGATTACCAGGACGGCGTCGTCCACGTGCGGTTCAACACCCCGGCGTGCTGAGCCGTTGCAATAAGCTTTATCGTCCTTTGGGCAGTTGGTCCCACAGGCAGCGCCACCACGTGCGGTAGCTCTCGGCCAGGATGGGGCTATAGAGAACGAAGATTGTGACATCGTCGTGGAGCTTCCCCGGCGAGGTGCCGGTGTAGGTCACGACGTAATCGCCGAAGACGTCGAGCGTCGCGTTCGTGTCGTATTTTTTCGGGAGGAATTTGAATGAGTGTCCTGCGAAGTGTTCCATGAAGGGCTGGCCGCGCGCGTCGTCGTCGAACAGCATGTGTAGCTTCATGTCTTTCTTCTTCGCTCCCGCCAAAAACGCCTTCGCGTACGACGCGACCTGCGGGTCGAACCAGGCGCCTTCCGCACCGAGGATGTACATGTCCTGCCCCGCTTGCAGCGCTTCGCGCAGGTAGTTTTTCACGCCTTCCACGCCTTTGTAGATGTACGCCTGTTCGGGCGCTTTGTGCTCAATGAACAATTGTTGCAGCGCCGGCATCGCGTGCTCCAAGCGTTGCTGCCGCTCGTGCACCAGTTCCATCAGCTTCGCGGGTTCGACAGCGCTGTAGAGCACCTCGCTTTTTCCGTAGACCTCGAACACGAGTCCTTTGTCGTGCAGGCGCTTTAATGCGTCGTAGGCGTTGCGGCGGTGGACCTTCGCGCGTAGCGATATCGTCGACACACCTGACGTGCCGTATGTGAGTAAGGCATGGTAGATTTTGGCTTCATTGGGCGATAAGCCAAGTTCTTCGAAGAGTGCGATATCCATGTGGTGCAGGGTATCACCCTGTGGTGTGATGGGCCACTCATAATATACACGTATGATGGACTCGATTCCCACGGGTCTGTGGCTGCGTTAAGCATTAGATTTGGACTATAGACCGATTATTGACAAAATAATCTTGTATAGTACAATCACACATATCCATGTTCCGTCTAGGAAAAGTGCTACGACGGTCACGGAATCGCGCTCCTTCACCCACCGGCGCTTACGATCCAGACGGTAGTGGTCCTGCGCGCTACGGCGCTTAGAGCACTGCTGTTACAACGGATCGCAGCGGTATACATTCACAGATCCGACAAAAAAATGGGAGTAAGACAATGAAACAGTTCTTGAACGTGTTGGGCGGGATCGCGGCCGTCGTGCTGTTGATCGCCGCACTCTTGGGGATGACGTGGCTCGTGCAAGGAAACGAGTTTTTCCTGCAGAAATACTTCGCCCCGAAGATGGAGGATGTGCGGCGCGAGACCTTCGAGCATTCGAAGGCCTACAACCAAGGCATGATCCAAGAACTGCAAAAAATGCAGTTCGACTACGTAAAAGCAGACGAGAAGCATAAGGATGCTCTCGCATCGATCATCCTTCATCGGGTGGCCGACTACGACATTGAGAAGTTGCCGGAGAATCTTCGGCGCTTCGTTCAGGAGTTGCGGCGTGAACGAGAGTTCGCGAAGTAGCCCGCTCGGTTTTCGTTTTCATTTCAACGTTTCGCATACCAAGGAGAATCACGTGAAGAATCTGTACGGTTTTTGTCTTCTCGCGGCACTGCCGCTGATCCTGGCGAATGGCGGCTGTAACAACAGGCAAACAAGTGACGACGTTCAGCGGCAACAGCAAGAGTCGCTGCTCAAGGAGGCTACGTCGCAGGTGGGCATGCCCGCCATTAAAAACTTCCGTGAGCGGAAGATCCTGAAAGATATCCTCGAATTGAGGGATCAAGAAGGATTGGTTACGTACACATACGTGGAGAATCTCTCGCCGGTCGTTGTCAAAGGACACACCGCGCTCGGGGGGAAATACACGTTTGTAGGAGAAACCATTGGGTATGGTCTTCCGTACGGCACGCAGTTTACCAACCCGCAAAAAGCCGAGTGGCATCACAACGGGGGGTGGATCATTCTCCCCCAGGCGGATCCCAACGCGCTTTTTTCCCCCGCATCGGCGGAGGCAACGTGGATCCTCATGAAAGATCCGAACGGAAAGGATGTCCTTCCTGTTTATATGGAATCGCGCATCTGCGCGTTCCCCTTCAAGTTGGTTGTCGATCAGTAACGCGGCAGCCGACAGACTTCAGTTGAAAGACTGAATGACCCCTCACCATGGACGGTGAGGGGTCTTTTTTTGTGCCGGCCTGCTACCATGGCATACCGTGAAGCCACTCGCTCACGGATCGGCACGCCCGGGCTTCCTCCTCGTGGAGGCGCTCATCGGCATCGCCGTGTTCGTTCTATTCGCGGGCGCCGTCGGCGGCACGCTGTTTTACGGACAAGAAAACACGATCATGGCCGGCGAGCGCATCCGTGGGACCTCGGCCAGCATGCGTGCGCTCGAAGCCGCGCGAGCCATCCGCGATGGGGCGTTTTCGTCGCTCGCGGCGGGAACCTACGGCGTGCAGATCGGTGCGACCGGCATGTGGGAATTCGTCGCGTCTCCCCAAACCGTGACCGGCAGCTACACGACGACCGTGACCGTGACGGCCAGCGGCAGTACCTGGAGGAATGTCTCCGCGCGGACGACGTGGAAACGCGGCTATGCCCGTTCGGGTGCAGTGCTCATCTCGACTGACATCATCGACTGGCGCACGGCGACCAGCCTCGGCGACTGGAGGTCTCCCACGGTCGAAGGAACCTTCGCGCCCGGCGGCAGCCCGCTCTTCACGCGCGCGGCGGTCGGCGATTCCATGTTATACGTGGGAAGTGCCGATGCGACGGGTTTGTACGTCCTTAACATCGCGAACACCGCGTCCCCTGTTCGCATCGCGTCGAGCTTCTCGATCGGCACGACCGTGTACGACGTGGCGGTGCGCGGCGATAGGTTGTACGTCATCACGGATGATTCGAACGCGGAGCTCAAGGTCTACGACATCGCGGATCCGAACGCGCCGACGGCCGTGACGACCGTGAACCTGCAAGGGTCCGGCCGCGGCCGCAGCGTGGCGATCACTGATCAATTCCTCTTGGTCGGTGCCACGCAGAGCGGCGTGGGCGCGGAGAACGAATTGTATTCGTACGATATCAGCGGCACCGGCGCGCTCACGCTCGTTGATTCCGAGAATCATACCGGCGATATCCTCTCCCTCGCGACGAGTGGCACCGGCGTGTACGCGGCCTCCACAGAGGATGCGACGGAATTGGCCGCATTCACGATCGCAAGTTCCGGGTCGCTCGCCGTGTCGTCGGCTCCCGGATACAGCCTCTCGCTCGATGCCGCCAGCATTGCGGTCACGGGTACGTCGGCGATCATCGGCACGTTGAAGGGTGCGACGCAGGAGATGGTGCTGTTCAACGTGCGCTCGAACGTTCCCGCGCTCTCCAGCCCCGGGCCGTGGTACCACGAGGGCAGCGGTAGTGTGCTCGGCGTCGCGATGGATCCGTCTCGTTGCTACGGATTCCTCGGCGTCGACAGCGGTTACAAGGCGTTTCAGGTCGTGAACGTGCGCGATACGTCGACCCTCGCGGAGCTCGCAATCTACAACTCCACGTACGGTAAGGGTCGCGGCGTGACGTACGACCCCGTTCGTGATCGCGCGTACCTGCTCACGGACCAAGCCGTGCTTCTTTTCCGTCCCGCAGCCTCTACCGGTTCCTGCCCATGACGCTGTTTCGCTCCAGAGACGGCTACGCCTTCCTCGTCACGGTTCTCGTGATCGGCGTGATGGCGACCGCCACGGCGACGTCGCTCATGCTTCTTGGCTGGGCCGCGGAGCAGAACGGTTTCCTCGTCGAGCGCTCAGGCCAGGCGGAGGAGTACGCGAAGTCGTGCATCGAGCGCACATTCCGCACGCTGCGGCTCAACCCCGCGTACGCCGGGGGAGAAACGCTCGTGTATCCGAAGGGCTCGTGCATCATCCATGCCGTTGCGGGCGACGGCGTCAACGATCGGCGCATCTGTGTGGAAGGAAAGAGCGGTAGGAGCACGCGGCGATTCGAAGTAAACGTCGATACAGTGTTTCCGCGCGTTACAATTTCACGCTTCGCCGAGGTCGTCGCGTTCACCCTCTGTCCGTGAAGAAGCTGGTTCTGAAAAACCGGCCGGGCACGTCGCTTGTCGAGCTGCTTATTTTCCTCGCGATCATGGCGATGGTCGTGTCGGTCACGTTGCCGATGATGTTTTCCGCGGCGGAAAATCGCCTTCTCCAACAGACGGTGTCGGTGGTCGAGCAAAACGGTACGCAGATCATCCAGAACGTCGGGCTCAAGGTCCGCAACGCCGAAAAAATCATCTACCCTGCAGCCGGCCAGACGGGAAAATACCTCGTTCTGCAGACAGGATCCGGCGGAACCAATCCCACGATTATCGCTTCTCAGAGCGGCGGAGTCGTCATTATCCAACATTCGACACTCGAGACCATCAGCAACGAACAAGTGGGCGTCGACGAATTCCGGGTGCGCAACACGTCGACGTCGACGAACGCCCAGAGCGTCGCGATCTCGTTCCTCGTCACGCGCACGATCCGCCTCCAGCAGCCGCACAGTTACACGCAGCGCTTCGACGCGACGTTCGGGCTGCTTCCCGACAACACGCAGACCGGCGCGTGCAACTGCCCGCCTGCGTCATGCGCCGGCGGCACGGCGCTCACGTGGTACATGTGCGACACGGGTGTATGTTCCGAGGCGACGACGAATCTGGACTGCTGAAATATTCCATCGTCGAAGCGCTCACGTTCCGCGGTACCGTCAAGCTGAAAACCCGTCGCACGGTCTGAAATCGGTATACTGACCGCTGTCAGGAGCGCTTTGCGTTCCGTTTCCTTACTTCCTCCATCTCTCCGTATGCGCAAGCTTCAGCTTCGTAAGGGGTTCACGCTCATCGAACTCCTCCTCGTGATCGGTATCATCGCTATCTTGGCGTCGATCGTCATCGTCGCTATCAACCCGACCAAGCAGTTGGGTGACGCTCGCGACGCGCAGCGCAGGTCAGACGTGAACACGATCCTCAGCGCCGTGTATCAGTACGCCATCGACAACGACGGCACGCTTCCGGCCAGCATCCCCACGGGAGCCGCCGTTGAAATCTGCGCCACGGGCGACGTCGACTGCGACGCCGCTATCAGCTTGGACGCTCTCACGGGCGCCTACCTCGTCCGCATGCCGCGCGATCCGCAGGCCGCGTCCGCAACGGGCACGAACTACTGGATCGTCGAAGGCGCGAACGGCCGCATCACGGTCTCCGCTCCGGGTGCCGAACAGACGGCGTCGATCAGCGTCGAGAAGTAATCCGATCGTACAATCGAAAAAGGCCCCGCTCGTGCGGGGCCTTTTTTTAACCGTACACAGCTTCTGCTAGGATGATCTCCGTGTTACCGCGCGGACGACATCTCGGGTTTACGCTGATCGAACTGTTGCTCGTGCTCGGTATTATTTCGCTGCTCGTGAGCATTACCATCGCGGCGCTCAGCCCCACGCGACAGCTTGCCACCTCGCGCGATGCGAAGCGCCAAGCGGACGTGAATTCCATTCTCAGCGCGGTGTATCAGTATATGGTCGACGAAGAGCGTCTGCCGTCCGGCATTCCTTCCGGCACGGCGCTTGAAATTTGCATGACCGATGCGGTCGATTGCGATCTCGCCATCAGTCTCGACGTCCTCACCGGCGCGTATATCGTGCGCATTCCGCAGGATCCTCAGCGACTCGATACGGCGACCGGCACGAACTACTGGATCGTGCGCGATCCGAGCGGGAGGATCACCGTTTCGGCCCCCGGCGCGGAAGAGGCCGAAAACATCAGTATTACCCGCTGAAAGGTACTCCCCTGAAAGCGGCTTTTCTGCTATAATAAGGGGAATACATACATATTCAGACCAATCTCGGCAGACGGATGTTCGACGCTCGATCGTGCGGCGCATCGTCATGCAGGCGTGCATTCTGACCACGTTCATCATCGTCGTTCTGAGCACGGTCGGGTTCGTCCTCTCTCGCTCCGCACTTACCGATGTCGTGCGTACAACGGGCATTGCCGAAGACGTCGCTGAGCGAGCGATGCAGCCGGGTCTCACGATGCTTTCACAGTCGTTCTCGCTCGTGGGCCTGCTGCTCGTCGGTTTCGCCGCGGCGACCGCTTTCCTACTTGCGCGCCAGCTTGCCACGCCGCTGCGCGCACTCGTGTCGAAAGTCGGAGCGCTCAAGCCCGGCCAACGTGCGGAGCGTACCGTGCATACGGAGGACGAAGTTGAAATCCTGGACGGAGCGTTCGTAGACATGGCCGGACGCCTGGCCGAAACCTATACATATCAGGAAGGCGAAATCGCCGCGCGTACGGAGGACCTTAACCGCCAGTACAAGCTGGATCGCGCGATTCTCGACGCCATCGCGTATGGCGTGTTGGCCGTCGATGCCCAAGGCCGCGTCACGCAGAGCAATCCCGCAGCGGTGCAAACGCTCGGCGCCGGTTTGGAGGGAAGATACATCGACGACGTTTTAAAGCTGCGCGAGCACCACGGCATGGAGATCAAACACGATCATCCGGTGGACGCGTGCCTCGCGACGGGCGAAGCGTTTCGCGCTGGCGCGGCGACGCACTACTCCATCGAACGTGCCGACGGCAGCGTCCTGCCCATCGCGCTTTCGGTCTCTCCCCTGTCGGATGATTCGCGCATATTCGGAGCGCTCGTCGTGTTCCAAGACGTCACCGAAGAGCGCCACCTCGATTATCTGAAGTCGGAATTCATCTCGCTCGCGAGCCATCAATTGCGCACGCCGCTTTCGGCCATCCGCTGGTACGCCGAAATGTTGTCCGATTCGTCGGGCACGCTGAGTGACGACCAGAAGGAATACGTGGGCGAGATCGACCATTCCGTTCGTCGCATGATCGCGCTGCTCGGCTCGCTCCTCCACGCCGCGCGCATGGAAGACGATAAATTGCAGCCGGAACTGCGCTCCGCGAATCTCTCGGCCCTCGTGGCCGACGCCGTCCGCGACTCGCAGGAGGTCTTCGAAGGCTCCGCTGTCAGTTATGACGTCGATATACCGAAAGAGGCCGTGTCGGTCATGACCGATCCCGTCCTCATCAAAGTCGTTCTCCAAAACCTCATCGGCAACGCGGTGAAGTATTCGCCGAAGGGTTCCGTCGTCACGATCCGCGTGGCGCGCGAGGGTGACAAGGCGTTGCTCAGCGTGGTCGACAAAGGCCTCGGCATTCCCGTGGCCGAACAGCCGCGCATTTTCGAGAAGTTCTTCCGAGCCCAAAACGTCCGCCGCATGGATACCGATGGCAACGGCCTCGGCTTGTACATCAGCAAATCGATCGTCGACCGCCTTGGCGGATCGCTCTCGTTCGTGAGCACCGAGAACGAAGGCACGATTTTCACGGTGTCGTTGCCGGTGGAGAAAATAGGGGCATAAAAAAGAGCCGCCCGGTCGGGGCGGCTCTAGGGTTGGAGGAATGAACTCTTGAAGTAGGCACGAACCTACTTCTTTGAATCGAGGAACTTTTGGCCGTGGCCGACGCTTACATTAATCGGCACACCATCCCGGCACAGTGGGCACTGATCTGCTTTCCATCGTTCGAGGGTGAAATTCAAGAGCGAGAAGAAGAGCTTCGCGTCGGGCGCGCCGATCGATTCGGCGGTCACGCCGCCGCGATTGCAGAGTGCCGCCACCGCCATGAGGTCGCCTTCCGCGACACGAACGGCTTCGATCGCTTTTTGGAC
>CAYGDM010000019.1:0-17277 GCA_964348685.1 uncultured Candidatus Peribacteria bacterium | reverse complement strand
TTATTAATGTCATCCCTTTAATATGGGGCTTTAGCTCAGCTGGTAGAGCGCTTCCATGGCATGGAAGAGGTCAGGAGTTCGAATCTCCTAAGCTCCACCATTTCGTCGTGCATAAAAAAATCCGGGACGATCCCGGATTCTTCTATCCTGCGATGAACGCAGGAATGCCTTAGGCAGCGGGCATGTCCGCAGCGGCGGGGGCCTCAGGAGCCGGCGTTTCGGCCGGGACCGGTGCGCCTTCGACGGGCGTCTCGACCGGAGTGTTCTGGTTTTCGTCGTCAAAGAAAGAAACCATGGGTATGTAGGGGAAAGCGCCACCATACGGATCAAAATGGATAACACAACCTTTTTCGCTAGGTAATGCAAAAAACGCGATGATGGGGCGCGCATGGTATGATCCGCGCCATGCCACAGACGCTCGACGACGTCCGCGCGAAGCTGAAGTCGATCAAAGGCATCGCGATCGCGAAAACGAGCAACCCTGTGCCGGGCGACGGCAACCCCAAGGCAGAGGTCGTCTTCATCGGCGAAGCCCCCGGCGCGAAGGAAGACGCCGCTGGCAGACCCTTCGTCGGAAGCGCAGGGAAAATCCTCGCGACGCTGCTGGAATCGATCGGACTGAAACGGGAAGATGTATACGTCACCAACGTCGTGAAGTTCCGCCCGCCGGACAATCGCGATCCGACGCGGGAAGAAAAAGAAGCGTGCATGCCGTTTTTGCGCGAGGAACTCGCCATCATCAAGCCGAAAGTGGTCGTCCCGCTCGGGCGCCATGCCCTGGCTCATTTCGCGCCAAACCTGACGATCGGCGATGCGCACGGCAAACCGTTGCAACTGGCCGACGACTTCGCGATCTTCCCCCTGTATCATCCTGCGGCGGCGTTACATAATCCCAACCTACGACAAACGCTCAAAGATGACTTCGCCGCTCTCGGCGCCTACCTGCGATCCCGCGCGTCATGACCAATCTTCTCTACTCGATCATCGTAGCGGCCCTCCTCTCGACAACCTCACTCGTCGCGATCCTCTTTCGCGTCAGCCCGCTCAGCTTGCCGGGCCAAGCCGTCACCGCGTTCTTCGTCAGCCTCTTCCTCACCGTCGCGAGCGTCTCGACCCTGCTCTTCGCCGCGTTCTGGAAGTGGTTCCCCATCCACGCGTGGGACGAAGGCAAAACCCTCAGCATCTCGCTACGGCAGGGACTGTTCCTTGCAACCGCGGTCGTGATCCTCCTGACGTTCCATCTACTGGCACTCCTCACCTGGTGGATCGCGATCCTGATTTTGCTGGTCTTCGTCCTGATCGAAGCAGCACTGCATTCCTGAACCGTTTCACGTACAATCCCTCCACATGACCAACTGGTCACAGCACCTGGCAGCCATCGACGCCGCTTCCACGGAGGCGGACCTGAACGCCGTGGAGCTCGCGCTGCTCGGCCGCAAACAAGGCGTCCTCACCGATGCACTAAAAGGCCTTGGCGCGATGTCGCCGGATGAGCGCAAAGCGAAGGGCGCGGAGTTGAACGAATGGAAGAAAAAGATCGAAGCCGCGATCGCGGACCGTCGCTCGGCGTTCGGTGTCACGCGCGACGCGGGCCTGGCGCATGATTTGATCGACGCCACCCTCCCCTTACCCGCCATCGAACGCGGCAGCATCCACCCGATTTCGCAATTCCTCCGCGAGATCTCGGACGTCTTCACGGGCATGGGCTTCGAAGTGGCCGAGGGCAACGAAATGGAGAGCGAAGAATTCAACTTCGACTTCCTGAACATCCCCGCGACGCATCCCGCCCGCGACGGGCAGGACACGTTCTGGATCAAAGACATGGCGAAGACGCTCATGCGCACGCAGACATCACCGGTGCAGATCCACTACATGCGCTCGCACACGCCGCCGCTTCGCATGATCTGCCCGGGCAAGGTCTACCGCAACGACTACGACGCGACGCACTCGCCGATGTTCCATCAATGCGAAGGCCTCATGATCGACAAAGACGTTTCTCTCGCGAACATGAAAGCCGTGATGACAGATGCCATGCATGCGCTTCTCGGCGAGGACATCGAGTTCCGCTTCCGCACGGGCTTCTTCCCGTTCGTCGAACCCGGCCTGGAAATCGACATGCGCCTCAAAACCGCCACGACGGATCGCTGGCTTGAAGTCGCAGGCTGCGGCATGGTGCACCCTACGGTCCTCAAGAACGGCGGCATCGACCCGGAAACGTTCCAGGGCTTCGCCTTCGGCTTCGGCGTGGAGCGCCTGCTCATGATCAAACACGGCATCACGGACCTGCGCAGCCTCTACGACAACGACCTGCGGCTGTTGAAACAGTTCGCATAAGGAAAGAACCCAACCGTCACCGGCTGGGTCCTTTTTTCCTAAGATCTGGCTTTCTCTCCTTTCATGCCATTTTTATAAAAAGGACTGAAATTGTTAGCTGCGATACACGCGACCCGGAACGGTTGCCGGAACACGCGACACCGGGAAAATGTTCCGCGTCGGGCTCTGGGGAAGATTCGTATCCGAGAACGACGAGCGCTCAAGATCGAGCGTCACCTGAAGCAACGCTTCATCGTGGTAGCTCAACACGTTCCCTTGCAGGACGTACGTCGAGAGTTCCCACATATCCTGCCGAACATCGACCGGTCCAAAAACCAAATCAACTGGGATGACGCGGAACAATCCCGTGACGGTGGGCGTCGTAATGAGTACCCCCTCCATCGTCGTGACGATGACGTCGTCATGCTGTGTCGTTGCATCCTCCTTGTTATAAAATGCGAATCTATCGGTCTCCAACGTAACGTTCGTCGCATTCACGATGTACGAGAATTGCTCGTACTGACCACCCCACACCAAACCAACGAATTCCGTCCGCACCTGGTGCAGCGGATTGTCGCCCATCGGGATGGAACCATCAGGTTGCGGATCGACGTTCTCGAACGATGCGGGCTTGTTGTACGTGACGATATGATCAACACCGAAGATGTCTTGGTTTGGACCCAAATCATCCGCGTTGATGAACACTTCGCCCTCGTCCACGCCGTTGCCGTTGTTCTTACGCAGTACATTGCTCGAAGTCCGACCGCGAGCCTGCACCGACACGAAATCGTCGCGGGTTACCAGACTATGGCTAACCGACACCCCTGACACCCCACCTTCGTCGTACCCCAAAATGCGGTCGTACAGCAGCACTTCTGCTGTCGCCCCCTCGCGGATGACGTTTTGTCCGTTTTCGGTGTTGCTCCAATATGTAAATCCTCCAGATGGGACCGGTTCACTGCCAGCCCCGGAAATCGTTCCGCGGGAAACCGTGAATCCATCGACGACGATCTCGACTTGGCGGATTGCGTTCATGTTACCAGGAACGAACGACGCCAAGTCAGTGACCTCGATGTCCTCGTACAGTGCCTCGAAGAAATACCGTGCAACCGGACCATCGCTCCTCATGCCCGCGACGACGTATTGCGGCTCGACAGGAATGAAAGACTTCGTGATTCGTAGCGATCCTTGAGCCACGAACGTAAAAAGGGTTTGATTGGTGTTTGTCACTTCCGACGACACAGGTTCGCCCGTGCCGTACACTTCTCCTTTCATCGAAAGCAGATTGACCTGCAGACGAGGATCGGACTGCAAGCTCGAAGCGACCGTCGCGTGAAGTTCGTAATACACTGGCCACAGCCGCGTGAACACGTATGACGCGTCCACCACGATTGTGTCACCGACTACGGAACCTCGCCCGATCGGAGCATCGACACGGTCGTCGCCCGTGAGATCGACCCACAGAGTGGGTTCGGTCACATTCAGCGCGCTTCCCTGACTCGCGACGAACGTCATCTTCGAGGACAAAAGATCTTGGTCAGAGTCGGGAGTGATATCTCCCGACGACAACACGATGTCTGCGTTACGCACGGCCGTTTCGAAGGCCGGCATTTCGCGCTCGACGACGTCAAACTCATTTGGGCAACTGACGATAAAATCATGTATCCCATTAAGATTGAGGTCGTTGATGATCAGGATCGCATCGAACGCAGTCACATGACTGCTGAAGTCCACGTCGACCCACACGCCATTATCCTGAAAAGGATTATGGCGATGGATACCGCGAAGATTCAGAGCGTTGATGACATGGAGGGCATCGAACGCCGTCACCATGCCATCAAAATTCGTGTCGAGCTGCGGAAGATCACACGCCATCGGCATGAGCTCTTCCAGCGTTTCAAACAAAAGACGCCGTTGAGCACTGCGAACCGAGGACTTCCGACGGGAGGACCGAGACGTAGTGGAAAAAAACATTGCTTCAAACTCCTTTCATTGAGAGAAAGCCGGTGATCTTAAGGAACTGGCTTACACAAGCCAATCTTCTCCAGAGAACGCACACCGGCTCATGAAGCTTGATGTAATATAGACTATTTTTGTAATTTGTCAATGTATCAATGAGAGTGCCAGATACAGTGTTTTGCCTATTTTGAACACATTTTTTATACAGATTTTATGGCTTATGCATAAGAAAAAACCCATCACTCCGAGTGATGGGCTTTTTACCGCTAGCGAACCACTTCCTTATGGCTGTTTATACGCTCGCGGGAGCGAGTTTTTCGCGACGCCGGGCAATTGCTCTCTGGATCTGGCCCGGCAGGAAATCCGTGACGCAGATCCTATCGACCCAATCGGTCGATTGGAACCAGTCGGCTCCTGCATCGAACGCCAACTGCGCGTCGCCGCCGATGCGACTATCGGTGATCGCGAGGATCGGACAGCGTGGAAACAACGCGACGACGGTGCGAATGGCATCCAAGCCTTCCGTATCATCGGCGCCCAATTTCTTCGGCGGAGCCGTCGGATCGCCATGGAAGACCTGCACGACCGCGAGATCGTACGTACAATTTTCCGGTCGAAGAGTGCCGAGATCATCTGGGGTTCGGATCGACGATGTATCGATCACGCATCCCACATGCATCAGCGCTTGCAACAAGAATTCCCGATCATGATCAGAAACAATCAACAACGTTTTCATGAGAACATCCTCCGTGTTTCGAACAAGGGTATGGAAGTGGCCGGTGATGCCAACAGTACTCCCGCTGCCGATGCAACGGGGCCGCCACCTTACCATCTCAGATCTTCATTGCAACATTTTTTTGTTCAACTTTTTTGGCCGAGGACTGAGCCGACTTGACCGTCGATGGTTTCGGCCGGAAGCTGTCTCCGTGACCGACCTCTCCCCCGACCTCGAACGGCAGTTGCAGGACCTGCGTGACCGCGTGCTCGACGAGAATACGCGCATCAACCTCACGGCGCTGCGCGAACCCGAAAAGTGCTGGATCGGCAACGTGCTCGATTCTCTCCCGATGCTCGACATCCTGGAGAAGGTCGGCAATCCGAAGAAGCTCCTCGACGTCGGCACGGGCGGCGGCTTTCCCCTGCTCCCCCTCGCGCTCGCGATGCCGGAGTCCCGGTGGGCCGGCCTGGATAGCACGGGGAAGAAGATCGAAGCGATCCGCCGCATCGCCAAAGACCGCGGCATCGCGAACATCGACCTCGTGATCGGCCGCGCGGAAGACATCGCCCGCGACAAAACGCACCGCGAACAATACGACGTCGTGACCGCACGCGCGGTCGCCGATCTTGCGGCACTGCTCGAATTCACGTCGCCCTTCGCGAAAGTCGGCGGATTCGTCGTGCTGTGGAAGAGCATGAAAGCCGATGAAGAAATCGAATCGAGCAAAAAAGCGCAGCACGAATTGCATATCCCCTTCGCGTTTTCGCACACCTATACGCTCCCGGGGGATTTCGGCGAGCGGCAATTGCTCGTGTTCCGCAAAGGCTCCGCCACGCCGAAGATGTACCCCCGCCCCGTGGGCGTGCCGGGCAAGCTTCCGCTGAAATAACCTCGTCATGGTTCGTCAGGCTCACCATGACAACCTCTTTCTGGTATGCTCGGCACACGATGTTGTCGCTCCAGCACCTCACCGTCACGGTCGGATCAAAGGTCGTCCTCCGGGACGTCTCGTTGGACGTACAGCCGACGGACACGGTGTGCATCATCGGCGAGGAAGGAAGCGGAAAGACGACTCTCCTGAAACTCCTCACGCGAGAGCTGCAGCCGGACGAAGGCGTTCTCAAAATCGACGGTGCGATTCTCTCGCAGTTGCCGAAAGAAGTATTGCGCATGTACCGCGAGAAGATCGGCACCCTCGATGAATCCGCCCTCCTCGACGACACGCTCACGATCTCGCGTAACGTCGCGCTGCCGTTGGATCTACGCGGAACGCCGATTATCGATCGCGATCGCGCGGTGTCGGATTTGCTCAAGCGTTTCCACCTAACGGGCGTCGCGGACCGATTGCCACGGAACGTCTCGCAGGGAGAACGCCGGCTCGCGGCCATCGCGAGGACCATCGCTGCCGGCCCACTCATCCTCGTGCTCGACGAACCGTTCCAAGGACTGACGGAGGAAAAAGCGACGCTCGCGGCGAACCTCCTCCAAAACATGCGGAAACGCGGCACGACGATCATCGTCGCATCGGCGGACGAACGCACGGCGACACTCTTCAAAAATGCGCGCATCGCGCGGCTGCACAAGAACAAACTGACGGAGGAATCCGCGGACGCACCGCGTGCGCCGGAGATCCGCATGCACGAAATCGCGCAGTCGGCGACGGCGGACCTCGTGGAGCGTTCGACGACGATAGTAAAACCGATCGACACCGAAGCACCCGTCGAACACGCCGAAACGGCCGGGAAGAAGAAAGTGCGCATCACCGCGGTGGGTTCACTGTAACTTCCGTTTGTATACGCCAAAAACGGCGTACACTTCGAAGGCATGGAGGTCATGGAAGACAGTCATGCACCGGAAACGAGCGTACAGCCGACACGCAGAGACTTTCTCACGGCGGGCGGGCGTTTTGCCATGCTCGGGATTTTTACGGCAGTCACGGGCTACGCGATCGGATCGCAACCCCGAAGAAGCGCACAGAGGGAATCGACGATCGCCATGGACGGCGAGGAATGGATCGATCCCACGAAGCTCGATGAAAGAACGCGACTCATCGAGAAGCACCTGCGCGTGGCGCGCGCGCAAACACACGATCTATGCGTGCGCATCTTCAAATTCGACGGCGTGCTGGAAGTGAACGTGAATGGAAAAGCATACCGACTGCAAGAATGCGCGATCCCCGGCGTCTCGGTCGGACGCGCGATCGACGAAGTGTACGATGACGGACCGATGCAGATCATCGAATCGCAGGAATACGGCACGATCGACATCGACGAACAGGAGGCTATCGCCACGTTGGAGAAATTGGAACGCTCGGACGAGCGTGTCGTACGCGTGAACCCGGCGGTACGGATCCATCCCAAAGAAGGGACGCTCTTCGCTACGAGCCTCGCGATGATGCGCATGCTCAACGGGTGGAAGAAAGGCGACGACGAGCGGTATCACATCGCGTTCATCCGCCAAAATCCCGTCACACAGCTAGTAATGAAGCGGAATGATTGACTACATGCCGAATCGTTCTACGATGCTTACGTGACGCAACGCGTATCGCTCTTCGGCGCCTATTGGTTCTCCTTTAGCGAGGAGAAGGTGCTGACGTGCGGATACTGACCATCCGATAACCACGCTCTCCCTTCTCCCTCCACGAAGAAGGTTCTTTTTCTATTCCCCTCTTTCTCACCCATCCCATGACTACCGAAACAATCGACACCATCGAAACGCCGATCAAAACGCCGATGACCGCAACCAACCTCCACTGGCTTGCAGCACCCGTTCACAGCACGATCCAGCAAATCGTTCTACTGAAAACCCCAGTCCCGATCCCGCAGGATCCGCACGTCGAAAAAATCGGACCACCGCTCGGCGGTGCCTGGCGCTCCGGCGCCCACCAATAAAGCTGCACTCGCTTCCATCTTTTATTTTCACACTTCCCCCTCTTCCCATGTCCGAATCTACAACTCTTTCAACAGCCGATCTTGCTATCATCGACGAAACCGTTCTGCGAGCGGACGGCAAAGCACTCACGCTTAACCTGACGCCTTACAATCTGGATGCGCCGACGCACGTCACCGTCCAAACGGCAAAAGAAGTCGAGGACCACCTCCACAATTTAACGAATCAGCAACGCATATTGTTCGTTGGAAGCCTTACTGAACGCCTCCTCAAAGAGTTGCAACACGCATGATTCGCTCGTCCTGCCGGAAGCGGCGTATAGTCTGAACCACTATGCGCCTCTTCCATCGTTCCACCTCGTCGCTCGGTCGCGGTACCGAGTGGTTCTACGTCTTCGCGTGCACATGGTTCATCGTCGGACTCTTCCTCGACGGATGGGCCCACAATCACGTGCCTGAACTCGAATCATTCTTCACGCCGTGGCACGCGGTGTTCTACAGCGGCTTCGCGGTCATGGCGTTCAGCCTTGGTGTCTTGTGGCTGCGCACGAGAAAGAAGGGCGTTCCCGCCGGATACGGCGAAGCGATGGTCGGCGCGTGGATCTTCCTCGCGGGCGGCATCGGCGACATGTTCTGGCACGAAGCGTTCGGCGTCGAAAAAGACATCGAAGCGCTCTTCAGCCCCACGCACCTCGTCTTGGCGGTTGGCACCGTTCTCATGCTCGGCGCGCCGTTCCTCGCGGTGCTCCGCGCGGGCAAGGCACCCAAAACCTTCGTCGATCGGCTGCCGGCCATTCTCTCGCTGACCTACGCGTTGTCCACCGTCATGTTCCTCACGCAATTCCACCATTGGAGCGACCTGCGTCTCACCGGCGACCTGCCGATGCGCTCAAGCGCCGAACTGCGCCAAGCGCTCGCAATGGCAGGCTACCTCTGGCACATGGCCGTCCTGATGGCCGGCGCGATCATGCTCCTGCGGGCGCTGCCCCGCTCCTTCGGCGCGATAACGATCCTCTTCACGGCGTCCACCTTCGGCATGGCCGTCATGCGCATGTGGGAATTCAACGAGGCCGTGCCCGTAGTCTGCATCGCGTACATCGTCGGCTTCATGGCCGATCTCTGGATGGAAAAAAAGACGCCGATCGAGAAGCATCTCGCATCGTTCCGCTGGTTCACTGCCGCGATACCCGCGTCCCTGATCGCGCTGCTTCACGGCTACGCGATTCCCCTCATGGGCACGTGGTGGTCGATCCACATGTGGTCGGGCGCGGTGGCGATCGCGGCCTGCGTCGGCCTGCTGGTCGGCTTGGCGATGGTGCCGCCCTCAAAAAATTGACCACGTTCTTCGCCGCGGCCGGGAACGGCCGCTGCTAAAATCCGACGTCATTTTAGCAGCGCCCCTTCGGGGCGCGGGATTAGAGGCACGTCTCCGGCGCCTTCATGTTCGCCATGCCGGCGTAGACCGTGTCGTAATTGTTGCCGGCGTTCCAGAACTGGTAACCGCAATGACCCGCGTCGTAGACGGCCTGGATCTGATCCTGGACGTTCTTCTGCGTGATGCCGTAGCCCTGGATCCACGGCCGGATCTTATGCTTGTGCTCGTCACCCAGCAGGTCGTTGTAGCCCGTCAGCGTGCGGTACACGAGATAATACATGCGGCTGATCGGGTGCTTGGCCGGGTTGTAGTAGGCGCCTTCGGCAAAGGTGGCCGGATACGCCATCGGCGAGATGATGTCGACGAGGGGTGCGAAACGGACGAAGTCCTGGCCGAGGGTCTCGAGGTTCACGGGATAGTTCCAGCCCAGAATCGCGTAGGTCGATATGCCAAGCTTCGTCTCCGGGCCGCAGCGATCGATCGTCTCGCGCGCTTTCATCACGAACGAGTGGACCTTGTCGGCTTTCTCCTTGCCGCTGAACACGCCGAGTGCCCCGAAGTTCTCGGTCGAGAAGCGGATGTAATCGAAGTTCACTTCGTCGATGCCCGACTTCGCGAGATCGCAGAGAACCTCCATGTTGTACTGCTGCGCGTACTCGTTGCTCGGATCGATCCATGTCGCGGAAAGCACTTCGTTCGTCGTGGGATGACGAACGCTCGACGCGGGGTGCGCGGCGGTGAACCCGTCGTCTTTGATCGCGATGAAACGACCCATCGAGTAAATGTCGTTCTCTCGGAGCTTCTTCACGATCGCCGGCAAGTCTTCCACGGCTTTCTCCAGCCCCAATTCCTCGGCGATGGGCGACGTCGTGTCGAAGTACACGCGCGAACCCTTCACGTCGAAGATGATCGCGTTGCCGCCGCTCTTTTTCAGATTGTCGATCGCTTCCTGCAGGTACCCGTCGATGTCCGACGCGCGACCGGACGTGAGGTACACGCCCGCACGGTTGCGGGGATCCATCGGCGGACGCGTGAGCGCCGACGGCGGACGGATTCTCGATGCGTCTGCATTCGGACCGAACAATTCCTTCAAACGCGTCATCGCGCGCTTCGCCCTGCGCTCGAGGCGCGAACCCGATGTTTCATCCGCCGAAGCCGAAGCGGAGGCAGACGATGCTGCGGGCGCGGTGCGGGCCGCGAAACGATCGCTGTCGGCGAGGCCGAGGAGCGGGTACGCGAGGAGCCCGATACCGAGAACGATGGAAATTTTTGCGGCGGAGTGCTTCATATGTGGGCCCACTGTGCCGGGACGCGTCGAAACCCTCAATCAACGCATTCGATTGGGCGTGGCTGCAACTCCACATTAATGGTCCCGCGTACGATGATATGCAGTTACCGCAAGAGATCCGCAGCGAACATGGCGATATTCGGCACGGTAACGACCGCGAACGCGATGCCAAGGATCGCGAGCTTCCTCTTCATGCTTCGTTCGTTACGAGTGAAAGAAGACGACAATGCAGCGGGAGACGGGTCGTCGTACATAGAAGAAGGAGGCGGGATTGGGTGTTATATATATTATAACATAATTTAGTATTTTATCAAATGTATGGGAGAATTGGCTCTTAGAGCCTTGATTTTTTGGCCTTTCGCTGTTAATCCGGCTGACGTTTTCTGCTTATCCCCTCTTCTATGTCCGACACAGCAGCACCAACACGCCTGGGACCATTCGACCAGATCCTCGCGGCGGAGCACGAACGCAACGAGCGATTACGACACGCGACGGCGCAACTCGATAACGAACGCACTTCCAAGGAAGACGCGCTCCTCGCGGAAGAGAACGCCGCGGTGGAAGCGGCCCGCGCGAAAGCACGCGAGGAATTGATCGACTACAAAAACAACGAACTCCCCCTCATCTTGAAAGACGCGAAAGACCAGGCCGCGGCCGAAGTCGCGCGCATCGAACGTGAATGTGCTCCGCGCGTCGCGAAAGCCGCTGACCACATCGTGACGCACGCGCTCTCCTCCGATTTCTCCCTCTCTCTCTGATATGGCAATTATCCCGATGCAAAAAGTGGCGATCATCTCGCTCACGTCGCATAAAGAAGACGTGCTCAAATTGCTGCACGATGAAGGCGTGCTCGAAGTAAGCGACGTCCGCGAAGGATCCTCAGGCGTGGACCACACGGACGTGAAATTCCGCAAGGCAGAGCTGGAATTCTCGATCGCGACGCTGCTGCCGTTCGCGAGCAAGCAAGTCCGCAGCGCGATGAGCAAGAAGCCGTCGAAAGAAGACGTCGTGATGGCCGCGCTGCACACGGACATCCGCGGCATCATCGACCAGGTGCACGGAATCGAGAAGCGCGAACATGACGCAAAGAAAAAACTGCACGAATTCCGCAAAGGAACGGAAGGCGTCGACGCCGGAACGGCCGGCATGAACGAAGCGGCGTACTTCACGGGTTCGGTTCCGCAAGCCACGATGAAGATGCCATCAACGTCGACGGGCGAAACCTCCGCGCAGGATGCGCAGATGCAGATCGAAGAAAAGAAACTGGAACAGGACCTCGAAAATATCCACGCGCTCAGGCTGCGCCTGGCGGAAGAACTTCCGAACCTGGCGCGCGCCGCGATCTTCCTTCGCTGGCTCGACGAAAAACAAGCCGTGCGCGAAGCGATGCGCGAAACGGAAGGTACGGTGACGCTCTTCGGCTGGGTCGCGAAAAAGAACATGGCGCGCCTCGAAAAGAAGCTCCATGACCTCTCGAAAGCGACGGCGATCTTAAAAGTGAAACCCGACGACAGCGAAACGATGCCCGTGCAGCTGAAAAACTGGAAACTCCTCACGCCATTCGAGAGCGTCACGAAGCTCTACGGCTTGCCGCAATCGACCGAAATGGACCCGACGCCGTTCCTCGCCCTCTTCTTCATCCTCTTCTTCGCGCTCTGCCTCACCGATGCCGGCTACGGTGCGGTGCAGGCGATCATCATGGGTGCGTACCTCCTGAAGACCCGCCAGAAGATAGAGGAAGCGCCGCTCATCTGGCTCCTCCTCTTCAGCGGCATCGTAACGTTCTTCGTCTCGATCCCCTTCGGAGGATGGTTCGGCATGACGCCCGACCAGGCGCCGTCGTTCATGACCGAATCCCGCGACGGCGTGATGTGGTTCAAGGGACAAGTGTGGAACCTCAGCGCGACGGAAGGCATAACGTTCCTCCAGAACTTGTCGCTCACGCTCGGTGTCATCCATCTCAGCTTCGGCGTCATGCTCGCCGCATACTGGAAGGCATTGCAGGGTAAATACGCCGCCGCGTTCTGGCAGGACGTCTCGACCCTCGCGATGATCGGCTCGCTCGTGTTCTGGGGCTTCGCGCCAGCGGACCTGAAGCAGACCGCGCTCTACACCGTCTACGGAGCGGTCGCATTCATGATCTGGGGCAAGGGCTACGGCTCGCCGATGCTCACTCGTCCGCTCATGGGCCTGCTGCAGACCCTCAACTGGTTCCTCGGCATGCTCGGTAACGTCCTTTCCTACCTCCGCATCCTCGCGCTCGGCCTCGTGACCGGCGCCCTCGCTTTCACGGTAAACCTCGTCGCGGAGCAGATCGGAGCGATGCTGCCGTGGTTCATCGCGATCCCGTTCATGATCGTCGTCTACGTCGGTGGCCACACAATGAACATCGCCCTCAACGTCCTCGGCGCGTTCATTCACTCGGGACGCCTGCAGTTCGTGGAATTCTTCAGCCAATTCTTCGAAGGAGGCGGTCGACCGTTCCGGCCGTTCGCGCGCTCCGCCTAATTTCACCATTTCTTCCTCCTTTTCTTCCACCCACTTCTATGAAGAAGTTCCTCTCCCTCCTCGGCGGCCTCGCAGCGCTCGCGCCGGTCTCCGCATTCGCACAAGCCGCGACAAGCACGACGGACACGGGCCTGCTCGACGCGGCGCTCGCGACCTCAGACCACTGGGCGCTCGCCCTCGCGTTCGTCGGCGCCGGCATGGCCACCGCGATCCCCTGCTACGGCTCGTCGATCGGCGTATCGATCGTCGGCCAGGCCGGATCGGGCCTCATCACCGAAAAGCCGGATCTCGCCGGCCGTGTCATCACGCTCGCCGTCATCCCGGGCTCCCAGGGCCTCTACGGCATGGTTATCTCACTCCTCTTCCTCTTCAACTACGCTCCGCCAATCCTGAACGGCACCGTCGCCCTGACTCTCGCGGACGGCATCGCCCTCTTCGCGGCGTTCATCCCGGTCACGCTCGCGTGCTTCGGATCGTCACCCTACCAGGGCAAGGTCTGCGCCGCCGGCATGCATATGCTCGCGAAGGACACCGGCCTCATGGGCCGCGTCATCACGCTCGCAGCTCTCGTCGAAACGTACGCACTTCTCGGCTTCCTTATCTCCTTCTTCATGCTCAACGCGCTGCGCGACAGCATCCTGAGCTGATCCACTCCCCTCCCAGCCTTCCCATGGCGTTCCACGACATCATCCAGGCCCTCGGCGCAGATACCGACGCCGCCATCGCTGCCGCGCGCGCGAAAAACGAGCGCGAGCTCGAAGCGATGCGTGAAAAGACGAATCTGTCGAAGGTCGATCGCATAGCGCACATCGAACGCGAACGTGACCGCAAAATGAAGAACATGGAGCGGCAAATCCTCGCGCACGCGCAGATGTCGGGCCGTCAGGCTGCGATGTCGGCCAAGCACGCGCTGATGGGAAAAGCGTATGACGCCGCGCTCGAAAAGCTCGCGGCGCTCAGCCCGAAGCAGACGGAAGAACTGCTCGGAAAACTGATCGACGCCTGCCCCGCGGACGGCACGCTCCGCCCGACTCCTGTGCACGCAGCGATCATCAAGAAATTGGCGGGTAACCGCACGATCGGCGACACCGTGAAAGCGGCGGGCGGATTCGTGTACGAGTCCGACCGCGCCGACCGCGACTGCACCTACGAAGCGCTCGTACGCGATATCCTCCGTCCGGCGACCGAGCTCGACGTCGCGGGCATTCTCTTCGCCACGGCCGCATGACGTACGCGGCGTCCCGCTCCGGCAACGACTTCGCCTACGCGACGGGACGGGTCGGCGTGCTCCAGCAGCGCCTGATGTCGGCTTCCGACGTCGACCGCCTGCTCGGTACGCACGATGACCGCGAACTGAAACAAGCGATCGGCGAAATGAAATTCACGAGCGTCGTCGCGGGAGACATGGAATCGACAGACGAACTCATCGCGCGCATGGAATTGTGGCTCCATCACGAGCTCGAGGAGATGCTCCCGGATAATTTCCGCGAAACACTCGGCATCCTGTGGCTGAAGGAGGACGCACCGCTCATCGCCAGCCTCCTCAAGCAGCATTTCGGCTTCACGAAGAATCCTCTAACAACAGGCGTTCAGTCGCCGTCGTCGCATGACCCGGAACTGCTCCGTCAACTCATCATCGAGCACAAGCAACACCACACGCTCCCCGAACACCTCACGCTCTTCGTGCAGCGCCAGAAGATGAAAGAACACGTGACGCCCGCGCTCATCGACGCATCGGTCGCGCGCTACGTCGCCCGCACGCAGACGGAGCTTGCCGCGGCATCGGGCAGTGCGCTGCTCCAGCAGTACGTGAAGCACCAGATCGACCTGCAGAACATCCGCATCGCGCGCCGCCTACGCGACAGCGATGACCCGTCGAAGATCTTCCTCCCCGGGGGCGAGGTGAAACCGGAGCTGCTCCTCGGCGACCGCCGCAAAACCACGGCGGCGCTCCGCGGCACCAGCCTGCACTTTGCCTTCACCGAGGCGTTCGAAACGGCAGGAGATAGCTCAATCGCCGTTGAGCGCAGCCTCATGAAAGCCCTGGCCCACGACGTCGCGCTCATGCGCGGTAACATCCTCGGCCTCGAATCGGCCTTCGCCTACGCTATCATCGCGCTCTCGCAGCTGCGGATCCTCCGCACGATCCTCATCGGCAAGCGCGCGAGCCTGAGCAACGCGGAGATCCGCGACATGCTCCCCCCCTTCCTCTCGACCTCCCCCTACGAATCGTGAACGGAAAAATCGCCTTCGTCGGCCCCGAAGAGTCTGTCCGCGCGTTCTCGCTGCTCGGCGTCGAAATCGTGCCCGCGCGCGACCAACACGAAGCGCTCGGGGAAATCCACCGCCTGCGCAAAGCGATGACGAAAGACGACCGCGGCATCGAACGCAACGTGTACGCCATCATCTTCGTCTCCGAACACCTCGTGCACGACCTCCCGCGCGACGAAGAAGCGAAACTCAGCGCGAGCTTCCTCCCCGCGATCATTCCGACCCCCAGCAACAAGAGCAATTCGACGGCCGGCATCGCGCGCCTGAAGAAGCTCGTCGAACGCGCCGTCGGCAGCGACATCCTCCAGTAATCCCCCCTCCTTCCAACCTCGTATGTCCTCCACTATCACCAAAATCGCCGGCCCCCTCGTGGTCGCCACAGGCCTGACGAACGCCAAGATGTTCGAAGTCGTGCGCGTCTCGAAAGAGAAGCTCGTCGGCGAGATCATCGAGCTCCACGACGACTCGGCCTCGATCCAGGTCTATGAAGAAACGTCGGGTCTCGTTCCAGGCGACACCGTCGAACAAACCGGCCAGACGCTCTCGGTCGAACTGGCTCCGGGCCTGCTCGAATCGATCTACGACGGCATCCAACGCCCGCTCACGGTGATCGAACGCGAAGCCAAGAGCCCGTTCATCACGCGCGGCATCATCGCCAACGGCATCGACCGCAAAAAGGCGTGGCAGTTCACGGCTGTCGCCAAAGCGGGCGACCGCGTGGAAGGAGGCGCGATCCTGGGCACGGTTCCCGAAACGACGCTCATCGAACACCGCGTGATGGTGCCGCCGACGCTGTCGGGCACGATCAAGAAGGTCTCGTCGGGTTCGTTCACGGTCACCGACACGATCGCCGTGCTCGAAGACGACGACGGCAAGACGCACGACATCCAGATGCTCCAGCGCTGGCCGATCCGCATCCCCCGCCCGGTGAAGGGCAAGACCGTTCCGAACGAACCGCTCGCGACGGGCATGCGCATCCTCGACACGCTCTTCCCGATGGCGAAGGGCGGCGCGGGCGCGATCCCGGGCCCCTTCGGCGCGGGCAAAACCGTCACCCAGCAATCACTCGCGAAGTACTGCAACGCGCAGGTGATCGTCTACGTCGGCTGCGGCGAGCGCGGCAACGAGATGACGGAGGTGCTCACGGAATTCCCCCACCTCACCGACCCGAACACCGGCGAACCGCTCATGAAGCGCACGGTGCTCATCGCGAACACCAGCAACATGCCGGTCGCCGCACGCGAAGCGTCGGTCTACACGGGCATCACGATCGCCGAGTACTACCGCGACATGGGCTACGACGTGGCCCTCATGGCCGACTCAACCTCCCGCTGGGCCGAGGCCATGCGCGAAATGTCCGGCCGCCTCGAGGAAATGCCCGGTGAAGAAGGCTACCCCGCGTACCTCGGCTCCCGAACGGCCGGCTTCTACGAACGCGCCGGCGCGGTGCAATGCGTCGGTAACGGCAATAAAGGCTCGCTCTCGGTCATCGGTGCCGTTTCGCCCCCGGGCGGCGACTTCTCGGAACCGGTCACGCAAAATACGCTGCGCGTCACGAAAGTGTTCTGGGCGCTCGACGCAAAACTGGCCTATAAGCGCCACTTCCCGGCCATCAACTGGCTGCAAAGCTACACGCTCTACGGCGACGACCTCCGCGCTTTCTACGACCGCACGGTCGACCCGAGCTACATGCAGAACCGCGACCGCGCGATGAAGATCCTGCAGGACGAATCGAAGCTCGAGGAAATCGTCCGCCTCGTCGGCACGGAATCGCTCTCGGCCAAGGACCAGCTCACGCTCGAAGTCGCCCGCGTCCTGCGCGAGGACTTCCTCTTCCAGAACGCGTTCGACCCGGCCGACGCCTACACGTCGATCCAGAAGCAGCACAAGCTGCTGAAGGCAATCATGCTCTACCTGGACCTCGCGACGGAACTCACCGCGCGCGAAGACTTCGCAG
>CAYGDM010000018.1:9128-18667 GCA_964348685.1 uncultured Candidatus Peribacteria bacterium | reverse complement strand
TTCTGCTCCATCGTTTCACCCGGATCGGAGTATCCCTGCGGCACTTCAAACAATCGAAGCCCCACGAGAGGGAACAACCATTCGCCGAAACCGTTGTAATCCGGATTATTCTTGGGGTCCGCGAACGCGAGATCCCACCGACGGATAAGTTCATCCAAATGCTTGGCGGGCAGGACGGGACGTTCGATCTCGGTCAGGCCGATCATGCCCGTAGCTTTATCCCAGGGAATGACGACGGCACCGCCGCGAATCGTTTCCGTCATATTCTGGAAGAGATCGTTTCCATTGTCATCTTGCACGAGACTCTGGAGATACACGCGCAACGGATTACCCTTGGCATCCCGATGGAGAACGTCGCCACGGTGGCCGAACTCGAATTGCGGATTGAAATTCGCGGCGTTGAGACGAGTCCGCTCGGCTGTGTTGATGAAAAAATACTTCACGATTGTGTCCTTCTTGTGATTCCAAAGGTCTGCATATCGCTCTTGCGAGCGGAACCGTCACACGACGATTCTAGGTATTTATAAACTATAATCATTCATTGGTCAATCTTCAAGAAACAAAGAAAAAGACCGCTTTCGCGGCCCTTTTGCTCCCTGCATAGGCTGAGAGCGGTAGATGGCGAAGTCCACGAGGGATTCCGCCGGAACGTTCATGAGGTCACACGGCGATGGATGCATAGACCGTCGGATCCGCGAACTGCAGGACTTGCAGGATCGACAGCGTGTACGGGTCTCGCACGTAGCCGGCGTTGAACGCCTGCTGGAGTTCGGTCATCGTCACCCACTGCGTGCCCAGACCCTCACCTTCATCATCCTGTCCTACAGGAGCGTCTTCATCCATCTGCGCGAGGCAGTACGTGTTCAGCGCCGGAGCGTTGTTCTCGCCGACGCGCCCCAGCCGGAGACAGTCGAGACATTTGAAGCCCAGCTCTTCTTGGACCTCGACACGCGCTTGCCTAAGGGATGTCACGCCGCACTCGCCGTGCCCACGTGGAACCTGGAGGCTCCACGCGCCAACCTTCGGCAACACCCTACGCAGGAACGCAGTGTACTGCTCTTCTCGATCCCGCTGCGACAGATGGATCGACGAGTGATCATCCCATTCCGCTTGATACGCATCCATATCCTCCAGTCGAACGGACTTTTCGAAACGCCAGACCATGCCGAGCTTTCCTTGCTTATTTAGCGCGATGATCACAACGCCGCCGCGCTTAAACTCGAGCACGTCATTCACCGCGGCGGGCACATTGCCATTGTTGTGCGACACAACGGACGCGAGTCGGCGCACCAACTTCAGTCCAACCCTATCGATCACGTCGCTGCCGGAAGGAAGACGTTGGACCTGCGACCCGCGCGACTGCGCTTGAAAGCGCTGCTCCCAATCTTCCCATGCACCGAACATCTTCGGGATTCCCGAAGGAAACTTCAGGGCCATATGTCACCTCATTTCAAAGAACCAATGGATACCGACACCGTGCCGATACTCCAATGTGAGTATAGCAAATAATTACGAATTTCTGTCAAACACATTTGACTAGCCCTATTAGCTCTTTAGCGCATCTTTCCACCACTCGATCGCTTTCCTCATCCCCTCCTCATGGCTGTGCCTGCGAACCCAACCGGTCGACGTTAATTTTGAAATATCCGCCGCGATGACGGGCGGTTCGTTCGGCGGAGCTTCACGTGCGCCGAACTTCAGCTTCTCCGGATTCCCGAGCTGTCGCGCCGGGATCGTGAGGAGGTCTTTCAGCGACGTCGCTTCGCCCGAGGCGACGTTCACTGGACCGCGGATGTCGGAATCAACGAGGCAGGCTAAGGCGTCACCGATGTCTTCGACGTACGAGAAGTCGCGCACCTGGCGACCGTGCGTGCACGCGACGTCTTCGTTCTTAAGCAGTGAATTGATAACGGACGCGACGAGCTTCTTCTCCGGCTCGTTCGGACCGTACAGGTAGAACACGCGACCCCATGCAGCCGAGATCCCCTTGTCGGCGGCGAGCTCCATGAGCTGTTTCCTGCACTCATTCTTGCAGCGGCCGTAGAACGTCGTGGCAGCGTCGGTCGGCGTTTCGTCTTCGACGCAGGGCGTCTCCGGCCATGTGTATTCGAAGCACGTTCCCACTCCCACGATGCGTTTCGCGCCGCTCCCGATGAGTTCGCGAAAGAAGTGCATCGACGAATCGACCCAACGCTGGTTGTCCGGCGATTCCTGGTACACGCCCGGCGTCGCGATCCACGCGCAGTGCAGCGCATGGGTGGGCTTGTTCATGCTCACATAGGCCGTCACGGCTTCGGGATCGAGAACGTTCATCTCCGTGCTCGACGGGGCTAACACCTCGAACCCGCGCTGCTGCAAAAAGCGCACGGCCTGCCGGCCGATAAACCCGGAACCGCCCGTGACGAGCACCTTCTTCATAGGAAAACTATATCACACCGATAGTGCCCGATGTGGCACGACGCTGACGTTCAGGAAACAGTGAGGCATCAAAAAAAATCCCGCGGTCATGACGACCACGGGATGTGCGATGCATAACGGTTGTCTTTCGAATGAGGAATTCCTTACAGGGAATCCCATAGCAATTGTTGCGTGTAAAAATCATCGAATTCCCCGGCGAGCTTGAGCTCCAGTTCATTACGCCCTTCTTCGAAACGCGATCCATCGGCCAGAGGCAAGCGCACTCTCGCCTCCACGATCGCGTTCGACACGTCGTACGGACCGTAGAAAATCAAACGGTTCACTCCTTCGTGCGTATCGAGGCCCAATTGCACGAGAGGCGTTTTGACAAAGGTTTGAGGAAACGACTCAGTGCTTTCGCGGGACAGCTTCAACTCCGCAAGAAACGCATCGGCGTTACCGATCATATCTTTCGTGTACCGAAAGTACCGGCCGGGGCCTTCCACAATCAGGTATCGACGATCTTGCGTCAGCACGGCATCGTAGTAATTAAGGGGGCACAAGAGAGGAAGGAGCGACTCGCCGATTACATGGAAGATCTCGGCATAGGTACTTGCCGTTTGCACGAGAACCGTCGCTTTTGGATTTTGGGAATCGAAAAAGGGATGGGTAGAAATTTCCCTGTTCGACGTTTTCTTCACTGCCATCAACAGACGGCCGTCGAACGAGTAATCGATCTCCACTTCGCACGTCGGATGTCGTCCATCCAATCCTTGCATATTCGGGACACGGTTTTCCTCAATCATCATGACACTCGCATTCATAAAAAGACTCCAAGAGAGACAACCGATATGTGAACGAGCAACGGGCCCATTCACCATCGTCTGTTGGGTAAATGGACTGTGTTATTATTATATAAAATTTATATTTGGTCAATTTTCATTATTTTCGCTATATAGAGCGACGTACCGCTCTGCAATGTCATCCCAGTCATAACCTGCCGCATTCACCTTTCCCGCTTCGGAGAGCTTTTTTCGCAGGTCGCCATCCCCCAACACCCGCTCCAGCGCTTCCGATGCCGCAACAGGATCCTCCGGCGGCACGAGAAGCCCCGTCACACCGTCTTTCACGATGTCCGGAATGCCACCGACGCGCGTCGCGACCACCGCGCACCCCGCGGCCTGCGCCTCGATGAACACGTTGCCGAACGCCTCGCTGATCGAGAGGCCGCAGAAGATCTCCGCCGCTGCGTACTCGCGCGCGACTTGGTCATGCGGCACGCCGCCAACGAACGTGACGCGATCGGCCACGCCCTGATCACGCGCACATTTTTCAAGATACTGTCGTTCGGAACCATTGCCGACGATACGAAGATGAGCGTTGTCATGGTGAGCCTGACGAACCATGACAGCGAACGCCTCAATCACATCATCAATCCCCTTCATTGGCTCAAGTCGCCCGACGAACAAAATACGCCCCGGGACGCGCTCGGCAGATGCTTCCTGCAATTCCTTGAGACGGATGCCATTGGGAATCAGTGTCGCATGCACGCCGAACCCCTTCGCGCGTTCAACAAGCACGCTGCTGATGGCCGTCACGCGATCGGCGGCCTTGTGCATCGAACGAACGAGCAATGTCGTGTTCGTGCTCTGACACGTGAGGAGCCTCTTCGCCTTCGGCACGACGCTCTTGCTGAACATAAGCGCCATTCCAGCGAACGATTCGAGCACGGCGTGGATGATATCGGGCTGTAGCGCCGCGGCGGCGGCCGGTGCCAAGAACGGGTACAGCCACTTATCGATCGGACTACCAAATCCCACGCGCTTCACGCGAACGCCAGTAGGCAATGTGCCGTCGATCGGCAAATCAGGACGCATGCGGGCCGCGATGATCGTGATGTCATAGCGGTCCTTGAGGCGCGCTGCGACTTCTTCCGCGCACGCTTCTGCCCCGCTGCGCAGCGGAGTGACGAATGCCGAGAAGAGAACGACTTTTGGCTTCATGCGTGAACGGAATGGAAGAGTTCTTCGTACTGCTTCCCGACTTTCTCCCAACTGAAGACGGCATCGATCCGGGCACGGGCCGCATCGCCGAGGGTGCGGCGCTTCGCGGCGTCTTGGATCAACCTGCGAATATGCGACCGCAACGCTTCGCGATCGCCTGCCGGAAAGAGCAGGCCCGAGACGCCGTTTTCAATGAGATAGCGATTGCCGCCAACATCAGACGCGATACACGCGCAGCTCGACGACATCGCCTCCATGAGCGCGTTGCTTAGGCCTTCGCTGTAGCTCGGGAGCACGAAGATATCGGTACGACCGAGCACATCCGGGATGTCATCTTGGCGGCCCAGGAACGCCACCTGACGCTGGTACTGCTCGACCAAAGGATGTCCTTCCGGGTACCAACCTACCACCTGTACTTTTAGCTCTGAAAATTCGGATAGCAACGGAGTGACCGCAGCCAAAAAATCGTCGACGCCTTTCACTGATTCCAAACGCCCCACGTATGTCACGACAATGCCATCATGATCTCGTTTGCCGTACGGTGCCGGGTCGATGCCGGTCGGAATCACGCGTGATTTCTTCGCGATGCCGAGCGTCTTCAACAGCGACTCCGGCTGCGGATGGAAAAACACGACCTTCTCTGCGATGCAGAGCAACAACCACCCCAGCGTCCACGCGTAGATCGCGGCGCAGATCTGCGGGATTGTTCCGCGCGGCCACCACGTCATGCCCACCAAGGCATCGGTGATCTGCACGACGCGAAAGCCGCGCAGCCGCAGCGAGAGCACCGCGAGCGACGACCAGAACAGCAACTTGTTCACGACGATCACGTCCGGCTTTTCCTGGTTCGCCAACCGCGCGACGTATCCGCCGAAGCCGAAACTAATTCCGTAGTTCCACGGATCTTTGAGGAACACGTCTTTGCGTGAATGCACCGTGAGCGTGTCCGACACCTTCTCCGTCTTCGTCTCCGACGCCATGCACGCGACCACGACCCGGTAGCCCAGGCGTTGCCACAACTCGGCCAACTTGTAGCCGCTGACCATCCACCGGTGCTGTTCGCGCCAATAAGGCGTCACCAAAAGAATCGTCTTCACTTTCCTAGTCTATCATGCCTATTTTAGCTTTTTCTCGTCAAAATCCGCGTCCCGGAGGGCCAAGACACGCATGATCTTGGTATAGCGCTGCGAGAGCTCCTCGAGCCGCACGATGATCGAAAATACGAGGAACATGAGGATGCCGATCGCCGTAAGGATGACGGCGTTCACCTGACTGCGGATGCCCGTGACGATCGTGAGGTACGTCAGAAGACCGGGGAACAACGCCACGCCCGCGATACCACCCCAGAAAAGCGTCCAGAGAAATGCCTCCCAGAGGGTCTTGCGATCGCGCCGGAAGAGGCTCCACGCGTAGAGGATCGCGACGAGCGAGAGAATCGGGACGACGATTTGGTAGGGCGTGATGGTCATCGCAGGAAGGATCGTAGCAGAATTTTCAGGGCGGTCTTCACGCCGTTGGCGAACGACTGGCCCTTGGCGAGCGTGTATTCGGAGTAGATCACCTTCACCGGCACCTGCGCGTACGTCCATTTGCGCTGCACGCACTCGCGGACGATCTCGGTGCAGAACTCGAAGCCGTTCATGCGCAGGTCGACCTCGGCGACTGCCTTGGGGCCGAATGCTTTGTAGCCGCACTGGCTGTCTGGGACCCACATGCCCGTAGCCACGAGCGTCACGAGGTTGCCGAGGCCGTTGAACACACGACGGATGAACGGAATATTGTTGCTCTGGCCGAACCGGTTGGCGAACACGACGTCCGCACCGGTGGCGAGCGCTGCGAGCATAGCGGGAATGTCTTTCGGATCGTGCTGTTCGTCGGCGTCGAGCGTCACAAGGTTCTTTACACCCATGCGGCGGGCCCCTTCGATGCCGGTCATCGTCGCCGCGCCCGCGCCGCAATTTTCGGGATGGCGCAACACGAACGCCCCCGCCTCCTTCGCACGCTCCCCCGTCCCATCACTGGAGCCGTCATCCACCACGATCACGCGGTCGACGTATGGCAACGCGGCCTTCACCACCGCGGCGATGCGCGTAGCTTCGTTCAGGGCCGGAATGACGGCGATGTTCATGGCAGGAGAATGTAGGCGATGCCCGCGCCGGGGTCGTTCAACACGATGTCGATGCCCAAATCCTGACGATTGGCGAACTCGACGAACGCGAGGACTTTCTTGTGCAGGCTGCCGTTCGGATCTTTCTCGATCGTCTGCGTGTTCATGTCGAAGATCATGCTGTTGAACCCAAGTGCCTGGAGACGTGCCAGCGTCTTCGCGGCGTCGCGCTCCTGGTAGAGGCAGTTGAACATGTCGAGCTGGTTATCGGCCAACGGCAACACTTCGAAGTTACGCGGGATGAAGTACGGGATGAACGTGCCCATGCGATAGACGTACGGCCGATCGGGCGTCGCTTGCTTGCGCGCTTCGATCATCTCACGGATGTCGTCGTAGTGCGGGATCGTCCGCTCTTCCATCGCCGTCGCGGTCACCTTGCCGAGAGGATATTCGAAGATGTTCTGCATCGTCTCGAACTGCCACATGCGGTGGGAAAACGACGTGACGAGCGAGAGCGCGATGAGCACGCCCGCGGTGCGGCGCGCGGCGGCCGTGGGCGCATGGACAGCGAGCGCCTCCATGACGAGCACGAGCCCGAGGAACATGCCGACGCCGTACCATACGATGCCGTTGGCGAGGAATACCCATTCGACGACCATGAACACCGTGGAACCGAGAAGCAGACGGGACCACCTACCCCTGCGCGTCCAATAATACGGCACAAACAGAAGCAGCGGCACGAGGAGCAAGCCAGGAATGAGCGTGACGTAATAACCGAAGGCGTCCGTGTTCATGACCGCGCGCCACGGCAAGCCGGCGTAGTGGCCAATGCCCTTGTAATCGCCCCAATAACGATCGAGTTCTTCCGATTTCGACGTCGAAACGCACGCCGGATTCTTCGTATCGACCTGCAACGCAGGCGGGAGCGAACGCACAACCGGATCTTCATGCGCAGGTTCGCTGCCATCGACAATAATCGAGGGCAAGAGCGTATTGGCGTACGACAATTCAAGGCGCAACGGCAGCCGTCCGTACGATGCGTTGTTCGCGACGATCCACGGAAGGATCGCGACCGCAAAGCCGAGAAAGAACACGCCGACCTGCGCGCCGAGCGACCTGAACTGCATGAGTTTATTGCGCGCGCCGTACGCTACGAGCGCCAAGCCGATCAGCAAGAGGGCGATGAAAATAAGATCGGCAGACAAAAAATCGGAGGTACCGAACACTTTCGTCGAAACCTCCGCCGTACGAAAAATACCCTGTCGCACGAACACCGCGAACGCCAGACTCATCGCGCCGAGCATGCCCGCCCACCCGAAGCGTGCACCGAACATCACGGCGCCGATGCCCATCGCCACCATGATCGTCGTGGGCTTCATGCCGAATCCAAAGCCGCTGAACAAACCGGCAAGCGCGATGAGAGGAAGAACGGGCACGCTGTCGTCGGCATCGGTGCTGTCGTCGTCGCCGGTACCGGGAGGGCACACTGCGAGAAACGCAGCCAGCAGCGACAGCGCACCCGCCGCAAACACCGCGTTATCGACCTTCATGTCGGCGAACGAGAAGTGGCCGACCATCGGGAGCGTGTAATACAGCAGCGCCGCCAGCAGACCCCTGCCCGCGCCGAGGTACGTCCGGCCGAAGATCCACACGGCGCCGACCGCGAGAAGGCCCGCGGCCCAGTTGATGAGCATGGAGAGCGTCGCACCGAAGATGCTATCGAACCCGAACAAAAGGAACCCGAGTGAGGTCATGTACTCCCAGCTGAACGTCGGAATCGTGGAGATGAAGCTGCCGTAGCTAACGAGCAGCCGCGGCTGGTTCAGGTAGCGGCCGAGGTCGTCCCAACCGATCGGGAACGGACGAACGACGTTGAGGAAGTTCAGGATGAGGAACGACGCGAGCAGCCACGCCACGATGAGCGTGATGTCATAGGGCCGCATGTCTATCTCCCACTTCTCAGCCCAGAACGTGCGCGCCCAGTGGACGCTATGCACGAAGCCCGCGGCCGGAATGCCGATGAGCAATGCCCAACCTGCCGTCTGCGTGTAGAAGCCGACCATGGCGACGAGCCACAAGATCGCGATGAGCACGCACGAACCGATGCCGGCGCTAAACACGCCCTCGACGAGCGGCGTGAAGCCCTTCAAACGAAGCCCATGGAGCACGGCTCGCCCGAGCACGAGCACGTTGAACGCGAGGAGCAGCAGCAGAAGCATCTGCGGCACTACCCGCGCAAAGAAACCAATCTGCATGCAGCCGAACGAGTAGTTATACACCGGGGCGCCGCTCAGGTTGAACTGCGTGAGCGAAAGGCAGCCGCGCTCCTGGAGATCGTTGAAATTTTCACGCAGATCGGCCAAGCCTTCCACCCTGACGTCCGGGTAGACCTGCGTGACCGGCTCGACGACCTGGTTCATCGCGAGGCCGCCGTTATTCGCAAAGCCGATGCTCATGAGCATGGTCCACGCGCCGAGCATCAACAACCCGATCACGATGAGCGGAGAAAGGGTGACGCGAAGGTTCCATGCCTGCGAACGCATATACGTGCGCGTGGCGAAGCCGGCGAGCACGAGCGCGCAGACGATCGCGTACCCGAAGAATGGCGAGATCGTATTGAAGAGCGTGACGATCGAGGTGAACACGGCAAAGAACCCCGCGCAGAGCCCGCTGTTCGCGCCGCAAGCGTTCTGTCCGAGCGTCCGGCCGGCGCTATCGATCATCGCCGATTGGTGCACGGGAACACCGAAGTAATTGAGCGTTACGTAGCCGCCCCACAGAATGAGCAGAGCGAGAAGCGTACGAGAGAGAATACGATGGGTGGATTCGTTCATGGGTAGCGGTAGAAAATCTGCAAGAATATAGCAAAATCGGCTCTCTCTCGCCATACTGGCGGCATAATGACTCTTAACGCGTCCGTTCGCCGGCAATTCCCATTCATCGAAGCGCGCCCAGGCGTGGCATACCTCGATTCCGCTGCCGCGACACAGATGCCGCTCTCTGCCATCGATGCGATGGATACCGCGATGCGC
>CAYGDM010000018.1:0-9118 GCA_964348685.1 uncultured Candidatus Peribacteria bacterium | reverse complement strand
CCTCGGGAACGTCCACCGCGGGCTACACCCGCTGGCCGACGACGCGACGATGCACTACGAACAGGCGCGCAGGACGGTCGCGACATTCCTGAACGCGTACCCCGACGAAATCGCCTTCACGAAAAACGCGACCGAAGCGTTGAACCTCGCTGCCCACTCGCTGGGGGAAAACTGGGTCGAAGGCGACGCCGTTGCGCTCACGCGCCTCGAGCACCACAGCAACATTCTCCCGTGGCAGCAGCTCCTCCTGCGCGGGGTCGAAGTGCGGTGGATCGGCATCAATCCGGACGGCACCGTGAACCACGACGACATCGACGCTGTCTTCCGCGATGAGCGCGTGAAGATGCTTTCGGTCACGGGCCAGAGCAACGTGCTTGGCGTCCGACCGGAGCTAAAAAAACTCATCGCCCTCGCAAAGAAGCACAATGCTCTCACCTGCGTCGACGCGGCGCAGCTCGCCGGCCACGCCCCGATCGACGTGAAAGAACTCGGCTGCGATCTGCTCGCGCTCTGCGCCAACAAAACCTACGGCCCCACGGGCATCGGGGCGCTCTACGGTACAAAGGACGTATTGGCCCGCATGGGCGCTTTCCTGGTCGGCGGAGGCATGGTGCGCGAGGTGCACGACGAAGGCTTCTCCCCCGTCGATGACGCGCAGCGCTTCGAAGCCGGCACGCCGCCGATTCTCTCCGCGCTCGGGTGGTCCGCCGCGCTCGACTGGCAGGCGACGATCCCGTGGAAGGACCGCATCGACCACGAGAAAAAAATGATGGCGCTCCTCCTCGAGGAACTGCGCGCTACGCCCGGAGTAACAATTCTCGGACCCGGCGACGATTCTGTTTTTGGATGCGTGTCATTCACCATCAAAGACATCCACCCGCATGACGCGGCGCAGCTCCTCGGCGACAGCGGTGTGTGCGTCCGCGCAGGGCACCACTGCGCGCAGCTCCTCCACGAAGCGCTCGGCGTGAACGCGTCGGTCCGCGCGTCGGTCGGGCTCTATACCAACGAAGACGATATCCGCGCGCTCAAACCGGCGATCATCGCCGCGCAAACAATCCTCCTCCGCTGACATGGATCTCTACGCAGACCAAATCCTCGACCACTACAAGCACCCGCGCCACGCGGGGGTGCTCGCCAACGCGTCCGTGTCGCACGAAGAAATGAACCTCAGCTGCGGCGACCGCGTGAAGATCGAACTCGCGATCGACGGCGGCATCGTGAAAGACGTCGGCTGGACCGGCACCGGTTGCGCCATCAGCCAAGCCGGCATGTCACTCCTCTCCGAGCATGTGATCGACAAGCCCGTCGAGGAACTCCTCTCGCTGAAAAAGCCCGAGCTCCTGGAACTCCTCGGCGTCCCCGTCAGCGAAAGAAGGCTCAAATGCGCCCTTTTAGGCCTCCATACGCTAAAAAACACTCTACGCCTCAGCCTAGCCATGGCACCCCAATCGTGGAGCGAAACGGTGGCAGACAGCCCCGTCGCCTAGTACACTCCGCCAGCGAAACCAGCCGTCCTAGCTCAGTGGTAGAGCACGTCCATGGTAAGGACGGGGTCACGGGTTCAATCCCCGTGGACGGCTCCATCCGACTTCGCCTCGGCACTCCGGTGCCGGGCTACGCCGAGATTCCGCCTCGGTTCTCTCATAGCAAAACTGGTTCTTGTCTCGGCGAAGTCCGCAGACGTAGCCGGACAATCCCCGTGGACGGCTCCATTCTTTCATTCGTTCCACCGCCTCGTAGAACAGCACTCGTGTTTCTCCAGAGCCGTTTTTTCGACATACGGAAAAGGCCGCAAGCTCATTGCGTTGGCCGTCGCCCAGAGCCGTCCTATGATCGTTTCCCATGGCACGCACGACGATCACCAACCGGCACCTACTGCAACACATGCAAGGGATGAAAAGTGAGATCATTACAAGGATCGAAAATCTTGAAACACGTGTTGAAACTATGAATATAAAGATGAATGACGGATTCAAAGAAGCTCGTCAACATCGCGAAGCGCTGCAGGAAGACCTCGACGCATCGATCCGCATGCTCGGTAAGCACGACAAGAAGCTGGCGAGATTATAACACCTCTCACGCACTTACCTTCGTGCGGCGCACCTGCTGGTGCAGCTGGAAGAGGTCGTAGATTTCGCCGCGCACCACGTCTTTCGCGCGTGATGCATCGACAACGATGAGCTTGCCCTTCTCCCGCAAACGTGCGGCGACATCGTAGAGCACGATCGATTCTTCCAGGCGCTTCTTGCGCGCTTCCGGAGAGGCATCGTCTTCGCGCGGCTTCTTGCCCGCCGCAACCGCGGCCTCGCCGCGCATGCGCATGCGGTCTTCGGAGATCTCACGTTCGATTTTCGGATCGGGATCGAGCTGCAAATGGATCATGAGATCATTGCGCTCGTGCCGCTCGATGGCCTGCTCGTAGGCCGGGACCTGCGCCATGCTGCGGGGGAACCCATCGAAGAACCAGGTCGTGTCGAGGTCGAGTTCGGCGATGCCTTCCTCGATCACGGGGATGATGCGGTCATCGGGGACGAGCGTGCCCTTCGGCAAGGTTTTCACGTACCGTCCGAACTCCGTCAGTTGTTGAATGTGGCCTCGGACGATCGCACCCACTTCCATGATGTTGGTGCGGACTCCGGCATCATCCAACGCGTCGATGAGAGGCGTCGTCACCGTTTCTTTTCCGGCACCGGGGAACCCGAACATCGAGAAGGTGTCCGCGTCGGCGATCTTGTGTTGATTCTGGATGATATGCATAGAAAGTATGGAGCGAGCGGGGCTTATACGCGTATCGGCGATTTGAGGCAAGGGTGGCGACGGACTTTTTTCTCCGCGAGACCGCGAACATCACATCACCAGGAGAATTATATTTGTTATTATGAATATTTTATACAATTTGTCAATAACTACGAATGCACGAGGCTTCAAACCGCCGCAGAGTTGTATATCAGCCCTCCATTCGCTATAAGGCTCGAGCATTTCCCTCCCCCATCCCATGCCTACGATCGTTTCCCTGAAAGCCCGCCAGATCCTCGACTCCCGCGGCAACCCCACGGTCGAAGTCGACTGCGCGCTCAGCGACGGCTCCTTTGGCCGCGCGGCCGTCCCGTCTGGCGCATCCACCGGTTCGCACGAGGCATTGGAGCTTCGCGACGGTGACAAATCGAACTACCTCGGCAAGTCCGTCCTCAAGGCAGTAGCCAACGTGAACGGCGCGATCGCAGGAGTGATCGTCGGCATGGACTGCGGCGACCAGCGCGCGGTCGACAAAAAGATGCTCGACCTCGACGGCACGCCGAACAAAGCGACGCTCGGCGCCAACGCCATCCTCGGCGTCTCCATGGCCGTCTCCCGCGCACGCGCGATCTCGGAGAAAAAGCCTTTGTGGAAGTCCCTCGCCGACCACTTTGGCACGCAAGACGCAACGCTGCTCCCGACCCCGCTCATGAACGTCATCAACGGCGGCGCGCACGCCGATAGCGGTCTCTCGTTCCAGGAATGCATGATCGTCCCGACGGGCTTCTCGAACTTCGCGGACGCTCTCCGCGCCGGCGCCGAAACGTTCCACGCGCTCAAGGCGATCCTCAAGGAAGGCGGCCACGTCACCGCGGTCGGCGACGAAGGCGGCTTCGCCCCGCACTTGGAAAACAGCTTCGACGCGTTCGGTACGCTGACGAAAGCGATCGAGAAAGCCGGCTACACGGGCAAGATGAAACTGGCGATCGACGCCGCCGCGTCCGAGTTCTACAAAGACGGCGCGTACCACATCGACGGCAAGGTGCTGAGCTCCGCGGAGCTCACGGCGTACTACGGCGAACTCTGCGCCCAGTACCCGATCGTCTCGATCGAAGACAGCCACGCCGAAGGCGACTGGGAAGGCTTCCAATCAATGGTCCAGACGATGGGCTCGAAGGTCCAGATCGTCGGCGACGACTTGCTCGTCACGAACGTCGAATTCATCCGCAAAGCGATCGACTCGAAGGCTGCCAACTCCGTCCTCATCAAACTGAACCAGATCGGTTCGGTGTCCGAGACGGTCGACGCGATTCAGATGGCGCAGAAGGCAGGCTGGACGGCGATCTCGTCGCACCGCTCCGGCGAAACGGAAGACACGTTCATCGCGCACCTCGCGGTGGGCCTGCGCACGGGCCAGATCAAGACCGGCTCCCTCTCCCGCACGGACCGCATCTGCAAGTACAACGAACTCCTCCGCATCGAAGAGGAACTCGGCGGCGCTGCGAAGTACGTCAGCCCGTTCGGAGCTTAAGCATTGATCCCACGAAGAAGCCGTTCCTCCCAAGCATACGGGCGGGACGGCTTTTTGGTCACGTAACACATGCCGCCCTGTGTAATTGACATTTCAAAGAAATATAATATATTACAACTATCTGGACTCGCACTGTGCGATTCCCTGATTTTTCACTTGGTCGGCAAAGGAGAGATAGAAATGTTCGATCGAAAGTATCCCGAAGGCAGTAAGCAGCACATGGGACCTTTTTGGAAAGGCATGGCAATTGCTGTGTTAGCTCTCGTTTTTAAAGTGTGCATCGGAATGAATATTCGTCCCAACCTGCAGCCGGATAAGTGGCTGCAACTGCTCGAGCTCATGTACTACATCACACTCATGACGGACGCGACTATTTTGTTCACGATCATACTTGTCATCAGCAAAGGAAATCCTTGGCGCACGTTAAAAATGTCAGCAGGATTTTTGACCATCTATCTGCCGTTATGCTGGCTGATTTATCTCGCCAGTAAAGCAGCGACGAACAACTCCTTCACGGGAGCGAATGAGTTTTTCTTTTAATCCCCACAATTCAAGAAAGGAGAGTGTTATGAAGTATTTTTCATTTCTCAAATTCAGATTCACGCTGCAGCAATATCTGCTGCTTATGGTAATTCTCGGAATCGCCCTCACATGCTTCGCCACGATTTACGAAAGGGAGCTCTACAAGAACCACCTCTCGGACAATCCGGTCGCACGTGCGCATCGGTGGCTCAGGGACACGGATCTGTATCTGAAAGATCCGAGCAAAATGCCCGAGGACACCGACGAAGCCGATATCCGTATCGTCCGTGCAGCCGCGTATACATACCTTCAACAATACGATGAGGCCATGAAGGAGTTCGAAAAAGGAAGGCAGTCCAGAAAGGATGCGTATTGGTATAAACACGGCATAGGAAGATTAATAGCGCTCTTGGAATCGTATAAGCGTTACAAGGAAGTGGATCGGATATTCGAGACGATGATCACGGATTATCCGGATCACCAAGAGCATGTTCGCAGTTATACGAACTTTCTTATCACTGTGCCCGATCCGGCCCTGCGTAATCCTGAAAAGGCGGCGCAGCTAGTGAAGAAGTACATCGATGAACTGCCCTACCCTCCCCGAAGGGAGGAATACATATTGCAGGCCACTGTCTTTGCTGAAATCGGAAAATTCGATGAAGCGAAAAACGCGGCGCGAAGGGCATTAGCCTTAGAGCCGACCGTTCTACGTAACCTTGAAGACGAAAACGAAAACCTACGAGACATGATCGAGAAAATCGAGAAAGCACAACAACCCCCTCTCTCTTCCTCGCCGAAGTGATACCACCACCCCCCGCTCTCAGAGCGGGGGGTTTTTTAAATTTTACGCTCCGCCCAACACCAACGAGAACCCCTTCAACACGATTGCGAGGATGAACCCAACCCACGCGGTGATGATCGGGATATTGAGAAACGATTCGGCGAGGAGCACCGCGAGCAGGATCCACGGGCCGTACCGCATGAGTTCGTCGTAGCGGTCGCGCAGCCTCCACGGGATGAACAAGCGCAGGATGTTGCTTCCGTCGAGCGGCGGGATAGGCAGAAGGTTGAACGCCATGAGCGCGAGATTCACCTGAAGCGACGCGACAAGGAATGCAGTGAGCACGCCCCATGCGGCGTCGGCGGCGGACATTCCCCCGGTGGAGAGTGTCACGGTTTCGAGACCGAGAATCACAGCGATCACCGCGGCGATGAACGCGAGCACCAAGTTACTGAGCGGACCGGCCACGGCGACGATCGCCGCGTCGCGGACGGGATGGCGGAAGTTGCGTGTATCGACCGGGACGGGCTTGGCCCAACCGAACCCGACCAGCAGGAAAAGGATCGCACCGAGCGGATCGATATGGGCGATGGGGTTCAGCGTGAGACGGCCCATCGACTCGGCGGTATCGTCGCCCAATCTCTTCGCCGCGAAGGCATGGGCCCACTCGTGGACCGTTAAGGCCACCAGAATGGCGAGGATCATCACGGGAAACATGGCCATGGATTGCATGGCCGCACGATACACGATGAAGACCTGGCGGAGAGGGGGAGATTCGAACTCCCGAGACGATTTCTCGTCTACACGCTTTCCAAGCGTGCGCACTAGGCCACTATGCGACCTCTCCACGTGCGGAAACCTTTGGTGTGGAACACGAATGAACGAAGGGGCATGACCTCGGAGCCTGTCCTGAGCCCGCCGAAGGATGCGGGACGCAGAGTATAGGGCAGAACAGGGCACCGTCCACCGTTTCAGAGCCCTTCCCTGCTACAATCCAGCCATGGCCTTCCCCGCGAACATGTCGACGTCCCTCGAGCGCCTTGCGCGGGAATTGAACGTGCGGCCGGAAGACGTGGAAGAACAGTTCGTCCGCGGCAGCGGCAAAGGCGGCCAGAAGGTGAACAAAACGAGCTCAGCCGTGATGCTTACGCACCGACCAACGGGTGTGACCGTCCGCGGCGACACGCACCGCTCGCAAGCGCTCAACCGCCGCGAGGCGTTCAAGCTGCTGCTCCTGAAAATCGAAGTCGAAAAGCGCGGAAAGGAATCAAAGCTCATGCGCGCGGCCTTCAAGCGTAAGAAGCAGAAAGATCGCCGTTCGCGCCGGGCGAAAGAGAAGATCCTCAAGGAAAAGCACCACCACGCCGAAATCAAGGAATCACGGAAACCAATCCTCTGATCAGGCCTTCTTGCCGGCCTGGAGGCGCTTCGCGAGCGTGCGCAGGTAGCTCGTCGAGACCTTCATCGTGACGTACTTACCCGTTTCAGCGTTGAAAACGCGCTTCTTTTGGATATTCGCCTTGAACGTGCGGCGCGTGTGGCGCATGGAGTGGCTTCGGGTGTTCCCGAATGACGTTCCCTTGCCGGTTTTGACGCAGTTGCGACCCATAAGGCCGGGGGAATCTACCAGCGCTTTCATGGGACGTCAAATGGGTTTTACTCCGATTCTCGCGGTCGAATCCCCGCTCGTGTAGGCTTCGCCCGCATGAAGATCTCTCTCGACTGGCTTGGCGATTTCGTCGCTTGGAAGAACCCCGACCCCCAGACGGTCGCGGACCGGCTCACCTTGAGCACGGCCGAAGTGGAAGACGTCCTTGAACAGGGCGCGCTCCTGAACAAGTGCTGCGTCGGCGAAGTCACCTCCCTCTCGCGCCACCCGAACGCAGATAAACTCTCGCTCGCGACGGTGAAGACGGATGATGGAGAGAAGAAGGTCGTCTGCGGCGGCACGAATTTGCGCGTGGGCATGAAGGTTGCGTTCGCGCATATCGGCGCGACGGTGAAGTGGCACGGCGGCGAGACGATGACGCTCGCACCGGTGAAGATCCGCGGCGAAGAGAGTCATGGCATGATCTGCGCCGCAGAGGAGCTCGGCATCGAAACGCAGTACCCCGCCAAGCCGGAAGACGGCGAGCGCGCGATCGTCGATCTCGGCGATGCGAAAACCGGCCAATCGCTCAAAGACCTCCTCGGCATGTCCGACGCCGTGTTCGACGTGAACAACACCGCGATCACCACGCGCCCGGACCTCTGGTCGCACCGCGGCATGGCGCGCGAGTGCGTGGCCCTCGGCCTCGGGAAGGCGAAACCGGAACCGAAGCGCCCGGCGCTGAAGTTCCCTGCGACCGCGCTCCCCTTTAAGTTTTCGGCACCGGCCAAGAAAAGCATCGTTCGCTATCTCGGTTGCGCGATCGATGTGGATAGCATCGGCGAATCACCTGATTGGATGAAGAAGCGCCTCGAAGCCGTCGGCATCCGCCCCATCTCGCTTCCGGTCGACATCACCAACTACGTCATGTGGGAGTACGGCGCTCCGTTGCACGCCTTCGACCGCGACGACATCAAGGGAACGGTGGAACTGCGCGGCGCGAAAGCAGGTGAAAAAATCAAAACGCTCGACGGGCAAGAACGCGCGTTGCCGGAAGGCGCGCTGATCCTCAGCGATGAACTCGGCATCTTCGACCTCGTGGCCATGATGGGCGGCCATCGCACGAGTATCACGGAGAAAACGCGCCACATCTACCTGCAGGCGCCGGCTCCCGATCCAATCCTCATCCGCAAGACGATCCAAGCCACGAACCACCGCACCGACGCCGCGACGATCTTCGAGAAGAGCGTCCCACCGGTCACCATGGAAGCCGGCTTCCGCCGCGCGGTGGAACTCTTCTTGGAGCTCGCGCCGGGCGCGAAGATTTCGTCGAAGCTCGAAGAGTGGGGAGATGATGGCAAGGCGCCCGCAATCGCATTGTCGCTCGAAAAAGTGTCTTCCGTCCTCGGCGTCGACGTTCCTGCGAAGGAAGTCGTAACCATCCTCGAGTCGCTCGGCTGCACGGTGAAGGCCGGCGCCGGCCGCACGAAGACCGACGCGCTCACGGTCACGCCTCCCCTGTGGCGCCTCCGCGACCTGACGGGCCAGCACGACCTCATCGAAGAAATCGCCCGCATCCGCGGCTTCGAGACGATCCCCGAAACGCATCCGCGCGGCGCACTGCAACCACTCCGCCGCGAGAGCATCGAACAACGCTCGGGCAGAATCCTCGCAGGCGACGGCTTCAAGCAGATCCTCCCGCTCTCGCTCGTGGGACCGCAGCTTCTGCGCAAGTCCGGCATCGATGCTGCGAACGCTGTGAACGTCGCCAACCCCATCACCGAGGAACTCTCACTGCTCCAGCCCTCGACGCTCCCGCAGCTGCTCGACCACGCACGCCGCAGCCACCTCCAGGCCGAAGGTGATCTACAAACGTTCCACTGCTCGCACGTCTTCGCGACCGACAAACCGGAACATTCCGAATGCGGACTCTTCATCCTGGCATCGAATAACGGAT
>CAYGDM010000017.1:0-18927 GCA_964348685.1 uncultured Candidatus Peribacteria bacterium | reverse complement strand
AGACGTTCCATCTGGGCAACGTGCGCTTTCCAAGGAGGTGTTTCTCGTTCGCGATGTCGACGGCTTCTTGCACGTCGTCGCGCGTTTCCATGATCGCGAAGAAGCGCACCGTACCTCCGATGCGCATGGTCGTTTTTCCGCCGATGGGAGCCAACTCTTTAATCTCCATGGGGCCGGTTATTTACCGAGGAAGCGCGCGATATTCTCCACCGAGTCGGTCAGTTTGTCGCTTTTCGGCATGCGCTGGACGTACATGAGGAGCGCACCGAGCAGTGCGACGCCGCCGATGCACCCGACGATGATCGCGTGCTCTTTCCACGTGAGCGGGAAGTTGCTGAGGAGCAGCACGAGTTGCACCGCGCTGAAGCCCGCGACGCCGACGACGGCGCCGAGGCCGAGCGACACGAGCACGAGGTGTCCGCGGTTCTCCTGACTGTCTTGCGGGGCCGATGCGAGCCGCGTGAGGAGATCGCTGCTGACGACGACGGGATTCTTCCCATGGTCTTTGAAGAGCGTCTGCACTTTGCGTTGCAGGATGAGCGTGACGAACGACTGGAACGGCACGGCCGTCCTGCCTTCGATCACCGCTTTGCCCGATTCGGGCTTGAAGCTCACTTCCAGTTCTTCGGATTCGTCGTGGTCGGTCATGGTGGGGAGTGTAGCACGTTATGTCGTCGTCGCCTGCCGCCTTGCGATCGCGTCCGTGGCCCTGCTCATGCGGGCGGTGAGCTCTCTTTTCCGTTCGGAGTTCATGTTCGGAACGACGTGTATCACCTTCTGGGCGGCGCCGATGGTATGCGAGACGTCCGTGTAGTGTGTCTGCCGTGCGGCGGCTCCGAGCGGGGGTTTATCGATCCAGGTGTCGAGGGACAGATCGAACTGGTTCAAGGCCGATTCCTGGATGAGCGCGTTGTCCGATTCCAAGCGCGCCTGGATTTGCCTTGGACCGAGCTGCGCTTTCGACACGACGTACGCTTCTTTCTTCGTTTCCGCCGGGGTGGCGAAGGGGTTCTTCATGCTGCCGAAGAACGCGCGCGTATCGTCATCGGGCTCTATACCGCTGGGTTTTTTCGCTAGTCCAACGCTCTGCGCCAAGGCGAGTATGTTCCATTTCCTGTACAAAGCGCTCTGCGCGTCCTCCGTGCCCAGTCCGGCGCAGAATCGGCCGATCGTCTGTCGAACGGATGGAGGAACCTGTTTCCCGCCGGCCGTTCCTTGTTCCACTATTTCGCGCAGCAGTGGTGCGGCGATCGTTTCGCCGACCATACCGTCCCGTTCGTCTTGTGGAGACATGGCCTTATCGATTTTCGCGCGCACGACCCTGTGCAATTGCTCGGCCCACCCCGGCTTCGGTTCGTCCCGATCCGGATTTTCACGTGCCTGCCGCTCACGGTACGAGGCCTGGCGGCCCGCCTCCGCTTTCAGCAGCAAGCGCACCCGCTTCTCCACGTCGTCTTTGACGGGCGGCAACGCGAGCGGCTCCGTGGAGGGTTTCGCGGGTTGCGGGCGAGGGGTATTCATTCAAATCTCCATTTTCCCCTTTGCCGGCATGGAGTCAATTGACCGCTTAGCAGGAGGGCGAAGAGGATTTCCAGAGCACCGCGAACCATGCGCGGAACGCATCGGCGATCGGGCCGCTCTGGATACGGATGATCGTGCCTTGGTCGTCGTAGGCGAAGAGGGCGACGGTATCGCCGAAGACGATCGTATCGGTCGAGAATGCCGTGCCCTCGGGGAGGAGGCGCACCGCGTAGTCTTCGTGTTGCGAGACTTCCGCAACGTAGCGATCGGCCGCGTCGCCGCGCACGAGGAGGTCCTTGCCTCGCAGGTGCACGTTTTTGCCGAAAAGCATCGTGACGATGTTTCCGCCGAACGTGTCGTACATCGACGCGGGGTTGAAGAGGCCGCAGATCTCGCTCTTGAGCGCATCGAGGTACAGCTGCCGCATGCCGGACTTTCCCGTGAGGGTCGTGACGCGCGGCGCGCCCGCGAGCGGTTTCGTAAGGCCGGAGAGGAGAGGAAGCACGCCTTCCACGAGCGGGACCAACGACCGCAGTTCACGCTCGCGTTCTTCGATCATGGTCAGCAATCGCTCCGGCGGTTCGGCGATGAAGTGGGTGATCTTCCCGCGTTCGACTTCCGACACGAGTCCTTTCTCCTTCAAGCTCCGGAGCACGAGGTAGGCGTGGCTGCGCGATTGCTTCGCGGCTTTCGCGATGTCCGTCGCGCGTCCGACCTTCAATGGCAGCAGCGCGAGGTAGACCTCGATCTCTTTTGCCTCGAGTCCCAGGCGAGAAAGAAGAGGGCGGACGGCTGAGAAACCTGTTGGAGGTGCGTTCATATGTTGTCTATTAGTATAGACATTTTACGTTTAGAAGTACAGCAATGGCTTACTTACATAGTGAATACATAGACCTAGACCGATGGACAAAATGTATATTTATGTAATAATGGTTGCATCCAGTCAACAGTTGATTGGATACCACGTTCTCTCACTTCATAGGTACTGCCATGGCTACCAAGCCCACCCGAAATTTGTTTAAAGTTTTTGAATGCATCTGCGTCGAGGAGCTGCAGAAGCAGATCGATGCATGGTTGCCTCGAAGAGACATCGTTATCGTCTCGACTCAGCAATCGGTTACTTCGGAACATCACGGCGGAGGACGCGACTCTACTCCGCTCTACGTCATCTCCTTCGTGTACACGGAAAGATAGTCAGTGGCAGCACCGTATGGTGATGAGCGTCTGACAGCCCCAGCCGAAAGGTTGGGGGTTTTTTTTATTGTGCGACGGCAATCGCCGCCCTGATGCGTTCCAAGGTCTCAGTTTTTCCGAGCACCTCCGCCACTTCCGTCGCGCCGGGGGAGAATGCCCTGCCGGTCAGCGCCGCGCGGAGAGGCCAGAGTAATTGGCCGAGCTTGAGGTTGTTTTTCTCCACGTTCGCCTTCACGTCGCCGAGGATGCGCTGGTCGTGGAAGTGCTCGTCGGGGATCAGGTCGAGGATCGATTCCAGGAGGCCCAGGAGGCGCGGGAGGTCCGCGGACGTCACCTTCTGCTTGGGGTTAGCGAGGAGTTCGAGGTCAGGTTTAGGGCGCACGTAGAAGAAGCCGACCATGTCGGGCGCTTCGGTGAAGAACGTGATGCGCTCGCGGATGAGGAGGGCTTTCTTCGTGAAGTCTTTGTCATCCAGCACCTGCGGCACTTTCTCCGCGCTGGCCTCGCGGGCGCGCTTGGCGAATGCTTCCTCGGGCAGCGTGCGCATCCACTGGCCCTGGAGCCAATCGAGTTTTTGCATGTCGAACACGGCGCCGGCCTTCTGCACGCGGTCGAGCGTGAAGGCTTCGATGAGCTGCTCGAGTGAGAAGATTTCTTCGGTCGTGCCGGGGTTCCAGCCGAGGAACGCGATGAAGTTCGTCAGCGCTTCCGGGAGGTAGCCCTTCAGGCGGTATTCGTCCGCGGCGACGTCGCCCTGGCGCTTGCTGAGCTTGCTGCGGTCGCTATTGAGCAGCAGCGGCAGGTGCGCGTATTGCGGCGTCGGATAGCCAAGAAGCTTGAAGAGCAACAAGTGCTTCGGCGTGGAGCTGAGCCATTCCTCACCGCGCAGCACGAGGTCGATCTTCATCGTGTGGTCGTCGACGACGTGGGCGAGGTGGTACGTCGGGAAGCCGTCGCTCTTCAGGAGTACTTGGTCGTCGACGTCGCGGCTGTGGAAAGAAACGTTCCCGCGGATCGCATCGTCCCATTCCAACGTTTCGCCTTCGGGCATCTTCAAACGGATGACGTACTCGGCGCCGTCGGCGAGCAGCTTCTCGGTTTCTTCTTTCGGCAGCGTGAGGGAGTTGCGCATCCGCATGCGGACCGACGCGTCGTATTTCGGCGCGGGGTTGCCTGCCGCCTGCTCGCGGTTCCGCATCGCGTCGATGTCTTCTTTCGTATCGAATGCGTAGTAGGCGTCGCCTTGTTCCAGGAGTTTCTCGGCCGCGGCTTTGTAGAGGTGCAGCCGCTCCGATTGGATGTACGGTCCGTACTCGCCGCGCTGGGCCAAGACGCCGTTGTTGAGGATCACGCCTTCGTCGGGCCGGATGCCCACCCAGTGGAGGACGTGGAGCATCTGCTCGATCGAGCCCGGCACTTCGCGCGCCTTGTCGGTGTCTTCCACGCGTACGAGGAACTCGCCCTTTGTCTGCTTCGCCATCAGGTAGGCGTACACCGCCGTGCGGAGGTTGCCGATGTGGAGCGAGCCGGTGGGGGACGGGGCGAAACGGGTGCGCATGGGAACGTTGCCTAGGGTACGGCAAAAACTGTCGTTCGTCAGGGATCATTGACGAAATATATGAAAATTGTACCGTGTCCCTCTTCCTGGATCGTTCTAGGAAGTCCCGGGATCTTTCCCATCATCACGACAGAGCAGGAGTACTACGATGAAACTTGCCGACGTACCGGACGTTCGAGTGTTAGCACTACGATACTTGGGCCCCATCGATTATTGGGTCGTCGAACAGACGTTCAATTGGGAGGTCGACATCCCGGCCTGGCAGCGACGCGACAAAGAGGTATTCATGCGTGCGATGGATCCGCTCGCGCAGTTCCGTACGCCGCTCTATTTTTACGGTAAAGAAAAGGAGCAGCAACAACAGGGCGTCAGCTTGCCGGAACGTGCCACGACGATGGAGCAGTGGGTCAATCTTCAGAACGTGGCCACCCACCATCCTTCGATCCACGAGGCGTTCGCATCGAAGGCAGTCTCGTCGCTCGTGAGACGGCATCTCTTGGAGCGGCGTTTCTTCAAGAATGCCGTGCACTTTCCGCAGGGCGCGCATATGGAGAATTCGATCGCGGCGCTCTACGAGTTCGTGCTGGAAGAAGTTTTCCAGCAGGCCGCCGATCAGCAGATCGTCTTCGCGAATCCGGTGGACGCACTCATTGCGATTCGGCACGAGATGCCGATCGCCCTGGATGACCACACATTGGTGCTTCTCTCCATGTAGTGAATGCCGAAAAGATCCTTCGACAAAAAAAGGCCAGCGCACCCGCGTTGGCCTTTTAAACATGAAATATGCGTAATTGACGTAAAATGTAAAAGCTATATTATAGCACTATCAGCGAGAAACGTTCTCGCGGCATTCGATCCTTTCATAGCAGGAACGCAGACATGTCCTTTGAATTAGCCCCGTTACGACGTAGGACGCAGAAGTTAGAGCCAGCCGATGCACTGTATATCGAAACGTTCTTCGGCCGATGCGAACGGCGTGAATTCGCGCTCCAGCCTTTGGGAAAATTGCGGTCCGATGAGTACCGGACGGCCCTCGCGTTGCGTCGGGAAGATGTCGACGTGGTCGCGAAGCACGGCATCGGAGCCATTTCGTTCGCTGATCTGTGCTCCACGTACGATTTCGAAGAAGTGCAGAGCGTCATGCCGAAACTCTTCGGAAAACGCTGGCGTGGCGTGGCGATATGGTTGATGAGTCAGGCCGTCCGCGACAAGAAAACATTTCACGCATGTCGGCAGTTCGATGATGAATTGCGTGAGCTCCTGTGCGAGCGATGCGTCATTCTCGATGAACTCGAATTTCCGATGAAGGAGGGCGAAACGCTTCGGCCGAGGATCGTCGCCGAGCTCGCACACGTGATCAGCTATGTGCTCGAAGACGTGCTGCAAGGGGCGGCAGGACATGAAGCGATGTTCATCAATCCAATGGCCGCGTTCCGCGCGGTGACGCAGTGGGTTCCCATTGCGAACACCGACAAAGAAAAACTCGTGGTCCTCGCGTCATAGACGCCGGGACACCGTGAGATATATTTCTCACAAAAAAGGCCGCTGGGTTACAGCGGCCTTTTATTTGTCGTAGGGAGAGTCTTACTTCACCTCGATCGTGTACGTGACGGGCTCGATCGGCATGTCGTTCGCGTCGCGTTCGACCGCGGCGATCTTGTTCACGATGTCCATGCCGGAGGTGACCATGCCGAACACCGTGTGGCGGCCGTCGAGCCAGGGTGTCGCTTCAGCCTGGACGATGAAGAACTGGCTGCCGTTCGTGTCCGGACCGCGGTTGGCCATGGCGATCGCGCCCTGGACCAGCTTCAGGTCATTGATTTCATCCTCGAACGAAGCGCCGAAGACCGATGCGCCGCCCGTGCCGTCGCCGGAGGGGTCGCCGCCCTGGATCATGAAGCGGGGGATTACGCGGTGGAATTTCAGGCCGTTGTAGTAGCCCGACTTGGCCAGCGTGACGAAGTTCGTGACGGTCTTCGGCGCCTTGTCGGCGTCGAGTTCAACCGTGATGTCGCCCATCGACGTCTTAAAGACGACGGTGTGCATGCCGGTGAGGAGGACGCCGTCGAAGCCCGAGGGCACCGCGCCCGTGGAGGGAGTGGTCATGGTAGGAGTGGAAGTGCAACCGATGAGGAGCGCGAGCGCGAAAAGTGGGATGAGGAATTTGTACATAGTTGCCCTAGGCTACGCACTGAACTTTCACCGTGCAACCGATTGCAACACGGTCCCGGCGATGAGTCGAGCGGCTTCTGGGCGGGCAGCGTAACGGCACCGGTCGCGCAGCGTTTGCATTCTGACCGAATCCGCGAGCAACGAACGTATCAGTGTCGGAAGTTCGTCGAGTTTTTCTTGAGGAAGCATGATCGCCGCGCCGGCCTGTTCCGCGCGCTCCGCGTTCTTCACTTGGTGGTCACCCGCGAGGCCTTTGATCGGGATGAGGATCGCCGGGATGCCGCACGCCGCGAACTCCGCGATGCTCCCCGCGCCCGCGCGGCCGACGGCAAGGTCAGTGCACGCGTAGAGATGCGGCAGCACGTCCGCCGGGAATTCCGACGCGAAGTAGCCAGGCTTGTTCTGCGCCGTGTTCTTGCCGGTGCCCGTCAAATGGATGATGTGGCAGATTTGCAGCAGCGTATCGAGACTCCTGACGATCTCTTCGTTGATCGAGCGCGCGCCTTGGCTGCCGCCCATCACGAGGAGCACGGGTTTCGTGCCATCGAGGCCAGCGATGCGTAGGCCTTCTTCTTTTTTCCCTGCCGTGACGCGCTCGCGGATTGGATTGCCGATGTCGGGGCCGAGGAGCGTCTTCGTCGCGATGCGTGAGATGATTGCGTTCGCCCGTCCCATGACGGCATCCGATTCGTGGAGTACGACCGGGATGCGTTTCATCCACGCCGCGTAACAGAGTGGCACCGAAACGGCGCTGCCCTTGCTGAATACGATATCGGGGTGTTCGCGGCTGAGGATGTGAAACGATTTCACGAACGCTTGGAGGAACGTGAACGGTCGCGCGAACATGCTGCGCGAAACGGGGAGCGTCGAGAACGCGCGGCTTTCGATGCGAAGGAAGGTCGTGTCGATCGCGCGGTTGGAACAGACGAACGCGAGCGCGATGCCCGGTTCGAGTTTTTCCAGTGCCTCGGCCACGGCGACCATCGGTGCAAGGTGCCCAGCGCTGGTGCCGCCGACCAGGAGAACCTTCGTCATCAGGCGATATGGAAGAGCGACTGCTTGCGGCGGGGGCGGCGTTCCGCGAGCGCGCCTTCGGTCGAGTGCATGGAGATGTTCAAGAGGATGCCGACGCCGGCGAGCAGAGTAACCAAAGACGACCCGCCGTAGCTGATGAACGGCAGCGTGAGGCCGGTGAGCGGGAAGAGCGACAGGTTGATGGCGATGTTCAGCGCACTCTGAAACCCGATCCACGTGGTGATGCCCGCGGCGACGAGGAAGCCGAAGCGGTCGGGTGCCTCGCGCGCGACTTTGAACCCGCGCACTACGAGCAGGCCGTACATCGTGAGCACGATGAGCAGGCGGAAGAAGCCGAGTTCTTCGGCCATCGCGGCGAAGATCATGTCGGCCTGCACTTCCGGCAGGTAGCCGAACTTCTGGATCGATTTGCCGTAGCCGACGCCGAACGGTCCGCCGCTGCCCACCGCGATGAGCGCCTGCTTGATCTGAAAGCCGATGGTTTCGGAGATGCGTTCGTCATCCGGCGAGAGGAACGCGCGGAAGCGGTTGCGGACGTACTCCTTACTGAGGATGATCGGCAGACCGACGACCGAGGCCAAGGTGCCGCCGAGCACGAGGTGGAAGATGTTGCCGCCGGCGATGAAGAACATCGTGATGGCGATGGCCGACAGCACGAGGAACGAGCCGAGGTCCGGTTGGATCGCCACGAGGAACGTGGAGAGCATGAGCAGGATGCAGAAAGGAATGAACCCTTCTTTGAACGTGGCGATGAGCTGTTCGCGTTTCTGCAGCCACACGGCCAGGTAGAATACGAGCGTGATTTTGAGGAATTCCGACGGTTGGATCGAGAACCCGGCGATGATGAGCCAGCTCTGCGCCGTGCCGTATTCGTTGCTGAGGCCCGGTATGAACAGCGCGATGAGCAGGAGGATCGTGATGAGGAAGAGCGGGCGCGCGAACCGTTCCCACACGCGGTACGGGATCGACGCGGTGACGAACATCACCAGGAAGCCCGCGAACACGTGCATCGCGGAGCGCCATAAAAAGAGCGCGTTGCTCGAGGTTTCGCGCAGGCCGGATTCCACGAGGCGCTCGGTGAGCTGGTAGCTCTTGAACACCGACACGCTCGCGATCATCGCCAGCCCGAAGAGGGTGAGCACCACTACGACGCCGAGGAGAAGGAGGTCCATTCGTCTGTACATGGGACCCGAGCATAGCAGACGCTCCCGTGTGGTAGGCTGCGATCATGTGGATTCTTTTCGTCGCGTTTGACGCGTTCATCGCCGGTCTCGCATCCGCATGGTTGGCACGCTCGTTTCTACAGCGGCCCATTTCAGTGTTCGGCGATTGGTTCGTTCTGCGCCACGCAGAAAATCCCGGCATCGCGTTCGGCATGCGGATCCCATCTCCGTGGCAGGATATCCTCGTCATCGGCGCGCTCATCGCGGTTGCGATGGTCGCCGCGCGTAGCAAGACCCTGTTGTCGCATATCGGGTACGGTTTGATCCTGGGTGGTGCTCTGGCCAACATCGTCGACCGTTTCCAGGACGGCACCGTGACCGACTACTTCGCGGTCGGATCGTTCCCGGTCTTCAATGTGCCCGATAGCTGCATCACGGTGGGTGTAGTCCTCTTGCTTGTCGAAAGCATCGGATTGGAGCGTTTTCTTCGTAGAAAGCCCTAAGCTCGCTTGCGCGGAAGTCGTCGTGGGACTACGTTTCTTGCTCGCGCGGGCGGATTTGCCTAGAATTCCGCGGCCGCCGCTTCCCATGGTGTACGTTTTCGTCCTCATCGGCTCTCTTGTCGGTCTGTGCGTGTTGCTCGGCCTGCGGCTCGTGCTGAAACAGCGCACGATTCGTCGGTTCGTCCGCAGCGTGCAGCAACGGTTCGACGAAGCCGAAGATCGCGGCGCGCAGTTGGTGGAAGAAACGATCGTGGAGAAGCCGATGAAGAGCCCTCGTACGTCGGCCATCGAGATGCAGCAGGTGCGTACGCTCCTCCGCAGCGCCGAGAAGGCGATCGCGCAGAACAAGAATGAAGAAGCGGAACGCATTTTCATTCAAGCACTCACGATCCAGCCGCACGCGCACGACGTCCGCGCACAACTCGCGAAGCTTTACCTCACGACATCGCGCGAATCGAAAGCCGAAGCGATGTACAAAGAGCTCCTCGCCGCGATCGACGACGTGTCGTTCCACGCGAACTTGGGCCTCGCGTATTACAAGCAGGAGAAATACGTCGATGCGTGTTACGCCTACCAGGAAGCGCTGAACCGCGATCCGAAGAACGCCGAACGCTCCGCAGCCCTCGGCCGCGCGTGCATCGCCGCGCACCGGTTCGAAGAGGCCGCGCCGCTCCTTGAGAAGGCGTCGCTTTTCCTCTCGAAAGACACGCAGATCCTCCACATGCTCGCGGAGTGCTACCTGCAGCTGGGCGACAAGGAAAAGGCCGAAGAAGCCTACCGCCGCATCAACCGCTTGGAGCCCTACAACGAAGACGTGAAGAGCAAGCTGAAGGCCGTCGCCGCGACGCCTGACACCTCGCCGATGGAGACAGTGCATGCCTGAAATGCCTTTAATGAGCCATGAAGCGGGGTATTGTTAAAATTATAAAAATATAGTATAATATTCTCAACACTTCACACACATACCCATGGGTTCACTCAACAGTTTTGGAAACGATGATGAAGACGAGTTTAAGCTCGACAGTGATTTCTCGTTGGATGACGACGCTCCGTCGTTGAGCTTCGATTCGGAGGATGATGAACCTCTCCATGGCGAACTTATCGATCGTTCGTCGAACCGCACGGATCGGAACATTTCCAATCTCGGCCAGAGCGTCGGCAACCAACTCTCGCAGTGGTTCAACGGCGCGAAAGACGCGTTCAGCCAACCCGCGGCGCCCACTCGTGGTGGTCGCGTCGCCAAGAAGGTGTCGCAGGTCGCGAACCCTACTGCTGAAATGGCGGGTAGTATGGTGGGTGCCGCCACGGAGGCGACGGGCGCTTTCGTTGGCGCCGCCGCCCAGCATCTTTATTACTACCGTGATGGCGAGGGTGTGGGCAATTACGTGAAGCGCGCCGGCCGCAACGTCGCAATGACGATCGCAGGCATGTACATCGCTTCATTGGCATTCGTCCAGGGATGTTTGCCGGGCAAGCACAAAGAAGAGCCGAAGAAGGTCGAGCCGGTTCCGGCTGCCACTGCCCCGGCCAATCCGGGAACGTCGAACGACACGTACAAAATCGAAATCCCGAAGTTTTGGAAGTAAGAGCGATCAGTACTCAATCACTTCCACGCTCACGTCGCCCCGCACTTCGCTTTGGCAGCTGAGGCGGTCGGGGTCTTCTGTGACGCCCATGTTCTCTTCCTTGTCGTTACGGGGCGATAAATTTTGCATGCCTTCCTTCACGCGGCACATGCACGTGGTGCAGAAACCGTTGCCGCCACAGGCGTATTCCATCGGAACCCCCGCATCGATTGCGATGTGGAGGATCGACTTCCCCTCCGGGGCGTCGACCTCGGTCACGGTGCCGTCTGCCAGTATGTAGCGGACCTTGGGCATGGGCACAGAGTATAGGGAAATCACGCCAAAAAAACTCCCCTCGCCGCGTCATGCGTGAGGGGAGTGGGGTCTACGGGTCTGAAAAAATGAGAATCGACGTCGCTCTTGTGCCGATATATCGGTTCACCGCTTGCCGGAAGAATTCACGGGCATCATGTGGTGCATCCGTTGGCGATTCGCCGATCGTGATAAGCATCACATGCGGATTGATCACCTTTATCGTCGGCATCCGGACATCCCGTTGCATCAGCGTCTCACGGGTGGGATCCAGCATAAGTCCAAGGTTCATGAGAACCTGTGCGGCAACTCCTTCGTCTTCGCGTAGCAGCGCAAGCAAGAGGTGCGGGCCTTCTACGGAATCGCAACGCCAATTCCGGGCTTCTTCCGCGGCATATTCGAGCGTCTTCCTGCCGCGCGGAGTGTTGGGTTTCTTTCCAGCGACCACGTCATCCGGTCCTTCCATGACTAATTTTTCGACTTCCGTGATGATGGTCGCGGGATCGAGTTGGCATGCTGTAAGAAGATCGAGCGTCGCAGGGTCGGCTGTTTCGATCAGACCGATGAGCATGTGCTCGGTTCCGACATAATCGTGCTTCTTCTTTAATGCGTAGGCGTTCGCGAGTTCTAGTGCTTTTTGTACGACGTCGCTGTGCATGATTCGGATACCTTTCTGAAAGCGGTGCGAAATGTAAAAGGGCAGTAGACCTACTGTATATATAACAGTTTTATACAATATCGTCAATTTACGTTAAAAACTCCCCTCGCCGCGTCATGCGTGAGGGGAGTGGGATGTGGTTTTGCCATGCCGTCGTGGCATGGCTGCCGCTTCTTAGTCCGAAACGGTCGTTATAGTCGTAACTTTCGTCGGTTGCGCGAGGATGGCCATCGTCTGATAGAACAACGGCCCCGCGCAGAAGCCGACGATGGCTCCGACGCAGAGCGCTGCGATGGGTTGAGACGCCGGCATGAAGCCGCCGCTCTGGATGAGTTCCCCCGCCGTCGCGCCGACCGCGCCTCCGCTGAACGCGGCAAGGAGATGGGTACGCGCGCAGAGGATGCACACGCTGAGGACGGAATCGACGAGCAGGATGAACGCACCGACGATGCCGACGATCGGTAGGCAGAAGATCAAACCGAAGAGAAATCCCAGTCGTTCGTGCACTTTTAGTTCGAAGAACTTTTTATTATTTCGTTCATCGATCCAGAACACACTGAAGACCGAAACAGCAACGGGAAACCGTCGTAGTATCGGGAAGTACGCATGGGGCGTGCTTTGCGCGTATCGGAAACTGCCTTCCCATACGCCGCCGAAGATCCAGAGGATCAAGGGCACGCTTATGGACATCGGAAACGCGATTTCGGTGTTAGACACGTTCAACCCATAGAGTATGTCGAACACGTGGAGGCCCGCGATCAGTGCGCCGATGAGCGCGAAGCTGAAGAACACGTAGGTCGTGATGCCGATTGCTATCCATAATTCGCCCAGGAACGTCATGAAGGCTGGCCTCATGGCGCACAGTCTTTCCTGCGCGGGCTTCACCCAATGGAACATCAGCACCGACCAGAGGATGTGAGATACTTCCCCAGGGGAGTGAGCGAACATCGCCGTGAAACCGCCGATCAACGGCGTGAGCAACGGGTGCGTTTCGCACGTATGGGAAACCAACAATCCGGCGCATGCCCCGATGGCACACGCGATTCCGAGATGGAACATGGAACACCTCTTTCCAAAAAGAGATAGTGACGATGCTGTCGAAGAACAGCTTCGCGCAAAGTACACTTTTATCATATTCCGTCAATTCCCAACGGGCTGCTACACTCCTCGCTCATGGCACTTCTCTCCATCACAGGCCTCCGCATCGAAGTCGAAGGAAAAGAAGTCGTAAAGGGCCTCTCGCTCGACGTGCCTCAGGGCGAAGTGCATGCGATCATGGGTCCGAACGGCTCCGGAAAATCGAGCTTGGTGAACGCGCTCATGGGCCATCCGAAGTACGTGGTGACCGCCGGCACGGCGATGTTCGACGGCAAGAATCTGCTTGAGATGGCACCGCACGAACGCGCGGCGGCCGGGTTGTTTCTCGCTTTCCAGTATCCGAGAGAAATTGCCGGAGTGACGTTGCGCAGCTTCCTCTATGCGGCGCACCAGGCGCAGGCGAAGGCCAGGGGCGAAAAGGCGATGACCGTGCTGCAGTTCAAAGACGCGCTCGAAGCACGCATGAAAGCGCTGCAGATGGATACCGCGTTTGCAGAGCGCTCGCTGAACCAGGGCTTTTCCGGGGGCGAGAAAAAGAAGGCCGAAGTGTTGCAGATGGAGATGCTGCGTCCGCGGTTCGCGCTGCTCGATGAAACAGATAGTGGCTTGGACGTCGACGCATTGCGCATCGTCGCAGAAGGTGTGAAGGCGCTGCGGTCGCCGGATTTTTCCGCGCTCGTCGTCACGCACTATGCGCGCATCCTCCATCACCTCGCGCCCGACCGCGTGCACGTGATGGTCAACGGCGCGATCGTGCAAAGCGGAGGAGCGGAGCTGGCCACGCGGCTCGAGGCAGACGGCTACAAGGCGTTCCTGCCGAAGAAGATCGCGCTCGACGCGTAAAACGAAGCGGCGTCTTGTTACATCGCGGCCCTTTCGCCGTAGAGTAGAGTGTATTTCGACATCTTCCCCTTTCTTCCTATGGATACGTCCAAGTTCACACCGGCCCATGCGATTCTGCTTGCGGTGATCATCGGCGGCGGATTCTTCGTCTACGGCAAACACCTCGACCGGTCCCCGAGTCCCGTCGCTCCCGGCACCATTTCGGTCACGGGCGAAGGAAAAATTACGATCTCCCCGGACATCGCGGAGATGAGCTTCGGTGTCACGACCGGCGTGCAAACGACCGCGAAGGCCGCGAGCGACAAGGTCTCGTCCGACATGGCGAAGATCCTCGCCGCGGTGAAAGGCCTCGGCATCGAGGACAAAGACATCACGACCGAGAACTTCTATCTCAATCCCGTCTACGATTGGACCGACGGACGCCAACGCCTCCGAGGGTACGAAGCCACGCAGAGCCTTCGCGTGAAGGTGCGCGATCTCGAGAAGGTGGGCGACGTGCTCACGGCCGCGACCGACAACGGCGCGAACCAAGCCGGCGGCGTATCATTCACACTCGAGGATCCGGAGGCGAAGAAGGACGAAGCCCGCACGGAGGCGATCGCCAATGCGAAGAAGAAGGCGGAAGACCTCGCCGCGCAGCTCGGACAGAAGCTTGGCGACGTGCAGAGCTTCAACGAGAACGGCGGGGGATGGTATCCACCGGTGATGTACGCGCGTGCGGAATCGTACGGCATGGGAGGCGCTCCCACGGCCGACATCGACAAGGCTGCGACGATGCCTTCGGGCGAGCAGGACCTGACGGTCACGGTGAACATCACCTACGAACTCAGGTAAGAACAAGATCGTCCACCCTGGAAACGGCTCGAAAGGGCCGTTTTTCATATCCCCAGGCTTTCCCGGAGTTCTCCACAAGTTTTCCACATCGAATGTGGATATCGGTGAATGATCGTACACCGTGCTACACTCAACGCTCATGACCCGCACCCGGTCCACCGTCGGCGACGTGCAACAGCACGCGGAGCAAAGCGAAGAGCGCATCTTCGCGGGGCTGACGCGTGCGACGTTGGATACGGCGAACGAGTCCAGTTACGCGGACGGCGCCGAGCGCGGCGTGAGCGAGGCATTGGTGCGGCGCATTTCGTCGGACAAAAACGAACCCGCGTGGATGCTCGAACACCGCCTGAAGAGTTTGCAGGTGTTTCGCGAGAAAGCGATGCCGACGTTCGGTCCCGATCTCAGTGCGCTCGATTTGGACAACATCATCTACTACGCCAGGGCTGGTATCGAGAACACGAGCGACTGGAAGGAAATTCCGGAAGACGTCCGTAACGTGTACGACCGTCTCGGTATCCCCGAGGCCGAGCGACGTGTGCTCGCGGGTGTCGGTGCGCAGTATGAGAGCGAGGTGATCTACCACTCGCTCAAGAAAGAATGGGAAGCGCTCGGCGTGATCTTCCTTGATATGGATGACGCGGTGGAGCAGTACCCCGACCTCGTGAAGGAGTACTTCATGAAGTGCGTCCCGATGACGGACCACAAGTTCGCGGCCCTGCACGGCGCCGTGTGGAGCGGGGGAACCTTCCTGTATGTTCCCGCCGGCGTGCACGTCAAAGAGCCACTCCAGGCCTATTTCCGCATGAACGCGAAGAACATGGGCCAGTTCGAGCACACGCTGATCGTGGTCGAAGAGGGCGCGAAGGTGCACTACATCGAAGGGTGCAGCGCGCCCAAGTACGGCTCGCATGCGCTGCACGCGGGCCTCGTCGAAGTCTTCGTGAAGCCAGGAGCGACGGCACGTTATTCGAGTGTCGAGAACTGGAGCCGCGATACGTACAACCTGAACACGAAGCGTGCCATCGTGGAGCGCGATGCGACGATGGAATGGATTGGCGGGAATATGGGCTCGGGCGTCACGATGCTCTACCCGTGCTCGATGCTCGTCGGCGAGCACGCGCGTTGCGATCACTTGGCGGTCGCGTTCGCGAACAAAGACCAGTGGCAGGACACGGGGGCGAAGGTCATGCATCTGGCGCCGCACACGACCTCGCGGGTGACAAGCAAATCGATTTCGAAGGCCGGAGGCGTGGCTGTCTATCGCGGCAAGCTCGTCATCGCCCCGCACGCGTACGACTGCACGGCCCAAGTGGAGTGCGACGCCCTGCTGCTCGATGAATTTAGCCGCACCGATACGATTCCGGACATTAACGTGCGCAACGACGACGTGACGATCGCCCACGAAGCGACGGTGGGAAAGCTCTCGGAAGAAGATGTGTTCTACCTCATGAGCCGCGGGCTGAACGAAGAAGAGGCGACCGCGATGATTGTGAACGGCTTCCTCGAACCGATCGTCCGCGAGCTGCCGCTGGAGTACGCGGTGGAGCTGAACAGACTCATTGAATTGGAGATGGAGGGGAGCGTGGGGTGAGGTATACTAATGCGCTATGGCGAAATCGTGGAAACCCGATCGGCCTCGCGATGAGGGAAGTAAGTTGGACGGGTGCGTGCGCGCCGGTTTTTCGTTGCAACAGTGTTCGCAAGCCATGGCGCAGATCGGCGCACTCCTGCGCGACACGCTCCGCGAAAAAAGGGTGACGCCCGAAGACGTGATGAACGCAATGCTGCCCGCGTTGCAGGGCGCGAAGAAGATTGAGATCACGGAGGCGGCCGTCCGCGCGGCCGTGCGGAAAATACTCGACGCGGAATGACGTACACTCATCCCGTGATCACCGTTCACCCTGATCGCCGGCTCGCATGGACCATGCTCGATGTGGGCGCCGACGGTCGGTTGCAGGTGGACGTTCGTTCCGGTGAGAATGCTCGTTTCTGCGTCGTTTTACCGGCGCAGGGCGATACCGTTCTTGAGGTGAATGTCGCTGAACAAGCATCATGTGACCTCGTGACGCTGCAGGAAGGAGGGGCGGGGGCGGTGCATGCGACGGGAACGGTCGCGGCCGATGGAGCCCTCCGCTGGAGGCCCGTCACGATCGGGGGCACGGTACGGCACGAGATTCGCTCCACGTGCGTCGGCGACCGCGCGATGAGTGAAGCGCGGTGGATCGTGGTCGCGCGCGGTGGAGAGTATCCCAAGGCGATTATTCGCAACGTGTTCGAGGCGCGTAACGGCGCGGGCGAAGTCGCGATGCGCGCGGTGGCCTTGGCGAAGGGGCAGGCGTTGCTCGACGGACGCATCGAGATCGGCCTCGGGGGCGGGGGAACGCAGACGTACCTCACGCAGGAGGCGCTCATGCTCGACGCTTCGGCGAAGATCGACGCCATCCCGGGCCTGGAGATCAAAACCAACGACGTGAAAGCGAGTCACTCCGCGACCGTTTCGCGCGTGAACCCGGAGGATATCTTCTACGCGGGTTCGCGTGGCATCGCGCCCGACGCGGCGCGGCGGTTATTGGTTGAAGGGTTCCTGGGGAAACTTCTCGACGGGATCGGGGATGAGGGGATACGTGAAGACCTCCTCATCCGCGTCATCGCGGCCGCTCAATGAGGTGTCGTCGTGTCTCGATCGAATGACAGGCGGGATGCCATTGCCGACGTACGAATTCGCAGGCTCATCGGGCTTGCGCGGCGGTTTCGAAGTGGAGAAATTTAGGTAATCCGAAGGCATCGAAGCGACCGTAAAAATCAAAATAACTGCCGCCGCGGTCGAGCCGGTGATCCATCGTACTGTTTGCCACGTCCGCGCGTTGTTGTCATTGAAGATCTCCTTCGGCGTCGGCTCGGGCGGTAGCGATAGATCTGCATCTCGATAGGGATTATTTCGGGAGGCGGACGGTGTCGGCTTGAATGAGAAATCCACCGTGCGTTCGACCGGATCCCTGTACGGGTCGTAATCGTGCAGTTGCAGGTACGGTATTTGTACGTTCGCCCGAAGCTTCAAGCGGCCATCTTCCTCTTCGCCCAATTTTTCGAACCGAACATAGCGAAGAATTTCCCACGACTGCGGTATGCCTTGCCGCGTGAATTCGCCCTCTCCTTCGGAAGACGACGGAGGCAGGTAGAAAATGAGATAGTTCGTCTTTCCGTGCAGCGTCAGTTCGTCGTACACGTATCGCGCCACGTATTGCCTATCGCGATCTTCAGGCACGTAGGGCTCTTTCACATGCTGCTCGTTGCGCGATTCTCCTTCCATGGCCTTATGCTCCTCCCGCGGCTTCGCACTGTCAATTTCACCCGTTCGTAGCGTAGAATTCCGCTCATGCATCAGCATTCTTCCCTCCTCGCGTCGTCCGGATCCCACACGAAATCGCACCCCTTCACGGCCTTCTCGAAGTGGGTCGCGTCGAAGACGGGTCACCCCCTGACGTTCGCGCTCGCGCTTGGCATTGTCATTGCGTGGGCGGTGTCGGGTCCTTTTTTCGGCTACAGCCAGACATGGCAACTGATGATCAACACGGGTACGACGATCGCGACGTTCCTGATGGTGTTTCTTATTCAGAACACCGCCAACCGCGAGAGCGCCGCGACGCAGATCAAGCTCGATGAGCTCATTCGCGCCGACAAGGACGCGCACACCGTGCTCCTCGATCTTGAGGAGATGACGGAAGAAGAACTTCTAGAGCTGAAACAGAAGTATGAAGATCTCGCGAAACTCGCACGCAAAAAACTGCGTGCCGGTGGTACCGATAAGGGGAGTCCGGAATTGCGGAAGTGATTACGGCTCGCTCGTCAGGTCCAGATCTTTACCTTTTCCGTCTTCGGGCGGGCCCTGCAATTTCCTTGCGATCTCCTCGGCCGTTTTTTGTATGATCTCCTCACGCTTTTTCTTGTCCGCGGGTTTTTCCTTTTTGTCGGGTTGCGAAGGGCGTGGCTGACGGGGGTCGAATTCGAAATTCCCGCCGCTGCCTGGGCCGATGGGGGAGATGCCCGTCATCGATTCATTATAGCACAAAAAAGACCCCTTTCGGGGCCTTGATTGTGTGATGCTCTTTCGAGTCACGGCATTGCGTAGTAGAGAGACCTTCCGGACTCATCACCATGGTCCCTTGCGAGGCAAGGCACATGGCGATGGGATCATATCCGGGTCAATCTGATTGCGTGTTGGCTCTAAAATGATCGACCAGAGCACGCTTCGTCCTAACGCGATCTTGCGATCGATGGACGATGTTATCTCCCTGGTAAGGAGGTGTTCCATCCGCAGGTTCTCCTACGGATACCTTGTTACGACTTACTCCCAGTCAGTAGTGTCACCGTGGTTCCGCCTCTTGCGAGTAACGGAGCTTCGGGTGCCCCTACCTTCCATGAGTTGACGGGCGGTGAGTACAAGACCCAGGAACATATTCACCGTGACGTA
>CAYGDM010000016.1:0-19385 GCA_964348685.1 uncultured Candidatus Peribacteria bacterium | reverse complement strand
GAACTCATCACCGAGATCACCGACAAATGCGGATCGCAGGCGCTCGTCGTGTCGTTCCACGCGCCGGTGCCGGCCGCGGTGCAGCGCACTGCCGATCGCGAAGGCGTGAAGATTCGCGAGTACGAAGTCATTTACGCCCTCCTCGAGGAAATGGAAGCCTTGCTCCAGGGCCTGCTCATTCCGGAAGAGCAGGAGAAGGTGCTCGGCCACCTCGAAGTGAAGGAGGTGTTCCTCACGCAGAAGAAAGAGCAGATCGTCGGCGGCCGCGTCACCGACGGCATCGTGAAACGCGTGACGTTCCGCCTCATGCGCGAGGAGCAGCTCGTCGGAACGGGCCGCATCATGTCGCTCCGCAAAGTCGATACCGATATCAAAGAAGCGAAGGCCGACACCGAGTGCGGCATGCGCGTCGAATCGTCGATTCCCATCCTGAAGGGGGACATCTTCGAGGTCTACAACAAAGAGTTCAAGAAGAAGGAGGATTAAATCCCGCCCGCTTCCACTTTCGCGAGGTGAATCTGCGCCCGCGCGATTTCTGCGTACGGCGCTTCGACGAAGAAGTTCGATCGCACGCTGTTGACCGCGAGTTCTTTCGCGCCGTCGCTCTTCGCCGCGCCCAAGGCTTCGACCAACCGCTGGAAATCGTTCTTTCCGTTGATGCCCTTTGGGGCGTTGAACATCATGCGCAGCCTCTGTGCCACCATGGGGTTGCCGCTCGCCAAGGCGTCCACGGCGGTATCGACCGCTCCGGACGTCGGGCGGGCCGTTTTCGCGATGTTGCCGTGATCTCCGTTATAGATGCCGTCGATCACGTCGGCCCAACCTTCGCCGCCGATCCCATAGCGTGTGCAGAGTGCCAGGAGCATCGGGTTTTGACTGACGCGCCGCGCCTCGGCGAATTCCTGCTTCATCGGGTCGTCTTTGTCGAAGAGCGTGTTGATGATTTTGCCCGGACTCAGGAAGAGCAGCGCGGCGAGGGCGTACCCGGCCGGAACCCACGAGATTTTCCCCGTTTTGAAGTACTGCACGGCGCTCGCCGAACCGAACACCACCGCGGCCGCTGCGCACAGGCCGAAGAGAAGGGTGCGGCCCATAAGCTTCCCCTTCACGTCCATCATGCTGCGCGATCCGAAGAGGTCGTCGGATCTCTGGTGCGCGGCGACCTTCGCATCGAGCATGCGGTACGCGTGCAGCTGCTCGATGAGGTTTTGCGCCGCTTTTCCGGCCACCGAATCTCGCCCGAACGTCTTCACGAACGATCGCAGGGCGGCGATATCCTCGAGCACGACGTTGTCGCGCACTTTATACATGATCAGCTTTTCGTCCTCGTCCAGATTGTCGGGATCGCGCTGCAGCCGGTCCGTTTCGTCCATCATCAGGTAGGCGTGCTCTTCGTCCAGCTCGTCGCCGACCTCCTGCGGCGGGGGCATGCGCAAGCGTGCGACGATCCTGCCCAGGGCCGCGATCGACGCGCGGTCGTCCGTTTCGTTGGCTTCTTCCATTTCGCCGCTCGCGATGCGTTGATTGCGTTCTATCTCGCGGTCATCCGCCAGTTTCACCAATGCCGGCATAAGATCGCGTTCGGCCGCGTCGACGGCGGGGCCAGCCTGCGCATGGAAGCCCTTCAGACGGTTGAGCATGCCTTTGCCGAACATGTGGTCGATGCTGGCGTCGTGATCCTCCATCGGCACCGCACGCCAGTGCCGCGTCCTTTCGTTCTGGATTCGCGTAGCCAAGACACCGCGTTCTATCGCGGGGTTGGTTGGAATGCGTTCCAGGCCGTTCGTACGGGGAGTGTTGAGGCCCATGATGGGGGATTAGATGTTTGGCGCGCCGGGCTGCGGAGGCGGTGGGGGAGCCTGCGGAGGCTGTTGCTGCGGTACGCGCGCGCGGATGTAATTGTCGGCTTGGCGTTGGAATGCGTCGATCTCGGTGCGGCGCGAGCCGGTGTGCTCCATGAGCTTCGAGATAGATTCCTTGAAGTTCTCGTTCGTGAGTTCGACACCACTGTCCTTGAAGTGGTCCTTGAAGATGCGTTTGATGTCTTCGATGTTGTTGGCGTTCGCGCTGTTGAAGCCGTTCGCGGTATCTCTGAACGCGGTTTTCGCGGGTTCGCGCATCTGGTTGGCGTGCGCCTTGAGCTGGTCAGACGGGTTCCTATTGCCGCTGAGCGTCTTTTTTACTCCTTCCAATCCTTCGCGTGCGTTCGCCGCGCGCAACGTGCTGATGCCGCGCGGACCGAGCATCTGACTGAGGCCGAGGGCGTTGCCAACGCCCGGGATCGGTACGGTGGAGAGCGGCAATTCGGCGGCGAACTTGCCCGCCTGCGAACCCGTTTCCCTGATGGTGTTGATCGCGCCGGCGCCCGGCATGTCGGCCGTCATGATGGCCAGCACTTCGAACGTGGCGGTCCAGAGGATGGCCATGACCATGATGACCCAGAGGAGCTGGCCGAAGCTGCCGACACCGTCGATGAGGTTGAACGTGATGCCTTCGAGCCCGGCGGGCTGGATCCTGCTGCCCGCGTTGGCCATGATGAAGCCGACGCTGAGCGGTATGGCAACGGCAGCCGGAAGCAGCGCCGCCTTCAGGAACATGTCCCAGATGGTTTTGGCTTTGCTCTTCAGTTCGCCGAAGGGGCCTTCGTCGGGCACGACCCAGCTCAGGAAGTAAAACGGCATGAATGCCATCGTGAGCCAGAGGACGGGAATGCGGATGACGAGCGCCACGAGCAAGGCGGCCAACGGGAACAGGATCGCGATGTGGAGCACGACGACGACCATTTCGCGCAGGATGAAGAGCAGGAGATCGGCGATGTCGTTGTTCTGCTGGACGCGCGTGATGATGCCGAGCTGCGAAAGGCGCGCATGGTTCACCACGAGGCCGTTGAGGACCGCGCCGTGCTTGGTGCTCGTATTTGCGTCGAGCTTGATGTAGCGCACGCAGTACGCGAGCGGGCATTCCCAACCGTCTCCGGATGCCTCCAGGTCATCGATTTCGTCGGGTTCGGGCATGAGGCGGAAATCGGCGACCGCTTTGCAGGCGCAGGAGAAGTTTTCGCCGACGGGGTTCGGCTCAAGGCATCCGTTGACGTTCGTGCTGATGTAGCGACATTCCGATCCGGGAGCCACCATCGCCGTGGGGATCGAGTAAATCGTCGCCGTCGCCACGTTCGCGATATCGATGACCACGCGGGGGATGAACCACGAGAAGTTCACGAGGACGACCGCCAGGATGAACGTCTTCAGGTGGGAGGAGACGAATTCCTTGTTCGCCGTCACGACCGTGTAAATGGCCGCGCCGATCAGACAGACCGCGAACACGACGTTCATGAGGTTGCGCGACAACTGCCAAATCTCGTTCAGGATGTCCATGATCCCGGCTTCGAAGATGAACCGGGGGTCCATCAGGAAGATGAGGAACGAGAAGACGAACCACGTCATCAGGTTCAGGAAGTTCGACGCGAGCATCGTCCAGTTCGAGATCATCGTGTACGTATCGTCGATCGGGAAGCCGCCACCACCCTGCGCAAGCACGTTCACCGGCAGCAGAAGTGCCATGATCGCAAGGGGCGCGAGCCAGCTCCAACGGATGTTTGTGTGTGCAGGCATTCCGATAAGTATAGCATAAAACGCGTTTTTGCTCAATGGGCTGCGAGATCGGCATTCTTCGTCCGGCACCGGTCATATTGGCGAAAATGGCCGCTTTTACATGAACAAAATTTGTGTGCAATAAATACAAATTTTCGGCAATGTTATTCTACTTTTTGGCTTAAATAAGTCGTTTTTATTGAGTACATCCTGTGATCACTATCTTGAGTAAATTCCTTGCACTTATCCAGTATTCGTGAATACTAGTTGTGCTCATATGTCGACCGCTGCCGTCCTCAAGTCGCTGTTCAGCTCGCAAACGCGGGTGAAACTGCTGTCGACGTTCTTGCTTCACCCCGAGGAGGAGTATTTCATCCGCGAGTTGACCCGTCTCTTGAACGAACAAATCAACAGCATCCGCCGCGAACTCGAGAATCTCCGCAAGATCGGCCTTGTGAAGGCGCGTCACAAGAACCGTAAGAAGTACTATCACGTCGATACTGATTTTCCGCTCTACCAAGACCTGCGCAGCTTGTTCTCTAAGGCGGTTCAGGGCGAGAGCCCGCTCGTCCAGAGCCTTCGTGCGTTGCCGAATGTGAAGTTGATCCTGCTCGCCGGCGCATTTGTGAGCAGCGAGAGTAAAGTGGATCTCCTCATCGTCGGCGACGTGAAAAAAGAAGTGGTCGAAGCGTTGCTGTTGCAGGATCCGCAAATGAAGTACGTAAAGTATTCGATCTTCTCGGAGGCCGACTTCTTGTATCGCCTGAGTTTGAAGGACCGGTTCGTGATCGAAATCCTCAACGATCCCCGCCACATGGTGGTGCTGAACCAGCTGCAGAAGCAGATCGACGAGGCCACCCGTTAAGACAGCGAGAATCTCCCTTTACAGTGGGAACTCGCCTCTGTAGGCTCTCCGCACACTTTTGTTTATGCCGCACAAGACCCTCCACGACCAGGCCACGCAGTTTCTGCGCTCCGTTCCCGACATTCAGCCGGGATACACCGTCCGCGTGCACGAGCGCATCCAGGAAGGTGAGAAGACGCGCGTGCAGATCTTCGAAGGCCTCGTGATCGGTGTGCACAAGGGGCATGTCCAGACGGACCGTTCCTTCACCGTCCGCAAGGTAGTGTCAGGCATCGGCGTCGAGAAAGTCTTCGCGTTGCATTCCCCGTCGCTCGAAAAGATCGAAGTGAAGAAGGTCGCCAAGGTCCGCCGCGCTCGCCTGAACTTCCTCCGTGGCCGCACGGGTAAGGCAGCCCGCATGATCGAGCGCTTCACGAACGAAGGCGAATTTGAATCGCTCAAGGTCGAGAAGGACATCGCGACGCAGCAGGAAGAAGCCCCGATCGTCGAGGCTCCGGTAGAAACGTCGGCCGCGCCGACGGATGAGACGGCTGCCGCCTAAGCTGATATTCTCTTCATCATGAAAGCCGTCCTTGTTGGCAATTACGGGGTCGGGAATTTCGGCGATGAAGCGCTGAAGGAGTATTTTTTGTCGGCGTATCCGGAGGTGTCATGGACCGTACTGACGGCGAAGTCCGCCTTGGCGGAGGAGTTGCCTCGGCTGCCGATTGGTCCGCGGTCGTTTTTCGGCACGACGTGGCTGAAAACAGTCGGTGCCATTCGTCACGCCGACGCGGTGGTCTTCGGTGGCGGGACGCTCTTCACAGACATCGAATCGGTGAAAGCCTGCGCGCTCTGGGGTGTCCATGCGTTGGTTGCGCGGCTCTTTGGCGTGCCCGTTTTTCTAGCGTTCCAAGGAATCGGTCCGTTCAAGACCCGTTTCGGAGAAGCGATTGCACGCTGGGTCGTGCGCCGCGCGCGGTACGTGTCGGTGCGCGATGTATCCTCGATGGAGCGCGTCCGATCATGGCAGGGGACGACGGTCGAGCAGACGTTCGACCCCGTGTTTTTATCGTTCGTTCGGGGAAAAAGGGAAGGGGAGAGGTCGACGTTCGTGCTCATCCCGCGCCACAATTCCGGACGTGCGTTCCTGCAGGCGCTTGAACCGCACGCGCGGGCGCTTCGCGATACGCCGATCGTCGTGGCCCTTTTCCAGCCTGATGATGCGCGTGAGCGGCGGGTGGTCGAGACGTTGCGCCGTCACTATCCGCAGGCATCGGTTCGGACGATCCGCACCATCGACGATCTCATGACGTTGCTTTCGACAGCCGCTTTTTGCGTCTGCGAACGGTTCCATGGGGCCTTGGCTGCCGTTGCGGCGGGCGCGCCTCTCATGATCGTGTCGCAGGCGGAAGGGGATAAACTCGAAAGCGTGCGGTCTTTAGTGGAGAAGGGAGGCATCGGAGATGCGGTCGCTGCGGCGGAACGCGGAGAATCCTCGTTGCGGACGGCGCTCTCAGGCATTGCATCGTGACGGGCATGAAGCGGCTTCCTTTTGAATAAAAAGCCCTTTTGTGCTATACTCAAGGAGATGAACGCAACTCTCTTTCTCTATTCAGACGAGCGCGCGGCGTTCGACGCGTTGCCCGAAGACGTCCGCGAAGGATGGTCCGCGCAGGATGAAACGTCGGATGCGTATGAAAGCGTGCGTCAGATCGCGATGCGGTACGGCATGGCTGATTTCGGCATGCACCCCTCGGTGAAAGACGTCATGGAGCAGATCCAGAAAGGGATCGCACCCGATAAGGTATCGCTCGCGCATATCGGTCCGGATATCCAGAAAGAGTTCTACTACATGATCGGCGCCCGCGGCGTGCGGGCCCTTATGCAGTCGATCATGCCGACCATGCGTTCCGACGAGGATGTCGAAGCATTCGCCGCGCTCAGCGTCGTGCGCCATAAATTGCTCGAATTGAACGCTTCCACCACCCGCCGATGATCACCATCTCCACGGAATCCGTAGAACGGCCGCTTATTCGCACGCCCGAGCAGATGCGCGTTATCGTCGAGCGCTTGCGTACGGATGGGTACGAAATGGATCGCGTGAACAGCATGCTCGATACGGCCGAGGAGAAGCGGAAATTGGTCGAACAGCTCCAGTCGTACGATCCCGAGTTGAATGGTGAAGCGAACCTCCTGGCTGAAGACATCGGCTTGTACAAACAGGAGTTGGAAACAAAGAAAACGTGGAACACGTGGGAATTCGTGAAGAGCATTCCGGGCCGCGTGTGGGGCACGATCAAAGCACATCCGTATGCCACCGCTGCCGTCGCCATTGGTTTGGGCTTGGCTGGCGCGTACTACTATTACCCGGGTGCCGCCGAGGGAACGGCGATGGTCGTCGGACGCGTCCGCGACTGGCTCGGCTCGTACTTCATGGGCGCGAAGGCGGCCGAAGTAGCCGGAGTAGTGACGGAAAAGGCTGGCGAAGCGGTTGGAGCGGCGCAGGAAGCCGTGGGTGCCGCGACGGAGGGTGCGACCGAGGTGATCGGCGATGTTCTCGAAGCGGCTCCTCTTGATACGCCGCCCGCGATACCCCTTCCCGATCCGAGCATTCCGAGCCTCGAGGAGGCCGGGAAGATCCTCGAGGGAATAGACGGATAAAAACCCACACCGCACATGGCCCAACCGAACACACCAAAATCCTCCACCGAAAAACCCTCGCAGGCGCCGAATGCCGTGCAGCCGTTCGTGCAATACGCCGACAATGTGAGCAAAATGCTGTCTTTCGATAAGAAAGAATGGGAGGGGCTCATGAGGAAGGTAAACGAGGTCATTCCGAGGCCAGATGATGAGAGATACAAAGACGCGTTTAAAGCCGCGCGCGTGGAGTTGAACATCCGTTACCGCGATCTGTCCGAAGACCGTCTGAGCGTTGCGAAGCAGATGAATGCGCTCGTTGCGTTCGCCTTCGCGAACAAGCCCGTCGATCCGGTACTTCAGGCGAACGCCATGCGTTCGCTCGGCAGTTTCGTTGAAGATCTCGACGTATACGAGCATCGGCTCACTCGGGAACCCCTCCGCACCTCGTTGCCGAAGTTCCTGTCGAAGTACGTGTCGACGCGCGAATCGGAAGAGCTCGCGGTGCGCATGACGGGGTACATGCTGCCGCTGCAGTACGACGTGCGCGACAAGGCCGCGTTGAAGGAATCGCCGCAGCGGATCGCACCGCTCGCGAAAGAAATCGCCATGGGAGCGGTTCGCTTGAAGGTCCGCATGTCGAGCGTCGACGAATGCGCCCCGAATGGCGTGCTCGCGACGGACGACGCCCCGTACGAACGATTCCTCGCGTTGTCCGGCTTCGCATTGGAGAAAGACGGGAAATTCGACCCCGAAACGATCGATGCGACGAAGTTTCTCGTGCAGTACATCATGAAATTCCGCGGGGACATCAAAAAGTACGATGATATCCGCATGAAGGGGGCCACGGACGAGTTGACCGTCGCTCAGGCATTGGAATGCGCAGCGCAGTCGTCCGCGATGGGAGACCTCGTCCGGCAGATCGCGATGAACGCGAAAGAGTCGATCACCGCGCAGGTTCCGGATATCCGGTCGTTCGTGAAGGATATCTTCGAGAAGGGGGATTTCATGCCCGAAAAAATGCTGCAGGTGGCCCTCGCGCCGCTCGCGAACCTCGACCCAAAAAACGAAGCGGACCGCAAGCGCTTCGAAGAAGACGTGAAAGTCGTCATTCCGTTTTTCCGCAGCGAGCAGGCGAAAAATTACAGCGCGAAGAATCTTACGTCGTACATCGAGAACTTCACTGAGCCGCAGAAGCGCATGATTCTCGGCGTGGCGAACCGCGTGACCAGCCCCGAGAACGCCCCGAAGACGATCGATCGCATGATGCACGCCGCGTTCTTAAGCACCGACCCTACGAAACAGGACGGCGACGAGAAAAAGATCGCCGCGACGCTGCAATCGCTCATCGGCGAGGGGAAAATCAGCGCCCGCGATACGTTCGACCTTTTCTACCTGCTCGAAACGAAGGGCATGGATCTTCTCTTGGCCTACAAACTCGTGGCCATTCTCGATACGAACGGCGAACCGCGCATGGCCGCTGATCTGCAAATGCGGCTGCTCCGCGATTTTTACGACGTTGCGACGAGCAATCCCGAGGAGATCGAAAAAATCGCCAAGGAATTCAACATCACTCCCGAGAACCAAGTCGAACTCGATAACGTGCGCCAGTATCTCGCCGAATCGGGCGTGAGTGCTGTCGCGGGCTTGTGGGACAAGTTCATCTTGTTCCATAAGCACTGGGGATGGTATGCCGTCGCGGTCGATGCGTACGTCGCGAAAGACGTGATCATCGGCACAGCGGTGATTGGCATGCGCGTGAATAGGGCGTTGCAAGTCGGGAATATGGCGAAGTTCGTGAAAATGGGCCCGGAGCAGGCGAGAGCGTTTTTCAAAATCCCGCCGAACGTTTCCGCGGGGGACATCGCGAACGCGCAGAGAGAGGCGGTGAAAATTCTCACGGAGTACGATCATTTGGCGCTTCGCTTCCATTTCTTCGAAGGAAGGGGATTGGCGCTCCGTGGCAATGCGGTCGTCGATGCCGTGAAAACCGGGGAATTGGGAAAGATGGCGATCGCCCTCAAGGGGAGCTACCCCAACGTGAACGATCTCGCGTCGGAACTGACGCAATGGACCAGCGACGGCGATGCGATCCGCGGCGCATTGAACCAGGCGGGATATTCCGCAGAGGACGTGGAGAAAGGAATTCGGTCCATCGCCTCGACGCTGGACGGGCTCAATAGCTCCCCGGTGAAGATGCAGGAGCAGATCACCGCGCTCGGGCGCGAACTCGAGAAGGTCCGCGCCGATCTGTTGAAACAGAAGATGAATCCGCTTCTGCGCGAGCTCGATGACATTTTGAACGTAGCCGACGCACCGACGCGCCGCGATCTGCTCGACGCGTGGAACAAACGCGCGAAGCAGTTTCAGGCGGAGGTGAACGCGGTGTCCGAGACAGCACCCGGCGCGCGGCGCTTGCTCGCCGAAGAGGCAGTCGGGAAATCGATGGTGACCGATGACGTGTGGGACACGGTCGAGAAGATGCATGCCGCAACCACTCTCGAGGAAAAAATTTCGATCTTGAACAAGGCAAATCTTCCGCCTGACCAGCAGCGCGCGATCAAGAAGCTCGCCCGCATCGGCATCGCCGGTGAAAGCGACGATGTGGCCCGCGCAGTGGATGTTGTCGAAGACCTGCCGGCCGCCGCGCGGGAATTCCTCCGGAACGTCGACGATGCCGAGAAAACCGGATCATCTCTTGCGAAGTTAGCCGCTGAAGCGCCCGTGGACGTGCTCGATGACGCCGCCAGGGCTGGCGGAAAAGCCGCGACGCTCAGCCGCGCTGCCAAAGCCGGCCGCGCCAGCGAATTCGTCGGGAAAGGCGCGCTGACGCTCGAAGTGTTTATCGGCGTCTACATGCTCTACGAGAACCGCCAGCGCATCGCCGCGGCCGAGAAAGAAGGCGATACGGAAACCGCGCGCATTTTGAAAGATCGCGAACGCTCGCTCTCACTCGCATCAAGCGGCGGTGTTCTTTCATTGGCGCTCAAGCCTCTCGCGTTGTCCGGTCCCGCCGCGGTCGCCCTCGCGGGCGGCACGTGGTACGCCGACACGCTCTACGACCATGCGATCGACCTGAATAAATCGACGCATGACGACTATAAAAAGGAAACGTCCGGCACGTTACTCTATAACGCTGAGCGTTTGCGCGGCGTCCATTCGACCGATGCGGTCACGGACGGTCCCGAAACACGCGACATCCGCCGCGCGCTCATGCTCGAAGCGTTCTTGCGCAAGCGCGCGAAGACGTCCGCGGGCGTACGCGCCGGCATGGCCGTGCTCGATTACCTGACGAAATCCTCCTCCGAAGGAGAGTTCGACATCAAAGGCGCCGCCGATGTTGCGAAAACGACCCCTGTAGCATTGCTGGAAACGGCGTGCGACGTCGCGGCGCTCTACGACGCACGCGAAACATTGGCCGCGCAGAAGCTGCCGCTGAGCTTTACGTACAGCGGAAATAGTATCGATCTGTCGTTGCTGCCGAGAGTCGTCGAAGACCAGCGCACGGTCTTCACCGACGTCGCGATCGCGGGTGTGAGCGTGATTGCGCGCCAGTACAAAGCGTATCAACTCGAACAACAGCGCGCCGCGTACGTCGCGATCGGCGAGATCCGCTCGAAGATGACGGGATCCGACCAAGGCTGGTCCGAAGCCGCCGACATCATTCGCCCCATGCTCCTGCAGCGACTTTCGCCGTCGATCGCCGTTGCCGAAGGCCGTGTCACGCACTACTTCACCGGATTCATTCCCGAACTCCAGACGGCAGCCGCCATGCTCGAGTTGCGCCGCACAGTGCTGGAGATGTCGACGTCGCTCCAGTCGGCGATGCTCAATCCCGAGAACTCGAGCGAGCAGATCGCGGCGATCGAGAAACGGATCGCTCGGAATCTCGAAGCCATCGACCCGCAGAAGCTGTACGATAACGCGGATTCGACGCAGGGGTCCCTACGTTTCAACCCGGTGAAACACGGGATCGTGACTATGAACACATCGTTCGGAGGGCCTCTTGATCCAGTCTCAAATCTTCATTGGCGGACGGGAGGCATTCGCGACGTTCAAAAAGTGATCGAGAAGCAGCTCGGGACGCCATTGGACCGCTGTGTAAGCGCGTTGATCGATTGATCCCGCCTTTTGGCGCGTGTGCCTATCCCGGGAACGCGTTTTTTGGTAGGCTGACGCGGCTTTCCTATGGATATCCGCAACTTCTGCATCATCGCGCACATCGACCACGGCAAATCGACGCTCAGCGACCGTATGATCGAACTCACCGGCACGTTGCAGAAACGTGAGATGAAGAGCCAAACGCTCGACATGCTCGATTTGGAGCGCGAGCGCGGCATCACGATCAAGCTGACCCCGGTGCGCATGGAGTGGAAAGGCGTCGAGTTCAATCTGATCGATACCCCCGGCCACACCGACTTTCGCTACGAAGTGTCGCGCAGCCTTGCCGCGTGCGAAGGCGCGATCTTGCTCGTCGACGCATCGCAGGGTATCCAAGCCCAGACGATCGCGGTGCTCATGATGGCGATGGAGCATGACCTCGCGATCATCCCGGTTTTGAACAAAATCGATCTGCCTGCGGCAGACCCTGAACGCGTGAGCGAGGAAGTGGTGAAGCTCATCGGCTGCAAAAAAGAAGATATCTTCCGCATTTCCGCGAAAGAAGGCACGAACGTCGACCAAGTGCTCGATGCCGTCATCGCGCGCGTTCCCGCCCCGACGATTCCGGTCGAAGCTCCGGGCACACGTGCGCTCATTTTCGACGCGTTCATGGACGGCTACCGCGGCGCGATCGCGTACGTCCGCGTGATCGACGGCGAATTGAAGAAGGGGATGAAAGTGCATCTTCTCGGCCAGAAAACGCAGTTCGATATCCAGGAGGTCGGACATTTCTCACCGCAGTACGTGCCCGATGAGAAGCTCGTCGCCGGCCAGATCGGCTACGTCGTGTCGGGTATGAAAGACGTTCGCCTGGTCCGCGTGGGCGACACGATGGCATCGGCGCCCGACCTCGGTCTTTTGCCCGGGTACAAATTGGTGCAGCCGATGGTGTTCGCCGGTCTCTACCCGACCGAAGCCGATAAGTATCCGGATCTGCGCGATGCGCTTGAAAAACTGACCTTGAACGACTCGGCTCTTTCGACCGAGCCTGAACAGAACGCCGCGCTCGGCAACGGGTTCCGTTGCGGATTTCTCGGATTGCTCCACCTCGAAATCGTGCAGGAACGCCTTGAACGTGAGCATAATTGCGATCTCATCGTCACCGCGCCGAGCGTGCTCTACGAAGTGAAGCTCAATGCGAAGAACCCCGGCGAATACGTCCGCAGCTCGCTCATGAAGATCGAAGAGCCGGACGTCGCCCGCATCAGCAACCCCGCCGACTTTCCGGATCCCGTCATTATCGCGGAAGTGCGGGAGCCGTGGGTGTTGCTCGAAGTCGTGTGCCGGGACGTCGACGTCGGCATCGTGATGCAGATGCTGCAGGAGCGGCGCGCCGTGCAGAAGGCGCATGAGTATCTCGACGCGGAGCGCGTGCTTCTTAAGTTCGAGGTACCGCTTCAGGCGATCGTGCTCGACTTCTTCGACAAATTGAAATCGTCGACCGAAGGCTACGGTTCGATGAGTTACGAGCCGCTCGGCTACCGGAGCGGTGACCTTATTAAGTTGCAGATCCTCCTCGCCGGCGAACCGGCCGAAGCACTCTCGACCATCGTCCACCGCGGCGACGCGCATGCGGTCGGAGGCGTCGTGTGCAAGCGTCTGAAAGAAGTGTTGCCACGCGCGCAGTTTGAAATCGCGATCCAGGCTGCAATTGGAGGGAAGGTCGTGGCCCGCGAGACGATCGGCGCGATGCGAAAAGACGTGACCGGTTACCTTTACGGCGGCGACGTTTCGCGCAAGAACAAGCTCCTCGACAAGCAGAAGAAGGGCAAAAAACGCATGAAACAGATGGGCAGGGTGACCATCACGCAGGAAGCGTTCTTGAGTGTGTTGAAGAGGGATTAATTATTCATCCTCTTCCTTTGCCGCGGGCAAAGGCGCCATGTGCATGTAGCTCTCGAAGACCGACTGCAGGATGCCGATCGTGACTTTCTGTAGATCCGAGAACGACGGCGCTTTGCCGTGCGCTTTGAGGAATTCCTCGAGGACGAACGTCGTGAGCTGCAAGACGGTGCCGTCGATGTTGCCTTCGTCGACGATGAGCGATTGTAAAATGCGCTCAGCATCCGTCGCGAGGACCATTTCCATGCCAAGGATCCACCGGCCGAGGGCGGCGTTGGCCGATGCGTCGAGCGCTGTTTCTTGTACAGCGAGCGAACGCGTTTCGTCGGGGATGCTCACGCCTCGTTCCGCCAAATACTCCTCGACGGCCTTCGCGCAGTCGGGGTTCACGAGCGAAAGGATCGCGAGCATGAAGGGCGACGGGCAATCGAGCGCGACGAGCCGCGAAATGAGCGTCGCCAAATGCGTGCGCTGGGTGTCGCTCAGGAACTGCAGGATCATCTGCGCTACGCCGTCGTCGCGCTTCTTCGCTTTCTTTTCATCTTTCTTGGCTTGCTGTTGCGCCGCCGCAGCACCCGCGAACCGGGCTTTCGCTTCTTCGCTCAGGGCTTCGCTCGCACTGCCGCCGCCCTCGTCGGGCGACATATTTTCACCGGGGCCTGCGCCGAGATCCATGAACATATGCGAAATCCTACCGAAGGGCAGGGGAATGGGGAAACCGAAACAAGCTTAGGCCTTGGCCTTCGCCTTCTTCGCGTCCGTCGGTTCGATGTGCACGAGAGTGGCCCACTGGCGGGAACCCGTGAACGTGGAGAGCTTCGTGCGGGAGAATGCGACCTTGCCGTCGATACCGGCGTGGATCGTGAAGTCTTTGCCCATGTAGGTGTTCTTTCCGACGCGGAAGAGCGTGCCTTTCTGGCGCACGAGCACCTCGCCGGCGCGTACGAGCTGGCTTCCGAAGCGCTTTACGCCACGGCGTTTGGCCCGACTATCTCGGCCGTTTTCTGTAGTGCCGCCTGCTTTCTTGTGTGCCATAAGGTACGGGGATTCTACAGAACAATTTCCAGTGTGCAAGCACAAAAACGGCCCCATTTGGGGCCTTTACGCAGTCGAATTGGTTGCGGGGACAGGATTTGAACCTGTGACCTCGAGGTTATGAGCCTCGCGAGCTACCGGGCTGCTCCACCCCGCGATGAGTGGTGGGATTGTAGCGACGCTTTCGGGTAAGACAAGCGGCAATCCCATTTACGCGCCTTTTTTCAGCTCTTCGAGTTGGCCGCGGTGGAAGAGGAAGAGTTGCCAATGTTCAATGACCGGCATCTGCTGCAGAAGTTCGAAATAGGCCGCTTCCTGGCGCTCTAGTTCGGTCGAGCCGCTTTGGGTGATCGGTCCGCGCGCATTCGGGTCCGGCGTGATGATGATCAGCTTCTCGCCGGGGTTCAGCCGCCCCAGGTTTTCTTTCGCGTATTTATCTTTGTACTGCGCGCTACGGTAGTACTCCAAATCGCCGTAGCCCTGTTCGATCGTGTCGGCGATGCGGAGGTTCTGGTTCTCGATGTCGCTCAGCGTCTGTTCGAACAGGATATTGCGATAGAAAGACAGCGTCAGGCCGAACGCCATGAAACCGACGACCGTGAGGCCGATCACGATGGTGAGCTGCTTGCTGATGGGCTGTGTCGCTCGGGTGTACGCCATGACGGGAGACAGTCTACACTAGGTTCGTGATCATCTACTGCTCGGGCATCGGCGGAATCGGGCTCAGCGCATATGCGGCATTGCAGCAGCATGCGGGCAATATCGTGCGCGGCAGCGATCGGAGCGACAGCGCGTTGCTCGATGATTTGCGCGAGCAAGGCATTGAGGTGTTTTTGGATCAAGACGGAACGCACCTGACGGCAGACGTCGACCTCTTCGTCTATTCAGAAGCGATTCCCGAACACGCGCCCGAACGCGTGAAGGCGAAAGAGCTAGGTATAACGCAGCAATCGTATTTCCACGCCCTCGGCGAATTGAGCAAGCCCTACGACGTGATCGCGATCTGCGGCACACACGGCAAATCGACGACGACGGCGATGGCGGCGAAGGTATTCGTCGATGCGGGGCTGGATCCGACGATCGTCGTCGGCACGAAATCGCCCGATCTCGGAGGTAAGAACTGGAGAAAAGGGAATTCTAATATCTTCATCGTCGAAGCGTGCGAATATCGGCGCGATTTCCATCATCTCTTCCCGGACACGGTCGTGATGACGACGGTCGACGGTGATCACTTCGACGCGTTCGGTTCGCTCGAGGAGTATCGCGCAGCGTTCGTGCATTTCTTGAAGCAGATGCCGGTCGGCCGGCCCGCGATTATTCATGCGTCCGATCCCGCGAGCGCGGATGTCGCCGAAGCGAGCGGCCATCCAACGATCGACGCGGATTCTTTCTCTCTTCCGACGCTGGGCGTCCCCGGAGAGCACATGCGGCAGAACGCGCGCCTCGTCGTCGCGCTCGCGAAGGAGTACGGCATCGCGGAAGACGCTGCATTGAAATCGTTGGAAGGATTCCGCGGCACGTGGCGCCGTACAGAAGTGAAAGGTACACGCGCAGATGGGGTGACGGTGATCGACGACTACGCGCATCATCCTGTAGAAATCCGCGCATCATTGCAGAGTATCCGCGAAGGATTTCCCGGTCGCAGGATCGTGTGCGTATTCCAGCCGCACACGCACGACCGCACGTTGAAATTGTACGACGATTTCCTGGGCGCGTTCACGCAGGTCGATCTTCTCGTGATTCCGAATATTTATGCAGCACGCAGCGAGTCCGATTCGGCGAAGGCCGATTTGCCGCGATTTATCGCGGACATCGCGAAGGGCAGCGGCATCGAAGCCCATGACGGCGGTGGACTTGATGGTACGTTGGAATGGCTTCAGGAAGCCATAAAACCGAATGATGTCGTCGTAACGATGGGGGCAGGTGATGTGACGAGCTTGGCGGCGAAAATCTTGTCAGCCTGAGCCCTTCGACAGAGCTCAGGACAGGCTCCGACGAAGGGTGAAGGTTATTCCTCTTCGCGGTTCGCCGCGTTGCGCAGCGTCGTCGGCGACTTGTACGTGTCGAGGATCGTCGTGATGATCTTCGCGATCTCGGCGCGCGTGATCGGCGCTTCTGGGTCGAACATTCCCGTGCTCGCGCCTGCGGCATCTTTGCGCCCGGCGACGATGTCATCGTTCGCGGCGGTTTCGATCGCGGCGGCGTAGCGGTGGCTCACCGGCACGTCGGTGAAGACGTTGCCCTTTTGCCATTTGAGCGGCACGTCGAACGCCTGCATCAACGTCACGACGACTTCGCCGCGTGTCGCGGGCCGAGCCGGATCGATCGTTCCGTCGGCATAGATGATCCACGCGCGGTTTTCGCTGCTCGCGAAGAACGCGGAGAACCACTGTCCAATGCCGGCGGGGTTCTTCGGCGCGCTGCTTTTGAATGCTTCTTCACTGAGGCCCGACATGCGGTGGGCGATCTTACTGAGCTCCGCGACCGTCACGCTGTTGCCAGGACCGAACGTGCCGGTCAGGTTGCCCGCGGCGTCGCGGTATCCCGAGAGGATGTTGCGGCGCGCTGCCTCGAACACGTACGTCGAGAACCAATCACTCTGTTGCACGTCTTGCAGCCGCACGTCTTCGCCGTCTACGACGATCGTGAGGTATTTTTTCGAATCATTGCCTTGGCGCTCCCTCGTTTTCACCGCCATATCGCAGTCGAAGAAAATGTCGAACGATATGCGGCTGTCTTCCACGAGTTGCCCGGCTTTGGGCGCGGGCTTTACGCATCCCTCGCCGAAGCTTTCATACTGCAATTTGTATTGGCCCTCCGGCATGTCTTCATACGTGTGCGGCGTCACGCCCGAGCGCGTGAGGCCGTCCGGTCCCGTGAGCGTGAATGCGGTTCCTTCGGGATCGCTCTGCACCGATATCATGCCGGTCCGCGCCAGTTTGTAGTTCAGCGTGATGCGGATCGTGTCGCCGGGGTAGACCGAAAACGGCGATTGCTGGCGACTGTCGTAGGATTTGTCGAGCACGCCATTCTTGTAGATGCGCATCGTCGTGATTGATCCGCTCGGGAGGTTGGCGTAGATGATGTAGTTGCCGCTCGGGATGTCGGAGAGCGTTTCGGCCGAGGCCGTGCCGGAGCGCTGCGTATGGTCGGGGAACGACATCAGCCATGAACCGAGTGTGCCGCCCAGGGCCGTCTGCTCGATGACGACCGTTCCTTTTCCTTCAGGAATCACGATTGCCTCCCCGGTGTCGACCGGTGTCGTGTCGGTTACGGTTTCGCCCGATTGTGCGAATGAAACGGCGGGAATGAGGAGAAGCGAGAGCAGTAGGAAGGGGTGGCGCATCGCGAGGGTGGGGGAATAACCGCAGTCTATAGGAGCGCGCCGCTGCGATGGACTTTTCAGACGCAGCGTTTCGCATCCTGCTGTGCTTTCGCTACCATGGCACGCATATGTGGAAGTTTCTGCGCGAACACGCGGGCCAGCATCGTATTCTCGGCGGCGCGGCCGTCCTCGCGGTCACGCAAGCGGGCGCGTCGGTTACGGGTCTCGTGCGCGACAGGCTGTTGAACCAGACGTTCAACGCCGATCTTGGAATTGTTGACGCGTACATCGCCAGTTTTCGGCCGAGTGATTTGCTCTTCCAGCTGACGATCATGGCCGGCATTTCGACGGTGCTCGTGCCGCTGCTCACGCGCGCACAGAACGGCGGGGAGTCGTCGAAGTTGCTGTCGAGCGTGATGGGAATCGGTTCTCTGGTATTCGGCTTCATTGCGCTTGTCGGCGCGTTCGCATTTCCGTTCATTGCTCCCATCCTCGTTGATTTCGACGGCGAGACGCTGGCGCTGTACGTGCAGTTCGGCCAGCTCGCACTCTTCACGAACTTCCTCTTCGTGTGCGGCAACAGCCTCGGCCAATATCTCATCACGGTGCAGAAGTACTGGCTCTACGGCGTCACGCCCATTTTCTACACACTCGGAACGATCGTCGGAACCGTCTTCGTGACGCCGTTTGTCGGCGCGATGGGGCCGATGTACGGCACGGTGGGCGGCGCGATCGTGTACGTCATTGTTCGTTTTGCAGGAGCCATCCATGCGGGGTATCGGCCGTCGCTCCAGTTCTGGCACCCGGAGCTTTCCACGATGGGAGTCTTGATGCTGCCGCGCATGGCGGCGCTCGCGGTGCTGCAGTTGCAGTTGCTCCTCTTCGATACGCTCGCGTCCGGTCTTCCGGCAGGATCTGTTACGATCAACAGCAACGCGCGCAATTTTCAGTCGTTCGTCGTCGGCGTCATCGGGATCGCCCTCGCGCAATCGGCGTTTCCATTGTTGTCACAAGCCGCGGCACGCGGAGAAAAAGACCGCTTCGTGCTGTACGTGCGCAAAGGAGTGTTGATCATCATCGGCCTCACGATTCCGGCCGCGATCGCGCTCGTGCTCGCCACGCCAATCGCCGTGCGCCTCGTGAATCTGGAAGACGTCTACATGCCTTTCGCCGCGGCGCTCATGGTCTACGCGCTGAGCATCCCGTTCGAGAGTTTGAATCATTTGGTCCTGCGTTCGTATTACGCGCTGCACGTCACGGCACTGCCGGCGGTCATGAGCGTTCTCAACGGCGGACTCGCCATCGCGGCGGCGTGGATCCTTGCACCTCATATCGGCATACAGGCTATCCCCGCCGGTTTCCTCATCGGACAGGCGGTGTCACTCATCGGATTGCTGGTGCTGTTGCCGTTCGCGACGAGGAGGACTCTCAGTACACGATAACGCCCGTCGCGTCGGGCCCGAGATCGTCGACGACTTGTCTCTCGCGTCTGTATTCAGGGGTGTCGAGTATCATTTTGAAGTATGCCTCCACTTCAGTACAACGCCGTTCCACTTCCGGATCGTTCGCACGAAGCCGCGAAAAATACGACGTTCCGGGTTCGGGCGTTTTGAAGGCGTTCGGGTTCGTCGTCATGCAGGCATTATTTCTTCTTCACCTGCGTGAAGTCCAGCTCGACAGGAGTTTCGCGGTCGAAGATGACGACGAGCACCGTGAGTTTGCCCTTGTCGACGTCGACCGAGTCCACCGTGCCTTCGTAGTTCTTGAACGGACCGTCGACGATGATGACGAGGTCGCCCACCTGGAAGTCGCTCTTGAACTTCGCCTGCTGTTCGCCGATGCGGCGCTGGATGACGCCGAATTCCTCCGGCGTGACCGGCACCGGGATGTTGCCGGATCCGACGAAGCCCGTGACGTTGGGCGTGTTGCGCACGAGGTACCACGATTC
>CAYGDM010000015.1:17873-19918 GCA_964348685.1 uncultured Candidatus Peribacteria bacterium | reverse complement strand
CCGATACGACCTTAATTTTGCCGAGATAACCCCTTTGCCCGCCTGGCAACCATCGCCTACACTCCCCGGGCATGCGTTTTGACACACTTACCGTTTTGGGCCTTTCGGCCGCGAGTCTCGCCTCGTGCGGCGGCCCGACGACGGTCACCTATCGGTTGACCTTCGACACGCAGGACCCGACCTCGGTCGAAGAACTCGCCAAAGCGACTATTCGCGTGGCCGAGCGCCGGCTGGAACGCCTGGACGCGACCCTGACGGAGAAGAACATCGTGAAAGACGCCGAGGGCGTGACGCTCACGCTGGGGGTCTCCGACGGTGAAAGCGCGGACATCCTGACGGAAGAAATGGCCTCCGATTTCACGTTCGACATCATGGAAACGACGACCGCCTCGGGCGCCGATGTCACGGTCGAAGGGCTCGGCGGCTTCCTGAGAACGAACGTCAACGGCGACGACATCATCAGCATCGTCGCGGCCCCCAGCCCGGGCGGCCAAGGAGCCCTCGTACGCATCAAATTCACGGATGAAGGCCTCGGGCAGATGCGCACCCTCTTCGGGGCGAACATAAGCAAAGATCTCGGCCTCTTCGTAAACGATCGCCTGGTCAGTACGATGCGCGTCCTCGACGCGAACTTCCCGACGCCGCTCGTCATCGACGGCATCCCCGATATCGAACTCGCCCAGATCTTCGCCGACGACGTAAACGTCGGCCTCAACGTCACCGTCACTCCCCTCTAATTATGGCTCAACGCACTTCCACCTGGCCCATCGTCACCGCCGTCGCGGGGCTCGCGCTCCTCTTCGTCGCCCTTCCGTCCGGCCTCAAGTCGCAGCTTCCTTCGTGGCTCAATCCGCCGTTCCACTTCGGCCTCGACCTCGCCGGAGGCACCCAGCTCGATTTCCGTATCTCAGAGGACGAAATCCGCTCGCAGCTTGAAACCATGGATGCCGACATCCGGGCCGCTGAAACAGTCGGAGCAAGCGCCGAAACGCTGGCAATCCTGCGCGAGCAGCGCCGGGTGCTCGAAGAACAGCGCGGCAATATCGTCGAAGCGATCCGCACCGTCCTCGAACGCCGTATCAACTCGCTCGGCGTGAGCGAAGCCACCATCACCCCGTCGTACGTCGGCGACGAGAAGCACCTCCTCGTGGAGTGCCCGGGCGTCATCGAGACGCAAACGTGCATCGACACGGTGGGAAAGACGATCCAGCTCGAATTCAAAGAAGAACAGGCCGAAGCGACGCCTGAATTCGAAGCGACCGTCCGCGCGACGGCCGCCGCCACGCTCCAAGACATCCGTAACGGGTCTGGCACGCTCCAGAGCGTCGGCCAGGACATGGGCGACGAACTCGGCATGGCGTTCGCCGACAGCCAGCTCTTCTTCCGCGATCAGCTCCCGACGGGCCTTGAGACGCTCTGGGATGCGACCCCGGAACGGGGCGTGATCCAACTCGAAGGCGGCCTGCCCAGCATGGTCCCCGGCGACGACGGCATCCCGGTGGAGCGCGACATACGCGGCATTTTCCTCGTCCAGATCCTCGGTCCGCGCGTCCAAACGGGTCGCGTGCTGCAGGCGGCCACGCTCGCTTTCGAACGACTTGAAGCGACGGGCACCGGCCTCACGGCCAACACCTACGATAACCGCCTGCTCAACGACGAAGTCCCCCTGCGCGTCACCACGACGCTCCGCGGCATGAAGCAATCGGAACTCGCCGTCACCTCGATGGACGACGGCTCTGCCCGCATTCTATTCCTCGGCCTCTTCCAGGCCGGTAAAGAACAAGTCGACGTCAGCCACGTCCTCGTTGCGTACGCGGGCGCCCAATCGGCCGCGACGACCGTCACCCGCACGAAAGATGACGCACTCGCCCACGCCGAAGCACTGCGCGATCGCATCGACGCCGGCGAAAACTTCGACACGATCGCCCGCGCCGACAACGACGCCCTCACGAAAGACCAAGCCGGACGCATCGGCGTCGTCGGCCGCGAACAGTTGGCAGCGTCGTTCGCCGAAGCCGCGTTCGGTGGCGCGGAAGGACAAATCC
>CAYGDM010000015.1:0-17863 GCA_964348685.1 uncultured Candidatus Peribacteria bacterium | reverse complement strand
CCGTTCGGCTACCACATCATCAAGGTGAACCGCGCCGCGTTCACCACGCCCGACTCCGCCTCGTACGACGAGCTCGTCGTGACCGGAACGGACGCGAAGAACCGCGCGGATACGATGCTGGAAGACCTCCAGTTCGGCCGCGTCCGCAGCGACGAACAAGCGGTCTCCCTACGCATGCTCTTCTTCTCGCTGGAACCCACCGGCTGGAAAGACACGCCGCTCGACGGCAAACACTTCCGCTCGGCAACGGCGGTCCTCGACCCGACCACCAACATCCCGGTGGTGCAGATCGCCTTCGACGACGAAGGCGGCGACATCTTCCGAGACCTCACGAAGCGCAACATCGGCAAGCAGATCGCGATCTTCGTCGGCGGACAGCTCGTGACCGCGCCCCGCGTGGAGAGCGAAATCACCGGCGGAACAGCCGTGATCACGGGCAATGCAAGCGTCCAGGAAGCGCAGCAGCTTGCCCAAGACCTCAACACCGGCGCCATCCCCGCCCCGATCCACTTGGTCGGTCAGCGCACGGTCGAACCCACGCTCGGCGCCGAAGCGCTCCGCACGTCGGTGATGGCCGGCCTCATCGGCATCATCATCGTGATGCTCTACATGATCCTCTTCTACCGCGCCTTCGGCGTCATTGCCGCGCTCGCACTCACGATGTACGCGGTCGTCTTCCTCGCGCTGTTCAAACTCCCGCTGTTCCTCTTCACGAACCAGTACATGGTTCTCACGCTCGCGGGCGCCGCCGGTTTGATCCTCTCGATCGGCATGGCCGTCGACACGAACGTGCTCGTCTTCGAGCGCGTGAAAGAAGAGCTCCGCAAAGGCAAAGCACTGCGCACGGCGGTCGACATCGGCTTCGAGAAGGCCTGGCCGTCCGTCCGCGACAGCAACATCTCCACGCTCATCACCTGCGCGCTGCTCTTCCTGATCGGCACATCGATCGTCCGCGGCTTCGCGGTCACGCTCGGCATCGGTGTCCTCATCTCGATGTTCACGGGCATGATCGTCTCGCACTGGATCGCCCGCCGAGTCTCGGGCACGTCGCTGGCCGAGAACGCCGCGCTGTTCCCGGGAATGGGCAAATAATCACCGCTTCTTGACGTCGCCATGGGCGCGGAGTATTCCGTGTCCATGGTTAACGTCGCGTCCCCCCGGGGCATCGACGGCGCCGCAACGATCGGACGATTGCCCGACCTCCACCAGCTCTGCAGAGCAATCACGGTCTGGGTCGCTTTGAGCGTGGGCGACGTGATGCAGGCACAGGAGCAATCACCACCGTCGCCGTACAAACCATCTCAGGTTCCCGCGAACGCACCCTCCGATCCGACTGAAACGCCTCGGGCGGAGCTGCGCGCATGGATGAAGGACATGAACCACGAAACGGAGTTCGGCATTCGGCAGGCGGCGTGGCACAAAGCGCATGACGCGATGTGGAAGGCATTCGACGAAGAGACCGACGATCCGGACGCCATATTGGCAGCCTTGAAAGTCGATGCTCGGGGAAAACCCCTCGAACTGTCACCCGAACAACAGGGTCGGCATCAGGTATTGAAAACGGAGCTTGCTACATGGAGAAGAGGGCCTACCGCTTTGCCGCCGCGGGGTCGAATTCGGGGCGACATGGCGATACGTTTGATAGGTAACAAGTTGAGGTTGAACGTAACCGTGGCCGACGAGACCATGCCCGAACTCATGGCGAATACGCTGCGACTAGAGGGCGAGCGCGCGGAACGCTTGGTGAACAACATCCTCTCGCGATCGGCGAATGCTTCCCATTCGAAACCCGCGCTTCAAAACGACGGCGGCGTGAGGCTTATGCCCGCCGAGGCGAAAGAATCCGTCGCATGGAGCCCCGACCTGCTCGGAGTCGTCACAACAGACGAATTCGGGCTGCCGTCGAACGTCGAGTTGCAGATGGAACCGGGGCGAGGACAGATCTTGGCATTTATAAATGAGGTCGGAACGTATTCGTCCATGACACCCGTGAAGAATGGAGATGGAACGCAACACCACGTGCGCGATCCGTCCACGAAGGACGAAGATATCTGGTCGATAACGTTGACCCTCCCGCAGAGCGGACGCCCCCCGATCACGCACCCCTTCGGCAATAACATCTATCGGCAATCCCAGGCCCTGCAGCCGAAGCACGTCAACGCGGTCGTTGCCGACCTACCTATCTCGATGGAGCTCGGTATCAATAAAGGGGCACGGAAGATGGGCGAGCAAACACTGGGCCTTCAAAACCCCACTCAGCTGCCCGACGGACAATGGCAAGTGGAATGCGTGTCACACCTGTTCCCGCACGTCGACTGGGCGACGTCCCCCGTTGAGTGGGATGCGCTGACGTTCTATTTCGGCGATTCGAACCGGTACGCGCTCCGCGACCGCAACGGATCCCTCATGCCGACGAACATCACGTGCACGGATTTCGAATGCCGATCAATGAAAGTCACCCTGCGATGCCCGCACGAGCCCGTATCAGGCATGGTCACGGTGTATTCGCGGATGTCCGAGCAAGAACTCGAACTCCCCCGCCTTCAACCCGTCACCCCGCCAGCGCCGCTTCCGGCTCAATAATCGCCTCCTGAAAATCGCCAACGAATATACAACGCTTGACGCTCATGGCTCCGCAGGAGTAATCCGTGTCCATGGTTAACGTCGCGTCCCCCCGGGGCATCGACGGCGCCGCAACGATCGGACGATTGCCCGACCTCCACCAGCTCTGCAGAGCAATCACGGTCTGGGTCGCTTTGAGCGTGGGCGGAGTATTGGACGCGCGAGAGCCGGAACAACGACCCATCGAGGCGCCTGTGCAAGCTGCCGTGCTGCAACGCGTGAAAACCACGGAACAGCAGCTATCGAAGTGGATGAAGGACCTAGACGACGACGAATTCGCGCCGCGCCAAGGAGCGTGGAATGCCGCCACGACCGAATTGTGGGAAGCGTTCGACACCGAGCATAGCGACGCCGACGTGCTGCTGGGCCGCATCAAGACGGACACGCATGGACGACCGCGCGCTGTGTCCGCTGAGCAGAAGGCACGCGTCGAGGGCATGGAAAAAGAGTTATGGCGATGGAAGCACGATATTCCGCAGGCGTTCGGACAGATGGGGCTCATCCGCGGCGACGAAGCCATGCAGCTCATGCAGGAAAAAACGGGCGTGAAGATTGGCCTCCACCACGTCGCTGCGAAATTGACAGCTCTCACGGTGAATCTTCGTGGGAACAGGCGAGAGCGACTCGTGAACAACGTGCTGGCGCGCGTCTGCAATGAGACGAAGATGAAACCATGGATCTCCAGTAACAGCGGGATCGACCTCGAGCCTGCGAAAAACGACGAATCCATCGCATGGAGCCCGGACCTCATCGGCATCGTGCGCCGGGACGCGTTAAGCGGTTTCGACTACGTATCGTTGCAACTGGAACCAGGGAAAGGTTCCATTCTCGCGCTCATGGACGCCGAAGAGGAATTCGCTTGGCAAGAAGACGACGACTGCTGCCCGATTCCCCCGCCCGACCCCCTCGAAGAAAAAGAGACGGAAGAGGAAGACCCTTTCGCGACTGTGCCTGGAGTGTGGCTGGATATCGCCCGCAATCATCGACCCCGGTATACGGGCACCTTCGATGGTGCCAACCTCTACACCGAACTTTCTCCATATCATCCGACCCACGTCGAAGCCGTGGTCGCGGATTTGCCGCAATCCATCGAACTCACGCTGGGAGGAGGACCGAAAAAAATCGGACCCCAAACGATTTCACTACCATCGGCAAAGGAATTCTTCGGTCAAGCGTGGTTCCTAACGTGCCAATCGGACATCTTCGAGGAAATCGATTGGTGGGACGCCACCCTGGCCTGGAATGCCCTGACCTACAAACTGGCCGATGCCAACCAGTACGTCGTCCGCGATGAAGACGGCAAGGAAATGTCGGCGACCGTGGTCGCGACGAACTTCCGCCTGCGACGCATGACCGTGGTCATCTCGTGCCCGCGAAAACCCGCGAGCGCCACTGTACGCGCCATGACACGATTCGGTCCGCAATCGCTGGAGCTGCCTCGCCTGCCGATTAACCAACCTGCGCCGGTTCCCGCCCCCTGACACCCTGCCCCGCCTTGTTCAGGGCTTCTTGGAGCGCCTGCGTGTCGCCCGTTTCGGTAAGAACCTCGTTCCAGAGTTGTTTGCCGACCACCTGCTGGATCGCATAGGCGACGTTCTGTCCGGCGGCGTAGACCTCTTCAGGTTGGCCTTCACGATGCTCCGTGGCCGCCATTTTCCTCTTCGCGTTCGCCGCCAATTCCGCATCGCCTTCCACGACATGCAGCGTATCGACGACGTTGTTTTGGAAGACGATGTCGCCCTGCGGCACCGCCTGCACAGCATGGCGCAATTCATGGTCGCCCGCATGAAGCATTTGTTCCGCGTTATCGAGCGTCGTAACCGTGCCGAAATACTGCTCGCTCATGACGACCCCGCCCGTTCCTCCTCCCAGCTTCGCGTATCCGAGAACGTTCGCCTCCGTCTTTCCCAACGCCAGCGCGGCATGATCTTTCGTCGCCGTCGCCACGACGTCGATGCGCGACTGCACGAGCTTTGCCGTCTCCGGGTCGCCTTCGGCCATGACGAGCATCGCCTCCTGCTTGAATCCGTCCCGGAACTCTCCGATAGTCGCGGCCTTCTTGGCCTGTTCGAGCTGGAGATCGTTCAGCTGCACTTCGACGTGCTCGGGCCGATGGAGAGTAGTGGTGCTCATGCGCAAAAAGCGTTTTCCGAAAACCCACCCGTGTCAATGGTCTAGGGGCACTCTGTTTCGGCGGAGATGATGCTACTTTTCAGCGACGTGCAGCCAAACGCTCGAAGACCATCTGCGTGAAGGAAAACGCATGTTTTTCATCAACGGGGTGCTCGATGCGGCTCACTTCGCGCCAATCGAGGAAGTTCACGTCGGGGAAGAATGCGTCCGCATCCTCGATTTCGGTGTGCACGCGCGTGAGGTACAGACGGTCGGCGATCTCCATGCCGTAGCCGTACAGCTGCCCGCCGCCGATGATGAACGCTTCGTCGCTCGTCACGCTCGCGAGCTTCACGGCCTCGTCAACGCCCGGCACAACGTCGGCACCGTCGGCCTTGTAGCCCGTTTGGCGGGTCACCACGATGTTCCGGCGGCCCGGGAGGGGCCTGCGGCTCTCGGGTAGCGATTCCCACGTCTTGCGGCCCATGATGACCGGTTTGCCCATCGCCGTGTCGCGGAAGTACGCCCACTCGTCGGGCAGGCGCCACGGCATGCCGCCATCCTTGCCGATGGCGTTGCGTTCGTCGGCAGCGACGATGAGGGAGATGATCATGGTTGTACGACGTAGCGAACATCCGTCACGGACGGGAACTGTTTGAGGTTTGCAGAGATCGAGCGCTGAACGGAAACCTTGTACCACTCCCTATCCTCTTCGTCGAAATCGTGGAAAATCTCCTCAAACGTCGCATCCAGTTTCACCGTCGCAACGCCTCCGACAATCGTCACGCCGCGGTAATGATTGCCCATCCACACCATGCCATCGCACGGATAGCTGGAGATAGGATTGGCCGAGAACAACGCCTGCAGTGTCGCATCGGCAACGGCGGATGATGTAGGAACCATGATCTTCGATGCAAGGTAGCCGGGAACATCACCGCCGCATGTCAGTACTGTCACCTCCATAAGAGGCGCGGATTGGGCGGTTGCGGGAACCATGATATCGATCGTATCGAGGAACGAACGGAACAAGGCGTCCTGTTCGTCGCTCGTCAGGTATCCGTCGGGATGCTGGTTACAATCGATCGCCCTGCGAATCACGAGCGTCCTCTTCGCGTCCATCGGCACCAACGTGTGCTCCTCGCCTTCACACTCGATGCCGTCATAAATCGAAACGCCAGCGCGGCCGTCGACGATCGTCTCCTTGGCATTCTCATCGAATGACGAATCGAGCCCAATACGCACGTACGCCAACGGACGCTCCACGACGCCGATGCTCATATCGAGCATGCTGTAGATAGGCCGACAACGCCCGATCAATCCCGACATACCGTCGCACTGCATCGCGTCTTCATCGTTACGCACGTACGTCAGGTGGAAACCGGGCATGACTCTCCATTCCCCGCTCGCGTAAATGTCCCTCATGCCCATTGATCCTTCCGTAGCCGTAAAGAGCGCACCGTCGTACGAAAATTCAACATCGGGCAGGTTATTGGTGACGGTCAAACTATCGACGGTGCTGCCGTCCGGGAGGCTAGCAAACCACTGCGTCGATGTTTTTCCGGTCTCGAGGCGGTAGATTAATTCGGCCATCTCGCCGCGCGTCAGATGTTGAGCGAAGCGACTAACGGTCGGGGGAACGGCATGCCTCTTGAGGAGCGCGGACGAATACGGCAAGAACCATGCGTCCTGACCTCCCCAATCCGAGCCGACGTTTTCATCGACCTCCAGTCCATACGCGTTCGCGGCGATCTTCGCGGCTTCGGCGTAGTTGATCTGGTTGGCTGGGCGGAACGTGCCGTCGGGATAACCATCAATCCAGCCTTTATACCGCGCGAAGTGCACGTAATTTTCGTACCACGACGCATGCTCCACATCGACCATATGTGGCCGGTTTTCGTTATCCATACCGTCGTTCATCTCTGACACTGAAAACTTCGCGGCAACCAATATCTTCACGAACTCCGCGCGGTTGATCGGAGACTCGGGACGGTATGCTCCATCGCTATAGCCTTCAACGATCGAAAAATCCTTCATGTAACGGATCGCCGGATAATACGAGTGGCAGCCACCGACGTCGGAGAACCATCCATCTTCCCACCCCTCGGCATTGCAGCCGGTGGTGGCGAACGCCGGAGCGGCGAACGTACAAATGGAGACGGCCGCGACGGCGGATAGGGGGAGGGTGAGGCGCATACGCTGAAGTATACGCCGCTACGCGCCGAAGGTAACGGCGATCACACCGCGATCGGAGCTTTGATCGCCGGATACGGATCGTAGTTCTCGAAGCTCACGTCCTCGAACCGGAAATCCTCCAGCTTCGTGACCGCGGGGTTCAATTTTAGCGTTGGCAATTTCTTCGGTTCGCGTGAGAGCTGTTCCTTCACCTGATCGAGGTGATTGAGGTACACGTGCACGTCGCCGAAGGTATGGATGAAATCCCCCACCTGCAAGCCACACACCTGCGCGATCATATGCGTGAGGAGGCTGTAGCTGGCGATGTTGAACGGCACGCCGAGGAACGTATCGGCGCTACGCTGGTACAGCTGGCACGAGAGCTTTCCGTCAGCGACGTAGAACTGGTACAGCGAGTGGCAGAGCGGCGGTGCGGTCTTTTTATGCGATGAAATATCCGCAGCATTCCACGCCGAAACGATAATGCGCCGCGAGTCCGGGTTCTTCTTGATCATCTCAACCGCTTGGCCAAGCTGGTCATAGATTTTCCCGTCCGGACCTTCCCAGCGACGCCATTGTTTGCCGTAGACCGGACCCAGGTCGCCCCACTGCTTTGCAAACTCGGCGTCGTCTTTCAGTTTTTGAATAAACACTTTTTTCTCCTCCATCCATGCCTCGGAATACATCGGAAACTTTTCCGTGAGGGCATTGGCGATGAGGTAATCCTGGAAGGGCCACTCGTCCCAGATGTGCACGTCGTTGTCGGCCAAGTACTTGATGTTCGTGTCGCCCGCGATGAACCAGAGCAGCTCGTGGACGATGGCCTTCACCCCCATTTTTTTGGTGGTCAACAGCGGAAACCCTTCGCCAAGCGGAATGCGCATTTGGTAGCCGAACACGCTTTTCGTGCCGATCCCCGTGCGGTCACGCTTTTCGTGGCCGTGCTCCATGATGTGCCGGAGGAGGTCGTGATACTGCTTCACGAGCGCATGCTAGCACCACGGTTCATCGTTGTCTCTGACCGCGTTTTCCGCTATAATTTCAGGAAACATAACACACACCCCAATGCAGCCCCGCGAACTCCACCTCATCGACGACGACATGGTCATGGCCGTTCTCAACGGCGACGAAACAAGGATCGCATTGCTCCAACAGGAACGCCTGATGCGCGAAACGCTCGCCATCAACGGCCGCATCCAGGATCTGGATATTTTCTGACCGATAGGGCGCCATGTGGGCCGCTGCCAGAATGGCAGCTGCTAAAACCCGTCGTTCGTTTTAGCAGTGCCCCTTCTGGGGCACGGTCCATAGTGCGGACGCATTGACTACAGAATTCGAATGAGGACAATACGGGCATGAGCATCTATTCCGAATTCAAGGAATTCGCCGTGAAGGGCAACGTGATGGACCTCGCGATCGGCGTGGTCATCGGCGCGGCGTTTCAGAAAATCGTGAACAGCCTCGTGAACGACATCATCATGCCGCCGATCGGTGCCTTGATGGGCGCGGTGAACTTCGCGGATATGTTCGTGCAGCTCTCAGGCGAACCCGTCGCGAGCTTGGCGGATGCGAAAGCGCAGGGCGTACCGGTGCTTGCCTACGGCGCGTTCATCAACGTCATCATCGAGTTCGTCATCGTCGCCGTGGCACTCTTCGCCATGGTGAAAGTGATGAACCGCCTGCGCAGGCAGCAGGAGCGGAAAGAAGCGAAGGCCGAGGAAGCGAAATAAAGGCTTTCTTGAGCCAAGATACGTTGTATTGACATATCTATATTTAGTTGTATAGTAACTACAGTTTCGATCCAGACCTTTGAAAGGAGCGATTGCCATGTTTGCTGCAGTACGGAAAGCTGTGCGGAAAAATCGACTGAAGCGTCGACAAAAGTTGATCCGCAAACGCCACCGCCGACACTCTATTGGGTATATCCCCGGAGCCCAATCGATGCTTCTGGCGGAATACCAAAAGCAACCAGCATGGCATTCGTACGTCGAAGCCCTGCTGTAACAGACCAACGCGTCTGTTACCCCAAAGAAGCCCCCGTGTACTCCACGCGGGCTTTTTTTATGGGAAACAGGAATTTGCTAAATCTATGAAACATTGGATAATGGCGAATAGTTTCCGTTCCATTTACTCTATCGGAGCCCAACCATGGGTAAGTTCGTCGCACGAAGAAACAAGAAGCGGCGGCTGAAGCGTCGCCGACGTAATGTGGAAGGAATATTACGTGCACATGACGTATCGCCGAAAGACGTGCAGCGCTGGAAGAAAAGAAGTGTTCGCAGTCGAAAGCTTCGACAGCCTCACATCGAGGCCATCCAGATCGTCCGCGCGTTTCCCTTGCCACTCCGCCGATTCGTCGTCGCAGAGCTGTACGCGCTCCAGCCACAGTAAGCTCTGTGCAAACCCAGCCCACTCCCCTCGTTGGGGGTGGGCGATATTTCAGGAACCGAACGTGAACGCATACGCCTCGACGCCCGGACCCTGCAATCGCAGCTCCAATTCGTGGTCGTCGTACTCGCCGTCGTACAGGACGAAGAGGTCATCCTTGTCGACCATAAATTTCTTCACCATCACGCCGTCCATCCACACTTCGGCTTCGGCCGGGGCGGCGCCGTCTTCGAGCCCGAGGACGAGGTTAATCTCGTTTCCCATCCACCGCATGCGGATCGACCCCGTGTCACTCCGCAGCGTCTGCCTCTCACCGTCGATGAGCTGCCAATCCCCTTGCAGCGCATAGCGATTCATCTGGAGCTCCCGAGGAGTGTAATACGTCACGACGTCATCGGACGGATCGCCCTGCGCGTTCTGGAGCGCGGGCCAACTGCGCGCGCCGAGGTACGTTTCCGGCGAGCGGTCGCGTCCGGTCACCGTGTCTTCGTCGACTTCGACATCCACGTCCGCCATCCCGCCCATGTCCGCGCCCGCTTCTTTCAAGAGGCTCATGATCGCCGCGTCCGTTTCGTCGTAATCCCCTTCGCCGAAGTGCGTGTAGCGGACGTACCCCTCGGCATCGATGAGGTACTTCGCCGGCCAGTAGCGGTTCGCGAACGCGCCCCACACGGCGTAGTCATTATCCTGCACCGTGAGGTACGTCAGGCGGTGACGCTCGATCGCTTCCTGCACGTTCTCCGGCACGCCTTCGAATGCGAACTCCGGCGTGTGGACGCCGACGAGGACGAACTTCCCGGTATCCTGATATCTACGCCAGTAGCCTTCGATATACGGCAATGTGCGGATGCAGTTGATGCAGCTGTAGGTCCAGAAGTCGATGAGCACGACTTTGCCTTTGATATCCTCCGCGGTGAGCGGCGCGCCGTTATGCCAGGGGCCTTCTGCTTCGAGGAGCCAGTCGGGCGCGCGGATGATTTTTGGGAGCTTCATAGTGTCATCGGAAGGAAGCACGGAACCGGTGGATGCATTGGGGTCGAGCGTGTCGCCGATGATCATCTCTTCGAGGCGTGTTCCGAGATCGCCGAAGGGCGTGTTGTCGACGAGCCAGACCTGTGCGCGCTCGAAGGCCCTGAGTTGCAGGAGCACCGCCGTCGCGATAAGCATGATGCCCGCGATGATTTTCACCATGCCCGTGTAGCGGTTGAGCAGCCGCACGGACCGCACGGCCCACTGGCCGCCGTAGCCGACGAGCAGGAGTGGCACCGCGGTACCGAGCGCGTAGATGGTCAGGTAGAACGCCGCCGTCAGACCCGGTTCATCGCGTACCAACGCGAACGCGAAGCCGAGGGCGGGCCCGGCGCACGGCACCCAGATGAGGCCGAGTGTGAGGCCGATGAGGAACGCGGTAAGCGGCGAGTCAGGGCCGAACGCGGAGCGCGCTGTCACCTGCACGTCGGTCCCCGCTTGCTGGATACGCGTCGTGAACCAGCCCGCGGTTTCCATCGCGGCGAACATCGGGATCGCGGCGATGACGACGGCGATGATGCCGTAATCGAGGAAGAACAACGCCGCCGCGACGCAGCCCGCTTGGCGCAGCAACCGCACGTGCGTCAGGAAGCTGACGCCGAACAAAAAGAGCACCGCGAAGGTCGCGATGCGAAAGAGATCCGCGGCCATGGGAAAGGCGCCGAGGAAGAAGTGGATGGCGAACGTGAGCGCGACGAACGAGACGACCATACCGAGCACGGTCATCAGCGGACGTAAACGGTTATGGCTCGTGATGCTTACGCCGAGCACGACCGGCACGAGTGGGAGGATGCAGGGGAGCAAAATCGTGAGGATGCCGGAGGCGAAGAGTGCGAGAGCGAGGAACATATGCCCCGAATCATAGCATGAAAAAACAGACTCTCGGCGGATGCCGAGGGCCTGTTTAACGAATTGTCCGCACACCGGCCATCTTTCATTTGACGCGACGGTGTCGTTCGTTTTGCTGCAACGGTCCATGAAGAACGCGATCCTTCATGATCCTAAACCGATACCCGATCTCGTCTGCAGTATTCCATTCCGCGCCCGACATGGGCGCCATCTGCTTCGCGGGAGGCGGTTGCGGAGGTTGCAGGGGTTCCCACAGACGCTGCGAACCGATTAATGCGAGTGCTGCGGCCAATGGGATAATGATGCAGAGGGCGAGCACGAAGTACTCGTTCATTCCCCATGGTCTGCTTCCAAAAGTTCTACTCACGACAACCTCCTTCTAATGGGTATGAGGACCGGGGACGCACGTAGTAATAACGACGCGCCATCACCGATCCGAGAAAGGTAAGAACGATACCGACGGTGCGAACGAACTGACGATGCATGTGAGCACTCCTTTGCGATGCATCTTCCGAATACCCGAACCACGACGGTGCGGATTAACGATACATTACCACAATAATATTATATGTCAATCCTTCGTCCTCCTAAGGCGGATCAGGATGAAAACGTTCTTTTTGGCTTCGGTTTGGCGAGATCAGCCTTTCCAAGCACCAGCGACGACGGGCACTCGTTCTTGAAGACGCACGCGCCGCATTTCCGGTTCAGCGCCGTGCAGACCGCGCGGCCATGAGAAATAAGCAACACCGTCACATCGCGCCAGCGCTTCTGCGGCGCGGCCGCTTGGAGATCGAGTTCGATCTTGATCGGATCATGGTGCATCGATAAACCCAAACGTTGCGAGAGGCGCTGCACGTGCGTGTCGACCGCGATGCCGGCGTTGATCCCGAACGCTGCACTGAGCACGACCGACGCCGTCTTCCGACCGACACCGCGCAGCTCGACCAACTCTTCCATCGTCTTCGGCACCTCGCCTCCGTGCTTCTTCAGAAGGATCTGGCACGTCTCTTGGATGTACTTCGCTTTGCTGTGGTAGTGCCCGCTGCGGCGGATGTCCTGCTCCAATTCCGGGCGGGAAACTTTCAGATAATCTTCACATGTCTTGTACTTCGCGTAGAGCGTTTCCTTCGTGATCCTATTCACCATCACATCGGTGCATTGCGCCGACAGGATGACCGCCACGAGCAAATCGAGAGGCGTCCGGAAATCGAGAAACGTCCGCGGCGGATCGTACAAGCGGTCCAATTTCTTCAGCACCGTTGCCAGTGGAATTCCATGCTTTCGACGCACGGAACGAGCGTACAACAACGTCAACTAAAACTGCTACCGCGGACGAACGCGACACCGTAGGATCGGCGTCATGCCGCTGCCCGTCCTCACCGTCTTCGACATCGAAACGACCGGCTTGGACCCGCGCAAAGGGCACCGCATCGTCGAGATCGCGGGCGTGCGCATCGAGAACGGGAAAATCACGGAGAAGACATTCGAGAGTTTCGTGAACCCGGAACGTCCGATTCCGCCCGAAGCGCGGCAGATCAACGGCATCAGTGACCAAGACGTGAACGCCGCACCGACCATCATGTCGGTGTTGCCAGAATTTTTAGCATTCGCGCAGGGCTCGATTTTGGTCGCCCACAACGCCGCATTCGACATGGGCTTCCTCGAGAACGAGAAGGAATTCTGCTGGGGCTACGTCGAACTGCCGGAGTGCTTCTGCAGCATGCGCCTCAGCCAAAGCTTGTACCCGCAGGCATTCCGCCACAGCCTCGACGTGCTGAGCGAACGTTTCAACATGCCGCTGCCCGAAGGCCGCCACCGCGCGCTGCCCGACGTGCTGCAAACAGCGAACATCCTCCTCAAGATGATCGATTTCGGAAAGATCCAGTCGTGCGACGAGCTGCGGAAAAAGGCGCGCTTGGCGCAGGCGGTGGCCCAAACGGCCGGAGTGCGATAATCTACGGAGCATGGCCCTGAAGATCGTCACCGGCGCCGACCAGAAAATCCTGCGGACGAAGACGAAGCGCGTCCCCGCAGTGACGAAGGAGGTGCAAAAATTGTTGAAGGAGATGGAAAAGGCCACGGTGAAAGCCGACGGCCTGGGATTGGCCGCGCCGCAGGTCGGCCTCGACATGCGCATGTGCATCGCGCGCATCAACGGCCGCCTCACCCCGCTCGTGAACCCGGAGATCACCTGGAAGTCGAAGATCACCGAAACCGCCGAAGAAGGCTGCCTCAGCCTGCCGGGCATCTGGGTGCCCGTCTCCCGCGCGGTGGAGATCGTCGTGCAGTACCAAACCGCGCGCGGCGACAAGAAAGAACTGAAACTCTCCGACATGGACGCGCGCGTCGTGCAGCACGAAACGGACCACTTGGACGGAAAACTGATCATCGATTACGTCTCGGCGGCCGCGGTGCTGTGATCAGAAGTCGCTGCCAATCTCATCCTGAAGCACACTCTCGAGGCGCTTTCGCGCGACGTATAATCGCCGCTTGATAGTTCCTTTTGGCATATTCCGCCCTTCTTCGGCTCCCAAAATTTCAACCATCTCGTTGATCGAATTATCTTCGATGTAGAACAATTCGAGCGTTCGGTAATCCACCTCAGAAAGACACTCCAATCCATCGCGACATTGCTGGCGTGCTTCTTCTATGAGAAGGCTATGAATAGGCTCTGTATCGTCATGGGAACGAAGGCTCAATGGTTCACCGCCCACTTCGTCCATGAACGACAAAACACGCCGGCGTCTCATCGTTTGCCTTATATGATTCCTTGCCATGTTCATCGTGATAGAGCGTAGCCATCCTGCAAATGCCTCAGGCTCCCGCAACTGACCTATTTTCTCAAACGCCTGGATGAACACGTCTTGCACAAGATCCTTTGCTTCGTGGAAATTACCCAAACGCTTGATCGCGATAACCAGAACGTGCTGTTCGAATCGGGAGACGAGTTCTCCAAATACCTCGTGGTCCCCGTCTTGGACGCGCGAGACCAAATCAGCCAGTTCACTCTGGTTGTTTTCGGCTTCCGGCAGGCGCGTGGGGGCGTTCATGGGAGGGCGTACTGTACGCCTCGAGAAAGCACCGTCAACCATTGAGAAAAGCGGCTCCGAGCCCTAGGCTGTGGCCGACATGCCCAAAGAATTAGAAGTAATCATAGGCCTAGAGGTCCACGCCCAAATGAGCACGAAGACGAAGATGTTCTGCGGGTGCGATAACGACGCGTTCGATAAACAGCCGAACACCACCGTCTGTGAAATCTGCATGGGCCACCCCGGCACGCTGCCCGTGCCGAACAAAGAAGCGATCGCCAAAGCCGTGAAGGCCTCGCTCGCGATCGGCTGCACCGTCGCCGAAGACTGCCACTTCGACCGCAAACACTACTTCTACCCCGACTTGCCGTACGGCTACCAGATCTCGCAGTACGACCACCCGCTTGCACAACACGGCGTCGTGCACTTCGACCTGCGCGATGACAGCGGCCGCACCACGCGCGAAGGCGTCTGCCGCATCCACCGCCTGCACATGGAGAACGACGCGGGCAAACTGACGCACAGCGGCAGCAAAACCCTCTGCGACTACAATCGCGCGGGCACGCCGCTCATGGAGATCGTTACCGAACCGGACCTGCGCTCAAAAGAAGAAGCCGTCGCCTTCGCCGAAGAACTCCGCCGCATTTTGATCGCGGTCGACGCCTCGGACGCCGACATGTTCAAAGGCATGATGCGTTTCGATGCCTCCATCTCGCTGCGCGAAAAAGGCACCGAGAAGCTCAACCCCCGCAGCGAAATCAAAAACCTGAACTCGTTCAAGGCATTGGAGCGAGCGCTGCAGTACGAGGAAAAACGGCTGCGCGCCCTCTGGGAAGAAACGAACGGACCCATGAAGGGTGACATCACGGTGGGCTGGCAGGACGACGAAGGAAAGACACGCATGCTCCGGGACAAGGAAGGCGCGATGGACTACCGCTACTTCCCGGAGCCCGACATTCCGCCGTTGCACTTCACGCAGCAAGAAATCGCTGCCGCAGCCGCAGCACTCCCCGCGCTCCCCCGTCAGCTCCGCAAGCGCTACACCGATGCCGGCGTCGACGAAGCGCAAGCACTGCAGCTCTTGGACGATGCACCTCTCGCGGCGATCTTCGATGCCGTGTGGCAGAAGACCGGCGACGCGAAGCGCGCATCGAGCTTGGTGCTCACCCAGCTCCAAGGCGCATTGAAAGCCGCGAACAAGACGGCCTCAGACGGACCGAACGCCGACGCGATCCTGGAACTCGTCGCCGCGATCGACGCGGGGACCATCTCCGCGAACGCCGCCAAAGAAATTCTCCCGGCGATGGTCGAAACCGGCAAAGGCGCGAACGCGATCATCGACGAGAAAGGCTTGAAGCAGGTGACGGACACCGGTGCCATCCAGAAATTCGTAGACGAAGCGATCGCCGCCAATCCGAAATCGGTCGAGGACTACAAAGGCGGCAAGCAGGCCGCGCTCGGCGCGCTCGTGGGCCAGGTGATGAAATTGAGCAAGGGCTCGGCGAACCCCGCGACGGTGAACGAGCTGCTGAAGAAGGCGCTCGGATGATAGGATGCGCGTATGCGCACCACCCCCCTCGTCCTCGCTTCCCTCTCGCTGCTCTCCCTTTCCGCATGCGTCGCCGATAGGACGAATGAAGGCGTTGTTGAGAGTATGGAAAAGCGCATTGAACAGACACAAGAAGGGCTCGAGAACCTTGATGATCGTGTCCGGAAACTGGAAGATCGCATGGCCATCCACGAGAAAGAGAACAGCGTCATGATCGGCTGGAAAGTGGACCTGACGCGAACCGATGGCGAGGATTTAGATTCGTACTTCGACGTCGCATTTGTCGTGACGGCAGAGGGACAAACGCAGACCGTGGCACTCGGCAACTACATGGGCTGTGGCTTTGAGGAGATACCCGAAGACGGTCCGCTGTTGGTCCTGCGTTGTTGGTGGGCCGGATCCGGGGATGAATTCCAGGTCCGCATGGAGGGCACGAACACGCTCGTCGTCGACTATCGCGAAGTAGGCGAAGGGATGGAAGGGGTTCCGGAGTTCAAGCCGTTCAAGAGCATGACGATTCCCGAAGGCCTTCCGATCGTTCCTGTTCCCGGTGAGGGAGTTATGAGAAGCTGAGTTGAGCGTTGCGGAATCATGCGCCGAACGGCACACTCTTTCGCTATGGAACATCTGAGTTTCGACGAAGTCCTCTTCACAAAAACCGACGCGATCCTCGATCGTCGGGGAGTGCGCGGACTACGCGATCAATTGTGGCCGTTGCAAGACGATGCGGAATCGTATCTTCAGGAAGCGGGTGTTTCCTCCGAAGGCTTCACATCCTATGCCGTCATCCAAACGAACATCGACCGCATACACGAAGCAATTCATGAAGCGTGGAATGTTCCAGAACAAGAAGAAGCCGAGCGCGCCGTTCGACCTCTCATGGCGACGTACATCGATAACGTACGTATGCTCATGAAACTGTCAGGCGTGGCTGCGCGTGCGCTCTATGAGCCGAAACACCACCCGACGACCGCGCCGATCCTCGCGCTCACGGAAGCACGGGAAGCTGAGCTGTTCTCCAACTACGACAATGCGGTATCTCTGATCGGCATGGGAACGCGACGCGCCGTCGAGCGCGGACTGCGAGAGCGAAAAAAGCTATGGATCGACCACAAGCACGAAGCGTTTTTCCGCCAGTACGCACAGTACCTTCGCGACGCGCAGAAGCTCGGTGAAGCATCGACCGAACGATGGTCCCCGATACCGTCGGGCATCGTGGACGGCCAACGACCCTTCATCTACAAACGCCCGGAACTCGGCGCAACGCTCTATGCGTTGCACAAACAATCCCTCCAGAAAATCGACATGGACATCGGCGTCTGGCAGCCGGCGGACGAACACGATAACGCGGCGCTCCACCTCCCATACGACATGCGTACAACCGCCTACGAAAGTCTGAGTTCCAATGTCGACAGCGACCTCGTCATACGCAACGCAGCCAATTGGTACATGGAAGCATATCTGCGCGGCGATGCGGAATCATTCCCAGATCGCTACAACGAAGAGATGCACGAATTATGCTTCGAGTCGCCGCTCTCCTGATCTACACTCCTCCTATGCGCACCACCCCCCTCGTCCTCGCTTCTCTATCGATCCTCGCCCTTTCCGCATGCGTCGGCCCCGCTGCCGATGAAGCTGCTCAAGAAGGATCCGCGGAAGCCATGGCCCACGTCACCATCGGCTGGCTCCTGGAAGACAAAGGCACCGACGACACCGGCATGCAAACGTCGCATGTCGCGTTGCTCGTGGGCACGACCGCCGACCCCAACGAGGTCACCGAACACGCGATCGGCGACTACGCCGGCTGCGGCGAAGAAGAAATGCCCACGGATGGCGCGATCCTGACCTTGAAGTGTTGGTGGGCCGGCGGCGGCGATGAATTCCAGGTCCGCATGGATGGCGTGAACACGCTGATCGTGAGCCACCGCAGCCTCGACGAGATGGTCGAGATCGGAGAGTTCACGGATAAGAAGACCATCGAAATCCCCACGGGCGCCTTGGTGATGACGACGGCGATGAAGAAGATCTGAGTGGAATTCTTGACTGGCGGCAGGGTGCGCCTACGATGCCCTGCCGCTTTTTCAGACCATCCCGTTTCCCCATGGAAAGGGCC
>CAYGDM010000014.1:0-21453 GCA_964348685.1 uncultured Candidatus Peribacteria bacterium | reverse complement strand
CGCCAAAACCCACCCCATCGGAACAGCAGCAGTCCGATGCTCATGCCGCGGCATTGCAGGCATATCGGGACGGCAGGGTGAAGACATTCGATGCGTGGCTTGAGAGTTCGCATCAGACGATTTTCGAGATTTCGGGCGTTCAGGGCATTCATTTTCCGGACGATCGGGAGGGGTTGCGTGTCCGTACCATGACGAATGAGGCGGCATGGACGGTGAAGTGTTTATTGGCGTTCGCAAACATCTTCGAAGGCATCGACGTCGACCCCGAACGGTACGAAGTCGTGCGGGTGGGTGAGAGTCTCACCATGCGTTTCGTCCTGCAGTCGAAGAAGGAGAATGCTTAGTACGCCTTCGCGTAGAGCGCCCATTCCGTCGCGGGTTTGCCGGAGAACGGATCGGTTTTTCCTTTCGCCTGTGCCGGGTCGCCGAGGAGGCGGATCGACGCCTTAAGATCGTTTTGGACCGTCATCGCGGTGGCGACGTCGCCGTCCCACGCAGCCCAGACCATGCCCCCGGCGTCGCTCTCGATGATCGCCGTGAGCTCGTCTTTCGTCGCGGCTTCGTGCGTGTGCTCCTTCAGGAATTCCTCCGCTTGCGCGAGCATCGTATCTTGGATGTTTTGAAGCAGGACGCGCACCGACACGCCGTTGACCTGCGCGAGCGGCACGGCCGATTTTTCACTCGTGTCGCGGCGTACCATCGTGACTTGGTTTTGCGCGAGGTCCTTCGGGCCGAGTTCGATGCGGATCGGCACGCCCTTCACTTCCCACTCGGCGAATTTGAAACCGGGAGATTTCTCATCGCGCCAATCGAGTTTCACGCGCACTTCGTCGAGCGAGCGCTCGATCTCGATCGCGGCTTTCATCACCGCTTGCTTCTCTTCTTCGCTCTTGTAGATCGGGACGATCACGACCTGGATCGGAGCGATCGCGGGCGGGATGCGCAGGCCCTTCTCGTCGCCGTGGACGACGATCAGCGTGCCGATGATGCGCGTGGAGAGTCCCCAACTCGTCATGAACGGGCGCTCTTGTTTGCCTTCTTTGCTGAGGTATTTCACGTCGTAGGCTTCGGAGAATCCCTGCCCGAGGTTGTGAGACGTGCCGGCTTGGATCGCCTTGCCGTCGCGGGCGAGGGCCTCGGTCGTCATCGTGTAGAGTGCGCCGGCGAACTTCTCGTGCTCCGGTTTCTTGCCGCGCACGACGGGGATGGCGAGCATGTCTCGGTCGAAATCGGCGTACATCTGCAAAGCCGCCATGACCATCTGGTCTGCCTCGTCTTTGGTGGCGTGCATCGTGTGGCCTTCCTGCCAGAGAAATTCGAGCGTACGGAGGAACGGGCGCGTGCGCATTTCCCAGCGGACGACGTTGGCCCACTGGTTGATCTTCATCGGCAGATCGCGGTAGCTCTGCACCCACTTGGCGAAGGTCGAGTAGATGATCGTTTCGCTCGTGGGACGGATGTAGAGTTTTTCCGTCAGTTCTTTGCCGCCGCCGTGCGTGACGACCGCACACTCGGGCGCGAAGCCTTCGATGTGGTCCTTCTCTTTCTGCAATATCGACTCGGGGATGAGTAGCGGGAAGTAGACGTTGTCGACGCCCAGATCTTTGATGCGCTGGTTGAGGTCGTGTTGGATCGCTTCCCACAAGGCGTAGCCGTAGGGCTTGAAGATGATGCAGCCGCGGACTTCCGCGTGCTCCGCGAGGTCGGCCTGGGCGATGACGTCCAGGTACCATTGGGGGAAATCCGTTTTCTGATCGGCGATGCGCGCCATGGGAAAGGGGAGAAAGTCGCGGGGATCGTAGCACAACGTTGATAGTCGGGTATCATTCGTTCATGGATATCAAGCAGCGTTTGGCGGCCCACAAAGCGGAAGACACCCACGGCAGCAGCCTAGGGCCGGTCATCCACGATATCGTGTACGGCGCCCACGACGGCATCGTGACCACTTTCGCGGTGGTGGCGGGCACGGTCGGAGCCGAATTACCGGTCGGCATCATCTTGGTGCTCGGCATCGCGAACCTTCTCGCCGACGGTTTCTCGATGGGCGCGGGGGCATTCCTCTCGTCGCGGTCCGCCGCCGACCAGTACCAGCGTTTGCGGAAGGAGGAGTTGCAGGAAATCCTGGACCATCCCGATATGGAGCGCGAAGAAATCCGCGAGGCGTACGAAGCGAAGGGATTTTCGGGAGCCCGATTGGATGACGTCGTTGCGACCGTCACGTCCGAACCCGACCGGTGGGCAGATGCGATGATGCTCGAGGAGCATGGCCTGTCGAAGCCGGAAGCGTCCGGCGCCTTCGTGCACGGTTTCGCCACGTTCATGGGGTTCGTCGTGTTCGGCGCGGTGCCGCTCCTGCCCTACGCGTTCGGTATCGTCGCCGTCGAGTATCGTTTCGTGGCCGCCATCATCGCTGCGGGCTTCGCTCTTCTCCTCGTAGGTTTGACGCGCAGTTACGTCACGCGGCAGCGGCCGCTTCGCGGCATCGCCGAAATCATGGTCATCGGCGCGGCCAGCACGGCGATCGCGTACGGCGTCGGCGCGGCGCTTCGCAGCCTCGCTGAGGGCGTGATGTGATATACTCGGCCGCATGAGCATCTCGAAGCGTTTCTGGGCTTGGTATGAGCGTCACTACACGCTCACCCTCACGATCACCACGCTTCTGTTCGCCCTCCAGGTCGTGCACTTGTTCTGGCTCGCGACGCACGTCATTTCGTTGCGGGTGCTGGGGGAGAGTTACTTCTACACGACGCCGCTGATCCAAACGATCATCATCCTCGTCGACTACACCGAGATCCCGGCGCTGATATCCACCACGTTCCTGTACCTCTTCGAACTGCGGAAGTCGTTCAGTTGGAAGGCGCTACTCTTCATCGTGTTCCTCAACAGCCAGTGGCTGCATCTGTTCTGGATCACCGACGAATTCGTCATCGACCAGTTCGCGGGCCGCCGCGACGGCACGGTGTTGCCGGTGTGGCTCGCATGGGTGGCGATCCTCATCGACTATCTCGAGTTGCCTGTCATTATCGATACCTTCATCAAGCTCGGAAAAACGCTCCGGAAGGGCGATGTGAAGGAGGCTCTTCAGGTGATCAAGAACCGCGATTAAGCGAACATCCCGCCGACCGATCCATCGAGCCAGATGCCGACGGCCGTGACGATCGCGCCGAACACGATGCCCGCGGCGACTTCTTTCGAGGAATGCCCCACGCGCTCGCGTAGGTGCAGTTTATGCTGCAGGCGATTGAGCACTTCGGCCTGCTCGCCCACGCTGCGGCGGAGTGAGATCGCGTCGTACCAGACCACGCATGCGAAGACGAAGGCGATGGCGAACTCGGTTGATTCGACGCCGAGCTTGCGCGCGATGACGATGAGGAGGGATGTGACGAACGCCGAATGCGAACTCGGCATGCCTCCGGGTTGGAACATGCCCGACGTCCACCTGCCCGTCCGCGAGTATTCCACGACGATTTTCGTGCACTCGCACAGGACCATCGCGACCAGCGGGATGAGGAAGATGTACGTGCGGAGGAAGTGCATGAGACGATGTTACAGGGAAGTGGCGAAGCGTTCCGCGGCGTCGATGCCTGCGATCGCTTTCTTTTGCACCGTGGCCACGGCGCCTTCGGCCGAGTTATAGAGCTCTACGGCGCCCGACCCCACGCTGAAGCCAAGCATGCCGTAGGTGTAGATCTGCATGCCACGTTGCGCATTGTGGACGACGTTCATCGCGGAACGCGCGATTTTCTGTGTCTTGCTGATTTGGTACATATTCTCGAGTGTCTTGGCGCTGGCGGTCGCTTTGTCCGCAGCTTTGAGGGTTTTCTGCGTTACGTTCGCGATGGTCGTAGCGTTCTCGGCGAGCTTCGCGGCACGTACTGCCTTGCGGGCTGCCGCTCCGACGCGGAACAGCTTAAAGGCGGCGATCGACGTGCCGCCGGTGAAGAGGCCGAGGGCAAGGGCCGCCGTGCCGAGGCCGCCCATTACGCCTGCCGTCACGCGGGAGGTTGTGTTGAGTTCGCGTCCGTTGAGGTCCGTGCCCATGATCGCAGCGCGGAAGTCGTTCAGTTCGCCGACGACCGGGATGAACCCGATGCCCGCGTCCGTCGCGTCCCACATGAGCGCTTTCGTCGCTGCTTCGCCGGCCTTGCCGGGACGGAGCGCGGCGGCACCTTCGAGTACGAGCGGCACGAGTGAATACCCGACGATTCCGCGCGTGACCCATTTGCCGCCGGGGAGTTTGTTCATGCTGAAGCCCGCTTTTTCGGCCAGTTTTGTCGCGCCTTCAAGTGTTTTGCCCGTAAGGCCGCGGCCGTTCGTGGCAGAGTCGAGGTCGTAGCGGACGTGGTCGCCGATCGTACCTTCGAGTCCGTTGAGCGCGTCTTCGTACGCCCTGCCCATCGTGATTTTCTTCGCCGTGAGGTCGTCGCGAAAACTCTTCATTTGCTTGTTCGCGTCGCGGACGATGCGTTGCTTGTAGTCCTCCGCCGTGCCCACGTATTTTCCTTTGCGGATGTTCTCTTCCGCAGTGAGGAGATCTTGCTGCACGCGCTGCTTGAGCGCGTTGAAGCCCTCAACTTCTTCCAGACTGTCGCGTTGCATGCGCGTTTGCAGCTCGTCGAGGTGCCTCTTGGATTCGGCGGGGTCGGCTTGCACCTGCGAAATGCTTTTGCCTTCGAGCTTCAAGTCGGTTTCGAGCGACGAAACGATGCGGCCGATCTCGGCGTCATCGGCGGCCGTGCGGTTTTGCTTCTTCAAGAGGTCCAACCCGCGCTGCGCGAGAAGTTTCTTCGGGAGTTCCTGGTACGCACGCGCCTCGGCGTTGTTCGCACTGGCGACTTGGCCTTGCTTTAGGATTGCCGTGAGTTTGTCTTCGATGACGAATTGCGAGTATGTGCTTTTGAGCAGGCCGTTGCCCGTCCTGCGGCGGACGCCCGCTTGGTACGCGATGACGACGGGGGAGTGGAGCGTGTTGTGTCCGAGTGTGACGACGCCGGTTTCTTCGTCGTACTCGCCGCCGAGGAACGACGCGATGCCGATGACGGTTCCCTTCATGCCAAGGTCGACGCCGCTGTCCACGATGGTGCGCAGCTTGTCAGCAAGGGATTTCGCGACGTCCGTTCCGGGGACGCCCATCTTCTTCGCCTTCTCCGCGATCGCGTCCGTGATCGGTCCGGCGTTGTTTTGGAGGTACTTCAGCGTGCCGAAGCTGGCGGTGACGCCCAGACCGGCGACGAGCGCCGCGAAGATGGGATGGTCCTTCGCGCCTTCGACCGCGGTGCGCAGGTAGCCCTTCGTGCTGATGCTTTCCCGCAACTGCTTCGCCTTCGCGAAACCCAGCCACGAGAGCACGGTGATCGCGCCGGTGGCAAGAAGGCCCCATGCGCCGGCTTTGCCGAAGAGTTGGCTCGCGAAGGTTTTTTCCGCGCGCTGCTCGGCGGTCGCCTTCGTCTCGCCGAGGGAATCCTTCAGTTCCTGCCAGTTCGATTTCGCGTCCATCGTCACGCCGAGCGCTTCCATGCGTTGTTCGAGTGCGAGTTGCGTGTCGGCCGATTCAAAAATCGTTGGCATCGCGCGGACCCCGTTCATGTCTTCGATGAGTTCTTTCAACTCCGTGCCGGTTAGGTGCTGCACGCGTTCGCGGCGATCGCCGTCGCTCAGCTGCGAGAGGTTCTCGAGCACGGAAGGAGTCGCTGACGGCGTCAGTGGGTTTTTCATGTTATTCGGCTGCGGCAGGGGATTCCGTCGGCGCGTCGGGCGCAGGCGTGCCGATCGTCGGGGGTTTGATGCCCTTCGCGGCCATGTATTCGCGTACTTTTTGGATGGTCTGCGCCGCGATGGCGTTCGTGCTTTCCCACTTGGCGGGATCAAGTGCGAGGAATGCGTTGATGGCCCCGACCGGGTTATTCAAGAGCTTGTCTTCCCATAGGTCCAAGAGGTTGTAATCGACCGTGAACATCGAATCGCCGTCGGCTTCTTCCAGGTCGCCGCCCGAGTTCGTCTCGAGGCCGAAGTTTCGCAGTCCTGCGTCGTTTTCTTCGGAGAAAGCGGTTGCGACTTTGCGCGCGATGTCGTTGAGCGATTCGCCGGGTGTGATCGCGATCGCGTTCGGCGACACGGTGTTCAGCGCGTCGCGGAACGTTTCAACGTACGCGAGCGTCGGATTTTCTTTCACCTTCTTCTCTGCTTCTTTCTTCGCAGTTTCTTCCTCGCGCTTTGCCGCCTTCTCTGCGAGCTCGGCGGCCTTCTGCTCCTCGGCGGCGCGCTGCTCGGCCGACGGGATGCTGACCAGGTCTTCGAGCGTGTAGGTTTCCTTCGGACCGGCCTTCGCGAGCTCGGTGATTTTCTGGGTGTAGAACGTTTGGAAGCTGTAGACCTTCGGGTCCTTCTTGTCGGCGTCGAGCTTCGCTTCGTACTGGGCACGGAGCGTTTCCGTATAGCCCTTGTCCTCGGGTGTTTCTGTGACTTTCACCTTGAGCGTTTTGCCCATCGCTTCGCGGATCGCCCCCGGCTCCGCGAACCCGCGCAGCCAGTTGGCGATGCCTTTCATGAATGGCGAATCGAAGAAGTCGAAGACGGACGCGATACCGAAGATCGTGCTTGATTTTACGGCGCCGAACGCTCCGCCGATGCCCTTCATGGCGCCGCGCGCGCCTGATTCACCCATGCCAAGAAGCTTCTGGAGGGGTTCCGGCAGCATGTTTCTCAACGCGTCGGGAACGACTCCCTCTTCCGGTGCCTCGACGACCTTCGGTGCGTCGATCGATTCGATCTCTCCCGCAAGTGCTTCGAGCGCCTGTTTGTCTTCCGGCGTGCCGGCGGTTTCTCGCGCGGCTTTTTCTATTTCCCGCCTCAATTCGTCGCGCTCCGCTTGGGCCAATTCCTTTGCTTTTTCAACGATCTCGCGACCTTCCGTCGTCGCGGTGGTGACGTCGGCGGCATCGAGCGCGGCGTCGGGCGCGGCGGTCGCTTTTTCGATGAATTTTTGGACGTTATTAACCATAGATGTGGATGTGAAGATTTCTCCTTATTATAGCAAATCAAGCTGTTTTTCGCAAGAGAAGGCCTTTTTGTTCGTTTTCATGCTATACTCCCGTTCCGAACGTTCCCCCTGCCACCATGCATGTAGAACACTTCGAAAAAGGTCTGCGGTATTCGGATCAGGAATTGCTTCTTCTCGCCCGAAAATTGGGCAAAATGGCGACATACTGCAAGAAGCTTCGGGACGAGTCATCCGTGATCCGCGTGGAAGCGTCACGTACGCCCACGAAGAAGAAGCGCGACGAGGTGATGGTTACCATCACGGTCGAGTTGCCGCGCGCCCGTTTGCAGGCGACGTCGCGCAAGCAAGACGTCATCGAGGCCATCGACCGCGCCGTCGAGAAGATCGAGCCCCAGCTCCTGCGGTACAAGGAAAAGCATACGAGCAGGGACCAGGCGCATCGTGCATCGCGCCGCGGAAAGAAAGCCCGCCCTTCTGATGATATTTTTGCGCTTGCAGCATGAGTTCCATTTTTCGACGGTTTATCATTGTCGCGTTTTTCGCGCTCCTGCCCTTTGCGGCGGCGGCGCAATCAGCTGACACGGGGAGTGGTGTCCAGGCCGTCATCTCGGGGCCGACGGACGTGGCGGTCGGACGCACGCTCATTCTCGACGCGTCGGCGAGTCGTCTCGGCGGCGGAACGGTGGAGCGCTATACCTGGACGCTGGAAGGCCAGCGCGGCGTGATCAGTCAGTCCGTGGAGGCGATCTTTACGCCGGAAGAACCGGGCGTTCTCTCGTTCCGTCTTGAGCTCGCAGTGCGCCTGCCGGACGGTCAATTACTCGAGAGTGAAGCATTGTATCGTGCCGTGGCATACGATCGGAAGATCGTCCTCATTGCCGATTCGAGCATCGAGCGCGACAAGCTCGGATTGCACATGGCGACCGCGGAGGAACAGGGAATTTTTTTGCAGATCATCCAGCCCGCGCCCTCCACGACGCCTCTCGACGCCGAAGAAGCGTTCGTCGCGTTGATCAGCGAGCAGGCGTCGACGATCCAGGGCGCCGACGCGGTCGTGGTGTGGACCGACGGCGTCCGCGGACTGCAGGCGCTCATGCGCGTCGCGCAGGTCAACGCAGATCTTGGCTCGGCGCTCACGCAGCAGACCATTGTTTTGTTGTCCGACGGCAGCCTCAATACACTCTCGCGCACGGTGCGGGGGCAGTACGGCGTTCTTAAACCGCAGGCGATTTTGCTCACGCGTCGCGAGGCGTTAAACGCGCTCCTCACGACGCCGACCGTCGATGATTTCGTGCATGAAATCACGCGCCGCGACATCGACCTCCTGCGCATCGACGCGTCGTCGGCCGGGCTGCGTCCGTGGAATATCCTCACGACGTTCGTGAACGCGATGCTCGTGCGTGGCGTGCCGAGCCAGACGGTCATCTTGCTTCTCGTTTTGCCCGTCATCGCCACGATCCTCACGTTCCTCAAGCAAGTCATCGGCATCACGACATTCGGCTTGTACACGCCATCCATCATCGCGTTGAGCTTCCTCGCGTTGGGCTGGCAGATGGGCGTGTTGTTCCTCGTCGCGATCCTCCTCGTGGGCTACGGCGCGCGCCGCCTCATGCACGGTTGGCGCATCCTCTACGTCCCGAAAGTCGCGATTATCCTCACCGTCGTGTCGATCGCGCTGCTCGCGCTGATGTCCGTCGGCGCGATGTTTGGACTCACCTTCACGCGCGAGACGATCTTCCTCCTGCTTATCATGAGCACGCTCGCGGAATCGTTCCTCAACCTCAAGACGGAACAGGGCTTGGTTTCGGCGGTTCTCGCAGTCGGCGAGACGGTGCTCGCGGCGCTGCTCTGCGTGTTCCTCGTGCAGTGGGGTCCGTTCCAATCGCTGCTCCTCGCGTATCCGGAGCTTTTGCTCCTCACGGTCATCGTCAATGTGCTTCTTGGCCAGTGGACGGGCCTTCGACTCGTCGAATACTTCCGCTTCCGCGACGTCTTCCGTCACCTCCAAGAAGAGGAATAACCGCCCATGTTTTCCTTTCTCAGCAATCGGGGAGTGCTGGGCATGAATGCCCGGAATTTGCTGTACATCAAGCCATTTAACCCGCGAAAGGCCGTGCAGTTCGCGGATGACAAGCTGAAGACGAAAGCTTTTCTCTCCGCGCGCGGCATCCCGGTTGCGAAGCTGTATGCGAGGATCGAATCGCTCCGGCAATTGCGCGAGTTTGATTTCTCCACGCTGCCCGACGAGTGCGTGCTTAAGCCTAATTGCGGTTTCGGCGGCGAGGGAATTTTGGTGCTGCGCGGACGCGACAAGAGCGGAGATTTCCTCGTGCAAGGCAAGCGTCCGATCACGCGAAAACAGATGACGGAGCATATTGAAGACATCCTCGACGGAAAGTTTTCGATCAATGGCATGCCCGATACGGCGTTCTTCGAGAAGATTCTCGTCGCCCACGAGTCGCTCGCGCCGTTCCGACCGGCCGGCTTGCCCGACTTCCGCATCATCGTGTTCAACCTTGTGCCGGTCATGTCCATGATCCGCATCCCCACCGCGCAAAGCGGCGGCAAGGCCAACGTGCACCTGGGTGGCATCGGCATCGGCATCGACATCGCCAACGGCGTCACGACGCACGCGACGCAGTTCAACCGCGTCATCGATGAATTGCCCCACGGCACCTCGCCCGCGGGCCACGTGATCCCGCACTGGGAAGAGATGCTGCTCATCGCCTCGCGCATCCAGTACATCACGAACATCGGCTATTTGGCCGTCGACCTCACGCTCGACGAAGAGCAGGGGCCGGTCTTGCTTGAGGTGAACGCGCGGGCGGGCCTCATGGTGCAGGTGGCCAACCTCGCGCCGCTGCGATCACGCCTCGAACGTGTGCAGGGCTTGAAAGTCGCGACGCCCGAACGCGGGGTGCGCATCGCGCAAGATCTTTTCGGCGAGAAGAAGTTGGAAGAGGGGGGAGCATCCGGGCACGCGGTGCTCGGTACCGCGGAGACGATCACGCTTTCGAGCGGCGATGCGACGGCCGACGTGTCCGCGCTGATCTCGCCGCAGGAGGAGCGCACGCGATTTCAAGCCGCACTGCTGAGGGAGCTCGCGGCGGAAGGACTCGCCGAAGCGTCGGGCGAAGCGGAAGAATCGTTCCGCGTAAAATTCGCTTTGGGAGGCCGAAAAATCACCACCGTCGTCCGCGGCGCGACGGACATTCCCGCGCCGTATCGCGCGGTGATCGGTCGTCGCGACCTCGGCGGGTTCCTCATCGATCCGCTGCGAGCCGCGCCGGTGTCCGCCACGGCGGATGCCGCCGTGCGCGATAACATGCGCGCCATTGACCGTGCCCTTGCGCAGATCGATGAGTCATTAATGCTCATCAAGCTGCTGAAGCCGTCGAACCTGCTGGAGGAGCGTGAACGAGCAAAAGTCGACCGGCGGTACGACCCCGTATTGCAGTACGCGCCGCTCGAGGTGGATCTCGACGCCACCGAACAGCGCCTGCTCGACCTCTCGCCCGATGATTCGTCGATCGGCCAGTTGCTTGGCAAGAAGCGGCACGAACTGCTGCAACGCGTGTCGCTCCTTCGGGCGCGCGGCAAGGCGCGTGCGTTCTCCGAAGCATCGCGCGCGCTTTTCGGGGCGCCGACGTCTGTGTTGCTCGGCGCAGCGCGGTCGTTTTTGCGCGAGCAAACGGCATGCGATGTTCCCGCGCCCGACAGCGCGATGCTCGACGCGGAAGAGACCTCCAAAAAGTTCGCCGACATACTCGACCGCTACGGCTTGCACGACTGGCGCGTGGAAATTTCGGAGCGTCTCGTGGCAGATTGCACCGTCGGGGGCGGCAAAGTGTACGTGCGTGCCGGAGCGCGGTTCTCGCCGGCGCACGTCGACGCACTCATCGCCCATGAGATCGAAACCCACGTGCTGACGGCCGAGAATGGCTCGCATCAGCCGTATGAGTTGCTCCGTCGCGGCACCGCAAACTACCTCGACACGCAGGAGGGCATCGCGATCGTGAATCAAAATCGCGTGTTGCCCCCGCATCATGAAAAGCGTTTGGGCGCGGCGCGCACGCTGCTTGGCATCGATTACGCGCTCGGTCATTCGTTCTCCGATACGCTCTCGTATTTGGAGCAGGAGCTCGGGTATCGCCCGGAGAAGGCGCTCTCGAAAGCGTTCGACTTCAAGCGCGGCCTTTCTCACACGGCCGAAGCGGGGGCTTTCACGAAAGGCGTCGTGTATTTCCGCGGCCAGCGTGCCGTGGAACAGTTCTTGAAAGACGGCGGCGACTTGAAGGGGTTGTACGTCGGTAAAATCGCGATCGAAGATTTGCCGATCATCGATTCGATGGACGAGATCAAAAAACCGCTCATTCTGCCGCAATTCTTGCGCGACGCGACGCCGAAGACCACGGCGAAAAAGAGTTCCTCGCGAAAGAAGACCGCGTAAACAATTATTCCTTCTTCTCTCCTTCCGCTTCGGCTGCCGGAGCGGCTGCTCCTTCGGCGGGCACGGCCGCTGCCGCATCGGCCGCGGGAGCCTCTTCGACTTCTTCGGCGCGCGGTTCCTGCACGAGGGCGATGACGGTGTCCGGTTCAAGCAGCAATGTGACGCCCGCGGGAACGACGAGGTCGGCGACCGTGAGCTGCGAATCCATCGCGACGAGCTTGGACAAATCGACCGGGAGGTTGTGCGGGAGGTTCTTCGGCAAGCAGCGGACGGTGACGGCGTCGATGGCGGTCACGAGGATGCCTCCTTCCTTCACGGCGAGCGATTCGCCTTCGAAGTGGATCGTGACGTCGGCTTCCACTTCCTTGTTCATGTCGACCGCGTAGAAATCGACGTGCGAGATGACGTCGGACATCGGGTCGAATTTCACTTCATGGAAGAGGACCGGCAGCTTCTTTCCGCCGATATCGAGCTCCACGAGCGTGCTTTCGCCGGCTTTCGTGTAGGCCTTCGTGAGGGCGACGATTTCGCACTGGAATGAGATGTTCTCCGTCTTGTTGCCGTAGACCACGCACGGAATCGTACCGCCGCGGCGCAAATTGCGGGCGGAAATGTCGGTTTGGCGGGGGGCCGTCGCGAGGGAGACCATGTTCATAAGCCGGGGGAGTGTAAGGGGGTCAAGGGGCCTTTGCAAGCTTCTTCTTCGTCTCTGGCGCAGACCATGGGTAGAATGGCTTGGTGACGGAGATTCTTGCCAAACTTCGGCTACGCGTAGCCAAGGCCCCGACGGGCCCGGGCGTCTACCGATGGCTCGACGACGAAGGTGGCGTGTTGTACGTGGGAAAGGCGAAAAACCTCAAAGCACGGCTGAAGAGCTACGTTGCCGCGAAACCGAGCAAAGATTTGGGCCCGTGGAAGCTCTCGCTCATCGCGAAAGTTCGGAATATCGATTGGACGGTGGTCGAAAGCGAGCTTGAGGCACTGGTGCTTGAGACGAACCTCATCAAGGAATTCCGCCCGAAGTACAACATCCTCATGAAGGACGGGAAGAACTACGTGTACGTCCGCGTGACCGTGAAGGACCACTATCCGACCGTCGACGTCGTTCGGCAGATGGAAAAAGACGGTGCGCAGTACTTCGGGCCGCACCTTCGCGCGATGGACACGCATCGCGCGCTCGATATGGTGCAGGATTTGGTGCAGTACCGCGCGTGCAAGGAATCGCTCGCGCACCTCAACCGCGGCGCCGACACGAAAAAATTGCGGCCGTGCCTCGATTTTCAGATCGGCCAATGCTGCGGGCTCTGTGCGGGGGCGATCGACGCTGCGGAATACCTTGGCCGCATCGAACGGCTCATCGCATATTTCAAAGGCGACTACGGCCCGCTCATCGAACGCGCGCGGACCTTGATGGCGCAGGCCGCCCAGCTCAAGCAGTACGAACGCGCGTCGCACTACCGCGACGCACTACAGTCGCTTGAGACGATGGCCGAACGCCAGATTGTTTCCGATACATCGGGCGAAGATGTCGACGTGTTCGGCGTGGCGTTGCTCAGCGGCGCGGTGCACGCGGTGTTGCTACGGAAGCGCGGCGGCAAGCTCATCGGCGAGGAATCGTTTTCGCTCATGGGTAGAAGCGAGAGCATCGAAGAGGCGTTGGAGCAGTTACTCCCGCAGTACTACGAAGCCTCGCCCGACGTGCCGGAGATCGTCTTGGTTGGCAGCGAGTTCGCGAGCAGGGCCGCCATGGAAGAATTGCTCACCCAGCGGCGTGGGAAGAAAGTGCGCGTGAAGATTCCGGAACGCGGAACGAAGTCGCAGCTGCTGTCTTTGGCTGAGCGTAACGCGCAGGAGAAGGCGTTGAAGGCCGAAGCCTCGTGGGAGGCTGACGCGCGCAATACCGAAGAGGCGCTCACGGCGCTGCAGGAACTCGCGAAGCTCCCGACGCCACCGACCAGAATCGAAGGCTACGACATCTCGCACCTCGGCGGCACCGAGACCGTGGGCAGCATGGTCGTGGCGATCGACGGTAAACCGCGTAACGATCATTACCGCAGCTTCACGATCCGCACGCTGCAGAAGGGCGACATCGACGACTACCAATCGCTGCGGGAGGTGCTCACGCGCCGGTTCCGTCACTTGGTCGGCGGCATCAAAGCCGAAGAGACGAAGTGGAGCGGCGAAGGAATCGTCGTGCGGAAGAATAAGAAAGATGATGCGGAAAAAGTGGGGGAGTGTGACAGCGCGCTGATTGCGGAGAAGGAAGGCGAGGCGGTCGGTATCGCGACGCTCATCGAGAAAGACGGACACTGCGAGCTGGCTCGGTTGTGGATCGATCCGTCGTATGCCGACGGTCCGCTCGCGTCGTTTTTGATTCGCAAGGCGGTGCTCATGGCGAAGGACAAGGTTTACACGATCGTCGAACCGTCGCTGGAATCGTCGTATGCGGCCATCGGGTTCCGGCCGGTGCAGCGCGCGCCCAAAGCGTTCGAAGGCCGCGTGAACGAACAGGCGCTGCTCCTGTCGTGTGATCCGAAAGACCAAAAGCCCGATGTGTCGCTGACCGCGCGCCCCGACTTGCTCGTGATCGACGGCGGCAAGGGCCAGCTCTCGACGGCTGTCGACGCGCTGCAAAAGTGGAATTTGCAAATTCCCGTGATCTCGCTCGCGAAGAGGGAAGAGGAAGTCTTCACGCCCGGCAGTTCATTCCCGATCCCGTTCCCGCCCGATAGCCCTGCGAAGTTCCTTCTGATGCGGCTGCGCGACGAAGCGCACCGTTTCGCCAATAGGCATCGTAAAAAACGAGCTTGGAACACGTTTGTGGCGGATTGACCGTATCAGTCCTCGGTACGTTCGACGCTGCGGCGGCGAACACTCGGCCTGACAACGTGTACCTCTTTGGCCGCGGCCCATAAGCGGTTAATTGACGCATATATTCATAAATTGTATTTTAATCATGTTCCTTCAGAACACCGGTCATGGTTTTTCGAGGCAAGCTTTCTGTTTCTCACCCGGGAGATAGAACGCTTGCCTCAATTGAGTGCACGTACGAACCGACGTTTTTCGGGCCTGTTTTTTCAGGAGAATTTCTATGGTTGTTCATTCCAGTATCCTGCAGATGACGCACGAAAAAGATGTCCTCTTCCAACGTTTACACGCAATAGGGTGGAAACCCGAAGATCTGCACGGCCTTCTCGGGTCGAGCAATCACGATTTCCTGCGCTGGGCAGGACAATCGCCCATGCCTCCGCCGAAAAAGGAGCCGAAGCAACTCGTGTATAGCGCGATAGAGATGCGCGAGTTGCTCGGAATAGGCCTTAAAAGCGTTGGGGTGAATTTCCGAGCTCGGCCTGGGGAAATGCTCGTCTACAACGACGGATGGACCGTCGAGCAGCTTCTCAGGTGCAAAGCCGGAAACATGTACATTTCGGGCACTGTTCCCGATGAATTGCTGGGCGAACACGTGGAGCCAGGATTCTGTCGGCTTCCGTTCTTCAAAGCAGGTGCGCAGGGCTTCGATCGCCCGTACATGTACATGGAGTACGGAGGTTCGCTGCACATCACGTGCCCGTTGCCCGTTATCTTCGCCGCGCTTCTCGCGCATTACCGAGCGACGCGCCAGGATTTCCTGGGAGGAAATTGGTGTTATTGTCGCGAAACAATGTGGTGTTTCGATCATCGCCAGCGCGTACGTATTCGCATGAATAGTGCAGGACGTATCGAAATCGGTTCGTTCGGCCTTGCGACGTAAGCCGTGATCATGTGAAGTCTTCGGGCTTCTTTTGAAAACCCCGACCCTACACACATCGTTGTGTGGGGTCTTTTTTGTCGTGCTCATTATTGTTCATGCTCTGCAAGAGTTCATCCTCGCATCCGTCTTAGAGGCAGCGTACAATTCCGTCCGCTTCCTTCTCACTTTTCCCCCAACTCGTTATGCGCAAACTCACCCTCCTCCTCGGCGCCATGGGCGGCGCGATGGCCGGTTATGTCTTCAGCAACAAAACCCTCCGCGACGAACTCACGAACGCGAAGGACGCCGAAGCCGCGGGCAAGGTCCTCGCCAAGCACTTGGCCAAAGACGGCAAGCAGGTCGGCAAAGAAGTGAAGAATTTCATCGAGAGCGACGAAGTGCAGAACAATCTGACGAAGGCGAAGAAGTACGCGATGGATCAGGCGAAGGAGCTGCAGAAGAACGCCATGGGCCTCATGAAAGAAGGGCAGAAGCAGATGGGTATAGCTGCCAAGAAGACAGCCAAGAAAGCTGTGAAGAAGGTGAAAGCCAAGCGGGCTTAACACGTGATCCCTTGCGGGCGAGAAGTCGGTCCATCATCATGGGCCGGCTTTCTTCCCGCTTTTTATGACATTTGTCCAAACACTCTGGCTCGTTCTCGGTTCCGGTGCCGTCTCGCTCGTTGGAGCAGGCGCGCTCCGCGTGTTCATCGGCCGTGCTCCCGCCGGCGATGAAAAAATGCGCAACATCGCGGACAAGATCCGCCAAGGCGCCATGGCGTTCCTGACGCGCGAGTACTCGGTCATCGTGCCGTTCGTGCTCGTGGTTGCCGCGCTGCTCTATCTGTTCCTCGACGCCAAGGTTCTCGGCGAGGTGCAGACGTGGTCCACCCCTTACACCGCTCTCAGCTTCATCATCGGCGCGTTCTGCTCCGGCCTCTCCGGCTTCGTAGGCATGCGCACCGCGACGATCGCGAACGTTCGTACGGCCGAAGCGGGCAAGACGGGCGTTACGAAAGCTCTTCAGATTTCGTTCTTCAGCGGCGCGACCATGGGTCTCGGCGTCGTCGGTCTCGCGCTCATCGGTTTCGTCGGCGTGCTCCTCGTCCTCTTGCAGGTGACGGACATCGAGACGGCCGTTCGCGCACTCACAGGCTTCGGCTTCGGCGCATCGGTGGTGGCGTTGTTCGCCCGCGTGGGCGGCGGCATCTACACGAAGGCTGCCGACGTCGGAGGCGACCTCGTGGGTAAGGTGGAGGCGGGCATCCCGGAAGATGATCCCCGTAACCCGGCGACGATCGCCGATAGCGTCGGCGACAACGTCGGTGACGTGGCGGGCATGGGCGCCGACCTCTTCGAAAGCTACATCGGTGCCATCCTCGCGACGATGCTCGTCGGCATGCACCTCGCCATCGCCAACGTGTCCCAGGAATCACTCCTGGCGTACCCGTTGCTCCTCTGCGCGGTCGGCGTCGTTGCATCGATCCTTTCGCTCGGCGTCGTGCGCACGAGCAACCCGGAGAAGGTCCAGGGAGCCCTGAAAAACGGCATGCTCGTGTCGGGCATCCTCTTCCTCGCGGGCGCCCTCTGGCTCACGCTCAACTGGTTCCCGACGGAGTTCGCCTGGCGCGTGTTCTGGGCCGTCACGGCCGGCATGGTCGCCGGCGTCGCGGTCGGTCTCCTCACCGAGTACTACACCGCAAGCAAGTATCGCCCCGTGAAGAAGCTCGCCGACTCGTCCAAGACGGGTCCGGGCACGGTGCTTATCGAAGGTTTGGCCCTCGGCTATGAATCCACGGCCCTGCCGATCTTCGCAATCGTTATTGCAATGGGCGTCGCGTACGCGTTCGCCGGTCTCTACGGTATCGGCGCCGGCGCGGTGGGCATGCTTGCCACGCTCGGCATGACGCTCGCCATCGACGCGTTCGGTCCCGTCGCGGATAACGCGGGCGGCATCGCGGAAATGGCCGGCCTCCCGCCGGAAGTGCGCGAGCGCACGGACGCCCTCGACATGGCGGGCAACACGACGGCAGCCATCGGCAAGGGCTTCGCCATCGCGGTCGCCGGCTTCATGTGCTTGGCTCTCTTCGGTGCGTTCAAAGAAGACTCCGGCCTCGCCACGATCGACGTCAGCAAGACTTCCACGCTCATCGGTCTCCTCCTCGGCGGCATGTTGCCGTTCTTGTTCTCGGCCCTCACGATGCGCGCGGTCGGTCGCGCGGCCATGGAAATCGTCGAAGAAGTTCGCCGCCAGTTCCGCGAAATCCCGGGTCTTATGGAGGGCACGGCTGACAGCGATCCCGCTACGTGCGTCTCCATCGCCACGAAGGGCGCTATCAAGCAGATGATGGCCCCGGGCCTCATCGCCGTCGTCTCGCCGGTGCTCACGGGCTTGGCACTCGGCCGTGAAGCGCTCGGCGGTCTCCTCGCAGGCGCGCTCGTCTCGTCGATCATGCTCGGCATGTCGATGGCGAACTCGGGTGGCGCGTGGGACAACGCGAAGAAGTTCATCGAGAAGGGTAATCTCGGCGGCAAGAAGAGCGACGCCCACAAGGCGGCCGTCGTCGGTGACACGGTAGGCGATCCTTTCAAGGATACGTCCGGTCCGTCCCTTAACATCCTCGTGAAGCTCATGACGATGATGTCGGTCGTCACCGCCACGATCTACGGCGCCACGGGATTCATCCTGTAAGCCATTCTCTCTCATTCAAGAAGACCGTCCGCGAGGGCGGTCTTTTTATTTGCATCGGGCGGCCAAGAAGATGAATACTGACTCATGGGTACACGCGGCAAACCGACGCACCAGGAACTCGTCGAACTCCACTTCCACCTCGGCCAGAGCGTGGAGCCCCATGTGCTGTGGGCGATCGCACACGAGCAGGGGATCAAGCTGCCGAGCAAGGATTATTGGGAGTTCCACGATTTGGTGACGATGAACAAGTCGAACATTACGTGGGAGGATTACCACCAGCTCTTCCACCTGGCGGAGCTCGTGCAGAGTTCGCCGATCGCGATGGAACAGGCGACATACCACGTCATTTCGGGCGCCTACCGGGTCAACAACATCACGCTCCTTGAGCCGAGTTTCAACCCGCTCTACCGCAACCGCGCGGGCGAGCGCGACCTCGACATGATCATCCTCGCGACGCTGCGGGGCATGGAGCGCGCCCTCGTCGAGTTTCCCTCGGTGCGGGCGGGGATCATCGTGCTGCTCGACCGCAGGCAATCGAAAGAAGCCAATACCGTCGCGGTGAAGAAAGCGATCAAGTATCGCACGCGCGGGGTCGTGGGCATCGACATCGCCGGACCCATGGCCGACGGGTTCGATTACGCCGACTACGCGGACCTCTACACGATGGCACGTGACGCCGGCCTAAAAACGACCGTGCACACGGGCGAGGACGGCTCGGCCGAGGAAATGGCGTACGTCCTCAAACATTTGCCCCTGGACCGTCTGAACCACGGCTTTAAGGCGTATACCGACAAGGCACTCATGGCCGACGTCGTAAAGAAGAACCTCTGCATGTGTCTCTGCCCGACGTCGAGCCTCAGCCTCGGGTTCTTCGAGTCGCCGGCGCACATGAAGATGATCCTGCGCACGCTGCTCGACCACGGCGTGAAGTTCTGCGTGAACACCGACAACCCGTCGATGCTGAAGACGAATCTACGCAAGGAAATTGATCTCATGCGCGAGCACCACATCCTGTCGGAGGAAGAAATCGCCCGTACGATCGAGTGGGCGCGCGATGCGAGCTTCGTGCCGACCGAACCGGGGAAGAACCTGTATTTGTGACGACTCGGCAAGTTGTGTTTACCCGTCATCGCGCTAGTATCCCTCGCGGGCTTTCCCCGTGATCCACCAGCCATGCCCAACGCATCCAAGAAAACGGCACGTACGACCCCTTCCAAGGGCGCACGGCCAGCCCTTCGGCGTGGCTCAGGACAAGCTTCTGCGAAAAAGAAAACACGCTATATCGTCGTGACGGGAGGAGTCTGTAGCAGCCTCGGCAAAGGCATCGCGGCGGCCTCGATCGGCGCCATCTTCAAGACGTGCGGCTACAAGGTGTTCGTCCAGAAGCTGGACCCCTACTTGAACGTTGATCCCGGAACCATGTCGCCGTTCCAGCACGGCGAAGTCTTCGTGACCGATGACGGCGCTGAGACGGACTTGGACCTCGGCCACTACGAGCGGTTCATCGATGAACCGATGACGAAGCTCTCGACGATGACGACCGGTCGCATCTATACCGATGTCCTCGCGAAGGAGCGCCGCGGCGATTTCCTTGGCGGCACGATCCAGGTCGTTCCGCACATCACCGACGCCATCAAGCAGAGCATCCTCCGCGCTGGCTCGGAGAGCGGGGCTGACATCGTCCTTGTGGAGATCGGCGGCACGGTGGGGGATATCGAAGGCGAGCCGTTCCTCGAAGCATTGCGTCAATTACGCTTGGATCTCGATAAAGACCAACTCTACCACGTGCACCTCACGCTCTTGCCCTATCTGGCCGGGAGCAAGGAATTGAAGACGAAACCGACACAGCTCTCAGTGAGGGAGCTTCGCCGCATCGGCATCCGCCCGCACATGATCCTCGCCCGCGCCGACTACCCGATCGCGCCCGAGTTGCTCGATAAAATCAGCGGTTTCTGCAGCGTCCATCGCGATGCGGTGCTTCCGCTCGAGACGCTCTCGAGCATCTACGACGTGCCCGCGTATTTGGAGAAGTACAAGATCGCCGAGGTGATCAGCATCAAGCTGGGCCTCACGAAGAAGCCGAACATGAAGCCGTGGATCGACGGCGCGAAACGCCATGCCAACGCGAAGAAGAAAGTGAAGGTCGCGCTCGTCGGCAAGTACACGAACCTGGAAGACGCGTACCTCAGCGTCATCGAATCGATCAAAACCGCCGCGGTGTTCGAAGGCGCGCATGCAGAGATCATTTGGATCGACAGCGAGAAGCTCGGGAAGGACGACAAGGCCGAATGGGCCAGGCTCCGCGAGGCCGAGGGCATCTGCGTGCCCGGCGGCTTCGGCAAGCGCGGCATCGAAGGGAAGATCAAAGCGGCGCGCTACGCCCGTATCGAGAAGATCCCGTACCTCGGCCTGTGCCTCGGCGCGCAGATCCTCGCGATCGAATTCGCACGGTCCGTCCTTGGCGATCAAACGCTGACGAGCGAAGAGTTCGACGAAGGAGGGAAGCTCGGCCGCGACAAATACGTCGTCCACTTCCTGCCTGGCCAGAGCAATGAGAAGGCGAAGGGCGGCACGCTGCGCCTCGGCGCGTACGACTGCAAACTCGTCCCCGGTACGAAGGCGGCGAAGGCGTATGGCACTTCGATGATCAGCGAACGCCACCGCCATCGCTACGAGTTCAACGACGCGTTCAAGAAAGATCTGGAAGCGAAGGGGCTCGTATTCTCGGGCGTGTGGAAAGAGCGGGGACTTATGGAAATCGTGGAGGTGAAAAACCATCCGTTCATGGTGGGCAGTCAGTTCCACCCGGAGTTCAAGAGTAGGCCGCACAAGCCGCATCCGCTCTTTGCGGCGTGGATGACGGCCATTACGAGGAGCTAGGAGGCTAGGAACTAGGAAGCTAGGAGTTGGTGTCTAATTTCTTCAGCAAGGCGTTGATCATTTTTAGTGTTTCCAAAAGCAGCAAATCAGCATTCTTACTGGCTTCATGAGTGATGTACTTCAAATTCTTTGCGATGAGTATTTGTGTCTCGAGTTCGGTTCCTGAGCCGAATGAGATTCGAAGAAAGTGAGCGAATTCCTTTCGTGTTCCTCTATGTCTTCCTTCTGCAATGTTCGACGGAATGGAAACGGCTGCACGACGCATTTGCGACGTCAGGCCGAATCTCTCGTCAGAAGGGAATACTTTGGTAAGTTCGTAGATCGATGTCGCTAGATCTACAGCCTTCTTCCAGACGAGTAAGTCTTTGTAGGATAAAATAGTTGGATTCATATTCATAGCATCTACTTTTGGTTACTTTGCGTACATCGTCGCAAATTCCATTACTAGGTCAGTATTAGAAAAAACCGCTTCATACAGACGTTTTTACCGTTTCATCGTATGAAAGAACGGCGTGTGTGAAGCAAGTTCCTAGAAGCTAGCTCCTAGCTCCTATAAGCTTCGTCCGTGCACCGCATACTCATCGTCGGCGGAGGGTTCGGCGGCGTCACGGCGGCGCGGCATCTCGCCGAGCAGCGGTTGCCCGGCGTCGAGATCACGCTCATCGCCGATGAACCGTGGCTCGAGTCCTACGGCGTGCTCTA
>CAYGDM010000013.1:12824-22238 GCA_964348685.1 uncultured Candidatus Peribacteria bacterium | reverse complement strand
CTAAGTGCCAACTTTCCCTTACCTCCCGCCCCACCGCCACCGCGCCTTCTCGCCGGTATACCAACACAGGAGCAGCAACGCCGCGGTCGACGCGAAGACATCCGCGAAATACTGCGCCGTCTGCCGCTCGACATCCCATCGCGCGTGCGCGCCGACGAACATCAACACCCACACAAGCATCGCGAGCCAGCCCTGCCATGTGGCGGGGTACCAACCATAGCCGTACTGCTTCGCTTTGAACCAAAGGGGACGAGACATGGATCTGATGATACATCCACTGCTTTTGACGATGAAATTCGTATAATCGATTCTTATGAAGATCCTCTCATCCCTCGGCGCCTGCATCGCGGGCATTCTCGCCGGCGTCGCCCCCACCCTCCTCACTGATTACGTGCTTGAAGCGATCGGCGTGCTGCCCAGCGGCAACCTCTACGTCGCCACGTGGCTCATTTGGGTGGTGCTCGCGTACCGCATCGCGTTCACCATTCTCGGTTGCTACGTCACCGCGCGCCTTGCACCGCGTTCGCCGATGATCCACGCCGTCGCAGTCGGTCTTCTGGGTGCTGTCGCGGCCGCATTCGGCGCCTACGCCACGCGCGACATGAACCTCGGACCGTCATGGTACGCGTGGACGCTCGCCGTTCTTACGATCCCGACGGGTGTGATCGCCGGAAAGATCCGTCACATGACCCTATGAAACACTCTCCCTTCGCAATCATCTCGCTTCTCCTCGGCATCGCAATGCTGCTCTTGATTGTGGTCTTCATGATCGTCTACGCCTGGGAACTCAACGACGACCACCCTCTCACATTCATCGCGTTCGCATTCTCGGCGCTGGTGGCCACGATCGAGCGACCGGCACGCATGATCGGCCTGTCCAACGATTACCCCATCACCATTCCCCTCCTCGCCGCCGTCGCGACAGTCGTCAGCGTGCTGCGCAACGAACCGCTGAAGCGCCTGGCGCTCGCCGGGTGTGGCCTGATGATCTTGAGTATCGGATTGCTGATGACGATCTAACGATACGTTTTCGCAATAAAAAGACTATAAACGGTAATATTGACTATTAATAAATACTATTGAATAACAATAGATTCATGGGTAGGATGACATGCACGTACGCTCCCTTCCATCACCGCCGCTGTAGTGAGTCCGCTGATTCTTCCATTCCGTTTCGGGAGAGGGGTCAGCGCCTCTCCCTACACACACCTGCTGAAAGGGTTCACATGAAATGTACGTTCAAAACCTTATTCTGAAGTGGCCGAGCGACCCGCAAAGCTCGCTCTACATCAACCCCGACGGGGAAAACGGCGACATCTGCGCACTGCTTTTCATCAAGCTCTCGCGCACCCAGACCGATCCAGTGCCTATTCATCTGCCTCAGGACATGGGCCTCACGGTCGACATGTTCCAAGACGCATGGCTGGCCCAAGGCGAAGAATGGGAACACATCCTCGATTTCGAACCACTGATGACGGTTCACTCATTTTGGCTCCCTTGCGGAGCATTGTTCTGGTTCCAATTCACTCTCACAGAGCCATACGGCAATTCGTGCTTCTTCGTTCGATTCACGAAAGACACATGGCAACGACGAAAGGACCTACACTCTATTATTCACTGGTTTGACCCAAAAAAAATCCGCGCCGCGGCAGAAGCCGCTGCATAAAAATCCTCCAGCAAGTGTGCTAGGAAGCCCAATTCAGGAGTACGCCTTCGCGCATACTCCTGATTTTTCGTGCGTGCGTTTCACAAATACACGCACGGTTCCGCGTCGTAGGTCCAGTATCCGCCGCCGAGGAGCGGTCCTTTGTACGGGCACCAGTTCACGCAGCGGGCCTTTTCTTCATCGCTCATTCCCTCGACCGTCGATTCAGGACAGTAATAGAGAAGGCCATCGTCCGGCGGGAAGTCGGCGTGTATCGGGAAGTCGCCTGGGTCGAACGTGAACATGAACACGACCAATGCGATACCGAAGAGAATCGACGAGATCAAAAACACCTGTGCGTCACCGCCGCGCTTCGTGAACGCCAGGTACAGAGGGATCACGAAGAACAGAGCCGCGCCGATGATCGACGGCCCTAATTGAATGAGCGTGCCCGCGAGGGTGTCGCTCGTGTATTCGTCGAGCAAGGGGAACGTCGTGACAGTGACGGCAACGAAGAGGACAAAAGCTTGGACGATGCCGCCGAGGATGAAGAGAAGGGTGCGCTTCATGACGCGTACATCGTATCACGCATGGGCAATATTTCCCGCTTCACGTGCGTGTACGCAGCTGAAAAAAAACGAACCGACCCAGTGGATCGATCCGCTTCGGTGCAGAATGTCTTAATTGCCGGAGACCGTGACAGTGTTGCCTTGGAGCGTCACGCCGCCGATGCGCGCGAGCAAGCGACCGTCGACGACGGCACCCGTCTGCAGCGAGATGGACTGGTCTGCGAGGACGGATCCTTTGAAGACTGCGTCGGATCCGATGTTCGCGGAGGTACCGACCTGCCAGAAGACGTTCGATGCCTTCGCGCCGCCGATCAATACGACCTGGCGACCGACCGCGACGTCGAGTGTCGAAGCCATCTGGAAGATGAACACGGCGTTGGAATCGCCCTTCGCATCCAACGTGAGGTCGCCGGAGGAGATCTCCAAGCCAGACGTGGATTTGTAGAGGCCGCCCGCGAGGGTGGATCCTCCCAAGTTACCCGAGACGCTGACCGGGTTCACCGTGCGACCCGCGAGGTTATTGTAGGCAACGGTGAGAGATGCCTGCGCATCGGACGCCGCGGTGTTTCCTGCCTCGATGTCACCTCCGGTGACCACGCCCGGTCCGAACCCGGTAACCGCGGTGCCGGGGCTCACGCCCAGATCACCCGTAACCGTCGTGTTACCGGTATTGGTAACGGTCGAACCCGCAAGGACGGCGAAGGTCGATGCCGCGCCCAAGGAGACCGAGGGCTGATGGACCGTCGCGACCGAGGAGCTGGAACGGGAAGACGAAATGCTCGATACGGACGAAGACGAGTTGGACCTGCTGCTGCTCACGCGCGAAGAAGTAGAGCTCGTGCGTACGCTGGAGCGCGAAACGTTCGACGACCTCGCAGAAGACATGGAACTCGAACGTGAGCTCATGTTGCCCTTCCTCGCCGCTCGCATGCACATGCGGAAGTTGTAACGGATGTCGACGCGCTGCGCCCTGGTGAGGTTCGCTGAACCCATGCCGTGCTCCCTACGCTCCGCCAAGCAGACTTTCACGTAGGCACGCGTGCCGGGCTGGTTGCCGGTGTTCGCCGACACGACCGTAAGGCCCATAAGGGAAAACATCGACACGGCGACGAGGCCCGCGGCCACACGAAAATGAGATTTTTGTACCTGTTTCATACTGAATAGGGGGTAAGTGCCTTAGAAGACGTGCGGGCACCACTACAATTACCGTTTCTCACGGAAACGCGTGCGAAACCCCTTGGCACGGAACGCCGGGGGCGTACGATGCGCCGCTCCGCCCGTTCACACCACCGCCGTTGTAGGGAGCACGCTGGCACTTTACCCACTTTCGGGAGGGGGCCAGCGCCCCTCTCTACACACATCACGCTCGGAGACTTTGATGAAAACGACACTGATTTGGGGAAACGAACACTCTCTCGACCTGGAAGATACGCCGAACGGCACCCTCGCCGAACTCCATCTCATTAAAGAGAACGGACGGCAAAACCCCGACCCTGTCACTCTCCCGCGGAACATCTTCGTGGAAACGGTCCTGGATTGGTGGGGAGAGCAAAAAAAGAACTGGGAAGACTTGTTACGGTTCGAGGGAGAATTGTTCGTCGCACCGCGCGTCATCTGGCTACCTGGCGGCGCGCTCATGTGGAACACATTCCATCTCCACAAGACGCCGTACGACACAATCGGATTCGTTCCGCTGCTCAAGGAAACATGGCGGAAACATTCACCGAAAGGAACGATTTGGGTACAACAGCAAATTCTATAAACGAAAGAGGGGCACACCACGGGGGCAGACGAAAGTCTGCCTCCGGTTTCACGTGCTCAATCGCAATTCGGAATCTGCAAAATATCGCAGTGAAGGAGTAGAATCCGCACCATGAATATTCTTGCAGCAATCATGTTCATACTCGGCATGGTGGCGCTGTGGGCCTTGTGCATCATCCTACTTGGACGCTCGTCCTATAGAGCTTTCAAGCGAAACAGCCGGACGGAAGCAATCTTATCTCTCATCGTAACGATTGCGATCGTCCTCTTTAGCGCACAGTGGGTCATATTCTTCGTATGGGCCATCGGATGCTCGGCTGGTTTGCTGTTCAGTTGTACGAAATAGCACTCACACCCTCACCATCCCCCTCCACCCCCTCGCCGCGTAATAGGACTCGGCGCCGTTGTGGTACGTGAAGACATGCTTGTAGCGATAATCGCAGAAGAGCGCTCCACCATGCTTGCGGATGCCGGCCGGCGTTTCCACCCAACTCGACGTCGTCGTGTCGAACTCACCGAGTTCCTGCAACAACCAATACTGTTCTTCGGTCAGGATCTCGACGCCCATGTCCTTCGCCATTTCGAGCGCGCTTGTTTTCGGCGGATGCTCTTTACGACCCGTGCGCGATGCTTTGTCGTAGCAGCAACTGCGGCGGCCCTTCGGGCTTTGATCCGCGCAGTCGACGAACGTGATCGCACTCCCCTTCTCCAGCATCACCACATCCGGCTCGCCCCCCGTCTCTTCCATCTGCCACAGTGCCGCGAGGACGTCAGGTTTGGCTTTCTGGAGCTTCGCTTCCACCGCCGCCCACTTCACGCCCTTATGGCGCTCCGGGTGCTTCACGAAACGGGACCCGAGGGTTTTGAGGAGGTCTTCGCGCTGGGCGAGGGTGAGCTTCATAGTGATAGTAGGGACGAGCTGATAGGTGAAAGCTTACGTTCCGTTACAGCGTCGCATACGCAATCGCCGCGATTGCCCACGTGGAGAGAAGGTTGTAGCCCGCGTCGAAGCCGATGTGCTTCCACGATTTGCCGGCCCACGCGTATTCGTTGGCGATCACGAGCGCGCTGAACGGAAGCCAGATGATGGTGGCGATGAGCAGTGCTTGGACGACGCCCGTGAGCGCGACGATCTCGAACGTGCGGCCGAGGACCGCGACTTGGAAGAACGCCATGAGGACGCTCGCGACGATGCCCGGGACCATCATGGAGAATTTTATATCCTCCGGCTTCGGTTCCGGAATGTTGTTGAACTTCATCCACGTTTTGCCGAAGAGCGGGCCGTGGATGAGGAAGCCGATGACGAACGAAGCGACGATGGCGCCGAGGACTCCGACGGGATGCGCAGCGACGTAGTTCCAAACTGCAACGAGGTGTTCCATGGGGAGGGGGTGGAAGTGAAGGAAGGCAAAATAAGAAAATTACTTGGCGGGGTTCGGGTTCATCCACGTCAGTCCCCATCCGTGGCCATCGAGGTCGTAGAACGCGGACTGGTACATAAAGCCGTAATCTTCGGGGTCGTGCGCCTGCGATCCGCCCGCGGCGATCGCCTTCTTTACCATCTCGTCGACCTCCTCGCGGCTTTCGCAGTTCAAGCTCATGAGCACCTGGTTGCCCTTGGTCGGGTCGACCGGAGGACGCGGCGACACCTGCGCGAACTGCTCCTTCGAACCGAGCATAAGAGAAACCTTGTCGTTGAGGGCGACGCACGAGGCGGAACCGTCTGCAAACCGCGGATCAATCGAAAAGCCGACCGCTTTGTAGAACTCCAGCGACTTCACGGGATCGGCGACGGGCAGTGTGACGAACATGCTGGTGACCATGAGGTGGGTGGGAAAGTCTTTCGGATTGTACCACCGCAGGAACGGCCTATGTCATATCACCGTGAACCAAAGCCATTTTCCCGCTATAATAGAAGGGAAATCCTATTGGGGAGTCGCCAAGTGGTAAGGCATCGGCCTTTGAAGCCGACATTCGGGGGTTCGAATCCCTCCTCCCCAACCATCGAAACAAACATCGCCCATCCCCTGCTTTGGGCTTTTTCGTAAGTGGAAGCACCAAAGTGAGCCCAAGGACACAAACTACGATTTGACCATATTTGCCGTATAATGGCAAAATTGCCGCTTTGACAGCGATTCAACGGCCGAATGGGCTATTTGGATGTTGACAAGACTCAATAACAATGCCATGATCTCTCCCTTTTTGTATACCTCCTCTCCTTTATGGGTACGCGCACTGTATCCGTTCTCTCCCTTCTCGCACTGTCGCTCAACGCGACCGTCGCACTTGCTGCAGAGCCATCTGCCGCCGTGCAGCCGTACGGCAACCGCGATGAAGAAACGATCGACCTGAGCAACGCCTACGAACCCGAGGCGGTGTTCGTGACGAGCGTCGCCGCACGACTGGATGGCGGCAACGTCACCGGATCGTTCGTCGTGGAGAATACCGAAGACACGCTCGTTACCGGCCTGCAGTACCGCTTGGAACTGCGCGGCGTCGGCGACGAAGACGGACTGCCCTACATGATCGACGTGGTGCGCGCGTCGGTCGCATTGGCCCCGAGCGAAAACAAAACCCTCCTCTTCGCCTCCCCTCTTCCGAACGTTCCCGCCGGTCGCTACGACATGCGCGTCCAGCTGCTCACGGCCAAGGGCCGCAGCCTCGGTTGGATGGATTCCGCAATCGTGGTTTCCGCCGCCGATGCTTCCGAAACGTTCGTGAAGCTCCTGCCCGGCACCATCGGTGTCGCGGCCTACGGCGATGAACTCTTGCCTCCACTTTCCGGTCCGAACGTCGAACCCTCTTCCACTATCACGCTCCGCGGCCTCGCGGTGAACGACGGTTCCGCGGACATCCGCGTGAAGCCGGTCGTCGAACTCTTCGACTTCAACGCCGCGCGCGTCGGCCTCAACACCTACGAATTCGCGACGGTGCGCGTAGCGGCCGGTGAATCCATTCCGCTCGACATGAACGTCGTCGCCGAAGCGTCCCCGGGCGTCTACATGGCGCACGTCACGCTCCGTGATGCCGATACCAACGAAACAATCTCGACCATCGCCCAGTACCGCTATGTCGTGAAGGGCGAGGACGCCGACATCGTCTCGATCACGCTCGACAACATGGGAACCAAGGCAGGTGATTGGGCCTACGGCACGATCGACCTCGCGGGTTCCGCCGACGCACTCACGACGACGACCGCGACGCTCCGCGTGCAGCTGACCGACGCCGCGGGCGTCCTCGGCTCCATCGAGGTGCCGAACGTCGAACTCACCGATGCCATCCTCTCTGCCAAGATCCGCATCCCGCTCGAACGCGACCTCGTCGGTAACCCGACGGTCGAAGCGAGCCTTCTCAGCGAATCCAACGCTACATACGACCACGCGGTCTACGCCGGCACGCTCACGCCCGCGCAGCTCGCGGGCCTCACGACGGATCAATCCGTTTCCAACTGGGTCGCATGGCATGGCATGGCCCGCATCTCGCTCTTCACGTTCCTCATGGCCCTTATCGGCTACGGGCTCTTCTCGCTCGGCATGAAACTCCGCGGACGCAACGGCGTCGCCTTCGCCCGCACGGCGATGGCCGCCTTCCTCCTCGTATGCTTCGCCGCCCAAACCACGACCGGCTTCGCGGCCGGCTCGGGTGGTATCGAAGTGCTCACGCCGAAGAACGGCAGCGAAGTCTTCGCCCCGCTCGGCAACGCCCCGATCGTCGCGCTGTTCATCAACAGCCCGGTCCATAACCAGCAAAACAACCTCTGCAACCGCCAGGTCACGCTCAGCTACCGCGTCGACTACGGCGTCTGCGAAAACCAGATCGCCAACGTCCGCGTCCTCGGCCGCGTGTCGCCGGGCCATCTCACGTCGTACGACCCGTCCGGCGCGCAGTGGCAGACGGTGCACGACAAGCCGTTCATCAGCGACCTCTGCACGCAGCACGTTTGTTTCGCCACGGGCAACTTCACGGGAACGATCGACCTCACCAACGCGCTTCCGGCGAACACGAACGAGGCAACGCTCCAGCTCGTCGCCAAATACGGCAAGAACATCGCGATGCCGGACTCGAGCTTCCTGCGCAGCGATCAGTTCATCACGGTCGGTTGGGCCCACGCCTTGAACGTCCACATGCAGTGCGAACCCCAGGTCGGCTGCGTCGACGTCCTCAAAGAAGGCTTCGACAGCAACAACAACCGCATCACGACGTCGCTCCCGAACTTCACGTTCCGCCTCGACGGCAACCAGACCGTCACGACGAACGCCGCGGGCCAAGCTCTCTTCTCGAACGTCACCCCCGGCCAACACACGATCACGGAGAACTCCCTCTCGGGTTGGACGAACTTCAACGTGACACCCGCAAACGGCGTCGTACAGGTGCAGTCGGGCAATAACTGCGCCGCGGTCGTCTTCAAGAACCGCCAGGACCCGCAGGTGGGTTGCGTGGAAATCCTTAAAGAAGGATTCGACGCACAGAACAACCGCATCACCACGGCCTTGCCGAACTTCACGTTCCGCTTGGACAATAACCAGACGATCACGACGGATGCCCAGGGACGCGCAGTCTTCCAAAACGTGACGCCGGGCACGCACACCGTGACCGAAAACCCGCTCGCGGGCTGGACACTCTTCAATACAACCCCGACGAACGGCTCCGTGAACGTCACGGCAGGCACGAACTGCGCCGCGGTCGTCTTCAAGAACCGCCTCGAACCGACGCAAGCTGACCTGCAGATTCAGAAAACGGGTCCGCAGAGCATCGTTCGCGGCACCAACGCCGCCTACACGCTCACGGTGAAGAACAACGGCCCGGCCTCCGCCCCAAACGTCATCGTCGGCGACCCGCTCCCCGCGGGCACGACCTTCGTCGCCGCGTCGAGCGATAACCGCTGCACCCTCCAAGGCAACACCGTGTTCTGCAACCTTGGCACGATGACCGCGAACCAGCAGATGTCGGTCGCCATCACGCTCAACGTCCCGAATGCGAACCCTGGCACATGCGCCGCGGGATCGATCCTCAACCGCGCGGCGGTCCAGAGCGATCTCTTTGACCCCACGATCGCCAACAACGAAGCATCATTCACGTCGCAGGTCACCTGCCCCGCGCCGCAGGTGGGCTGCATCGAGATCCTCAAAGAAGGATTCGACGCCCAGAACAACCGCATCACCACGGCCTTGCCGAACTTCACGTTCCGCTTGGATAACAATCAGACGATCACGACGGATGCTCAGGGCCGCGCCGTCTTCCAGAACGTCACGCCCGGCACGCACACCGTGACGGAGAACGCCCTCGCAGGTTGGACGAACTTCAACGTCACGCCCGCCAACGGTTCCGTGAACGTCACGGCAGGCACGAACTGCGCCGCGGTCGTCTTCAAAAACCGCCAGGTTCCGCAGGTGGGTTGCGTGGAAATCCTTAAAGAAGGATTCGACGCACAGAACAACC
>CAYGDM010000013.1:0-12724 GCA_964348685.1 uncultured Candidatus Peribacteria bacterium | reverse complement strand
TCGCGGGCTGGACACTCTTCAATACAACCCCGACGAACGGCTCCGTGAACGTCACAGCTGGCACGAACTGCGCCGCCGTCGTCTTCAAGAACCGCCAGAACCCCACGACCGCCGATCTCCAGATCCAAAAGACGGGTCCGACGACGGCAGTCCGCGGCGCGACGCTGCAGTACCAGTTCATCGTGAAAAATAACGGCCAGGCCTCCGCCACGAACGTCATCGTCGGCGACCCGCTGCCGACCGGCACGACCTTTGTGGCTGCCTCCAGCGATAATCGTTGCCAGCTCCAGGGCACCACGGTGTTCTGCGCGCTCGGCACGATGACCTCGGGCCAGCAGATCGCCCTCAACATCACGGTGCAATCGACACTGCCCACGACGTGTACGGCAGGCACGATCCTCAACCGCGCCGCGGTCCAGAGCGATCTCTTCGACCCGACGATCGCCAACAACGAAGCGTCGTTCACGACGCAGATGACCTGCCCCGCACCGCAGATCGGCTGCATCGAGATCCTCAAGGAAGGCTTCGACGCCGGCGGCGTCCGCCTCACCACGGTTCCCTCCTTCACCTTCAAGCTCGACGGGGGCGAAACCGTCCACACTGATAACACGGGCCGCGCGCGCTTCTCGAGCGTGACGCCGGGCAACCACATCGTCACAGAAGTGACGGCCAGCGGTTGGACGCTCTTCAACACCACGCCTACGGGCGGCACGGTCAACGTAGCCTCCGGCCAAAACTGCGCCGCCGTCGTCTTCAAGAACCGCCAGGTTCCGCAGAACGCGGACGTCTCGGTCGTGAAGTCCGGCCCGCAGACCGCCGTTCGCGGCGGCAACATCACCTACAGCCTCACCGTTACGAACACCGGTCCCGCCGTCGCGCAGAACGTGGTCGTCGACGACGTCATCCCGCAAGGCCTCACGACCCCGGTCGTCTCCGGCCAGAACTGCGCGGTGAACAACGGCACCGTCCGCTGCACGATCGGCACGATGGCCGTCGGCGAACAGCGCATCATCACCATCAACCTCCAGGTTCCGTCCGTCACGGGCGTTTGCCAAACGGGTTCAGTCACGAACACCGCCACGCTCACGGCCACGAATGACACGACGAACGCAAACAACACGAGCGCCGTCACCACGCAGCTGCAGTGCCCCACGCCGCAGCAAGCGGACATGCAGATCACCAAGACTGGGCCGACGCCGAACACGGTCGTCCGCGGCCAGAACATCGCCTACGCCCTCCTCGTGAAGAACAACGGACCGTCGTCCGCACCCAACGTCATCGTCGGCGACCCGCTGCCGACCGGTACGACGTTCGTGGCCAGCGCAAGCGACAATCGCTGCACGCTCTCCGGCGCCGTTCTCTTCTGCAACCTCGGCACGATGACCTCGGGCCAGCAGATCAGCGTCCCCGTCACCCTCAATGTCACGCAGCCCTCGGGCCAAACGTGCGTCACGGGCCAGGTGCTGAACCAGGCCGCGGTCCTGAGCGACCTTGCGGACCCGAACACGCAGAACAACCAATCGAGCGTCACGACGCCGGTTACCTGCCCAAGCACGCCGCAAACCTCCGACGTATCGATCCAGAAGACCGGCCCCTCGGCCGTCACGCGCGGCGAGAACTTCAGCTACACGCTGAGCGTCACGAACTCCGGACCGGGCACCGCCACGGGCGTCGTCATCACCGATCCGATTCCGTCGGGCCTCGTCTTCGTCTCGTCGGCGAACAGCGAATGTACGCTCGCATCCGGCACCGTCACATGCCAGGTCGGCACGCTCACGGCCAACCAGACGCGCAGCTTCGTCATCACGGTGAACGCCCCGACGATCCAGTCGTGCGCGCAAGCATCCGTCACGAACACGGCGACCGTCACGCGCTTCGGCACCGATGGCAACACCGGCAATAACACGAGCGCGATCACGACGCAGATCAACTGCCCCGGCACGCTCGTCGGTTGCATCGACATCATCAAGGAAACGTACGACACGAACGGCAACGTCCTCACGCCAGTCACGCAGTTCACGTTCGGCCTCGACGGCATCCGCACGGCAACCAACGGCAGCGACGGACGCGCACGCTTCGAGAACGTGACGCTCGGCACGCACACGGTCACTGAAACACTCCCGACCAACTGGATCCAGCAATCGGTCACGCCGCAAAACGGCGTCGTGAACGTCGTCGCGGGATCCTGCGCCACGGTCACGTTCAAAAACCGCCAGTCGATCGCGACGGGTGGCTGGTCGATCACGAAAACCGACAATGAGACGGAGGTCGAACCGGGCGACACGCTCACGTACCGCATCACGGTGCGCAACCTCTCCTCGACGCGCCAAACGAACATCACGGTGCGCGACACGCTGCCCGAAGAAGTGATCTTCGAAGACGCCAGCCCGAACGAGACCAACCGCAGTGGCCGCGTCATCCTCTGGGAGAACCAGACGTTCGAAGCGAACGAGACGAAGACGTACGAAGTGGAAGTGGAAGTCGACGACGACGCCGATGGCACGCTCCTCAACACGGCCGACGTGCAGAATGTCACGGCCACGGACCGCACGGATATCGAAGACGACGATAACGACGAAGACGTCGAAATCGACCTGACGAAAACCGCGAGCACGTCCGAAGTGTTCCCCGGCGGCATCATCGACTACACGGTGCGCATCGAGAACACGGGTGACGGCACGATCAAAGACCTCGTCGTCACCGACAATCTCCCGGCCGACGTCATCATCATCGACGACGGTGACGCGGACAGCCGCAGCGGCCGCCGCCTCGAATGGGAAATCGACGAGCTCGAAGAAGGAGACGAAGAAATCTTCCGCTACCGCGTCTCGGTCCCGACCTACATGGTCTCGGGCCAGATCATCCGCAACGAAGTGTGTGTCGAATCCGACGACTTCGATGAGGAATGCGAGAGCGTCACAGTCAGCGTGCTCGGCATCATCCCGACGACGGGCGCCGCCGCCCCGACGGAGAACGCGCACCTCAAGCCCGTTTCGAAGAAGGCCCCGACGAGCGACGGTTCCCTCCCCTTCCTCGCCGTGATCGCCCTCGCTGGCGTCGCGACGGGCGCAGGCGCAGGATTCGGCCGAAAAATGCTGTTTGGCATCTAATAATACATTCAGCCGCTTAAACAAGAAGGACCTCCCGCAGCGGGGGTCCTTTTTGAAAGAAAAGAGCCGCAACCAGCCATTTCTTTGCAGAAAACATTGACAAAAGTTGTCATGTGGGACAATACTACTTCCTTTCTACTTCATCTTTCCCTCCCGGATTATGTCCCGCTCGTTGCTGCAGAAGCGTATCGCTTCCGCACTTCTCCTTACGACCGTCGCGATCCAGCTGCATGCCAGCGGCGCGTGGTCTGCTTTGCAGAGCACTCCGGTGTTCGAACCGCTCATCGGCGTCAGTAACGCCGAAGCGCAGTCTTCCGGCTTCTTTGCGCAAAACGCAGCGCCGAAGTACGGCAACACGTGGCTGTCCTCGATCACCTGCCGCCAAAGCAACGGGACGAACGTCGTGCGGGGCATGGAGAGCGGAACCGGCCATCCGGACTTGATGTGGCAAGCGGTGCGCGACGCCATTCAGAGCCGCGGTTTGTCGATCACGCCGCCGAGCGTGCCGATCCTCCGCAGCACGGGCGCCACGGGCGCCGGCTTCGAGTGGGATGACAACAGCGGAACGGAGAACATCCAGACCCTCCAAGCGGTCTGCCAGATTTTCGGCTACGAGAGCTACGTCAGCTCGACCTGCCGCGACTGGATCCACGAAGGCGCGTACCCGAACGGACGTTGTAACTTCCACTCACCAGAGAACAACCAGCTTTCAAGCTTCAGCGGCACGGTATCGCAGTCGCAATGCCAGGACGGCATCGATAACGACAACGACGGCCTGACGGACTTCCCGTCGGACCCGGGCTGCACGAGCGCGAACGACACCGACGAAACGAATGCGGTGCAATGCCCGATCCAGACGTCGACGATCACATCGGGAAACCCGTTCGGCCCGCTGCGCAACCTCGTGAACAATAGCGGCCAGGGCTTCATCCCGAGCACCGCGGCACTGCACTACGACGCGCAGACCGCCCTCAAGCTCTGCCAACTCGCCGGCTACAACCACGTGGTGAGCTACGACTGCACGGCCCCCGCATACGGAAGCCGCTGCGGCTACGCCAGCTTCGGCGACAACCAGATGTACGCATGGAACGGCAACAGCTTCTCCTCGATCAACGACAACAAGTGGATCGCCACGCTCGTGTGTTCGACCGCCGCACCCGGCCAGTGCAATCAAAGCCAATGCCAAGACGGCATCGATAACGACAACGACGGCGCGACGGACTTCCCCGGGGACTTCTCCTGCTCCTCGGCGACGGACAACGACGAAACGAACCCCAGGGCTGCATGCCAAGACGGCATCGATAATGACCAAGACGGTCAGACCGACTTCCCGCAGGACATCGGCTGCACCAGCCGCCAGGACAACGACGAATTCAACGCAATCCAATGCACCGCGACGCGCGTCACGACGAGCTTCGAGGGCAAGCAGGGCCCGTGGGAAGACGTCGCCCCGTCCGGCGACGCCAAGGCCCCGACGTTCATCTCGAACGTGCAGGCCGGCGGCACGATGAAACTCGTCTCCGTGAGCGGCACCTATTCGGCACGCATCTACGGCGGCCAGGATCAGCTGCCCCTTTCGTGCGACAATGGCACAGTCAGCTTCACGAACAACTCGAACCAAACGCTCCAGAAAGTAAAACTTAACACGTTCGGCTCGGCCGGCATCACGGTCCCGAACGGCGCTACGCGCGCGTACCTAAGCCACGACGAACCGGGTTCGTTCAACTACTTCGATAACTCGGGCAACCGCGACCACCGCACGCCGTGCCAGGTCACGCTCGACGTCACCCCCAACTCCTGCCAGCAGCCGCAATGCGCCGACGGCATCGACAACGACGGCGATGGACTCGTCGACTTCCCGCAGGATCCGGGCTGCTTCAATAGCAGCGACAACGATGAAAGCCCGCGCAACATCGCCAACCTCGACGTCGAAAAGACGATACAAGGAAGCATCGTGCCCGGCCAGAACGTCACGTACGTGATCACGGTGCGCAACACGGGATCGGTGAACGCGCAAAACGTCAACGTCTTCGATTACTTCCTCGACCAAAACGACGAGAAGTTCGTACCGTTCACATTCGTATCCAGCACGGGCGTCACGTGTTCATACCAATCCGGCCCCCAGCAGATCTCCTGCCCGATCAACGCGATCGCTCCGGGCAACACGGTCACGATCGGCCTCACCTTCAACGTTCCGCAGATCCAAGCGTGCAACACGCAAATCCGCAACCGTGCCGAAGCATGGTTGAGCGGTCAACAGCTCGGCGCCGACGTCGACGATGTTGTGTCGAACGTCCAGTGCATCAACCAGTGCCAGGACGGCATCGATAACGACCAGGACGGCGCCACGGACTTCCCGGCAGACTTCTCCTGCTCCAGCCCGACGGACACCGACGAAACGAACCCGAAGTCGGCCTGCCAGGACGGCTTCGATAACGACTTCGACAACTTGGTCGACTTCCCGCTCGACACGGGTTGTACCTCCGCCCAGGACAACGACGAATTCAACGCACCGCAGATGATCGATCTCTCGATCCAGAAGACGACGAACCAGCCGGTGATCGTCCGCGGCAACACCCTCGTCTACACCATTACCGTCAGCAACGCCCAGGGCGCGGCCCAGGCCAACAACGTCATCGTGACGGACAATGTCCCGACCGGCCTCACGTTCAACGATGCGCAGAGCTACGTCCCCTGCTCGGTTTCGGGCAACCAAGTGACATGTCCGATCGGAACGCTCCCCGCGGGCGCTTCCGGCTCATTCCAACTCGCGTTCGACGTTCCGACGATCCAGAACTGCACGACGTCTTTGAGCATCACGAACACGGCCGTTATCACCGCTTTGCCGCAGCAAGACAGCAATAACGTCAATAACACGGCCTCCCAGGTTCCGGCGCAGACGCGCGCGGACTGTCCGCAGTCGAACCAGTGCCAAGACGGCATCGATAACGACCAGGACGGCGCCACGGACTTCCCGCAGGACTTCTCCTGTTCGAGCCCGACGGACACCGACGAAACGAACCCGAAGTCGGCCTGCCAGGACGGCTTCGATAACGACTTCGACAACTTGGTCGACTTCCCGCTCGACACGGGTTGTACCTCCGCCCAGGACAACGACGAATTCAACGCACCGCAGATGATCGATCTCTCGATCCAGAAGACGACGAACCAGCCGGTGATCGTCCGCGGCAACACCCTCGTCTACACCATTACCGTCAGCAACGCCCAGGGCGCGGCCCAGGCCAACAACGTCATCGTGACGGACAATGTCCCGACCGGCCTCACGTTCAACGATGCGCAGAGCTACGTCCCCTGCTCGGTTTCGGGCAACCAAGTGACATGTCCGATCGGAACGCTCCCCGCGGGCGCTTCCGGCTCATTCCAACTCGCGTTCGACGTTCCGACGATCCAGAACTGCACGACGTCTTTGAGCATCACGAACACGGCCGTTATCACCGCTTTGCCGCAGCAAGACAGCAATAACGTCAATAACACGGCCTCCCAGGTTCCGGCGCAGACGCGCGCGGACTGTCCGCAGTCGAACCAGTGCCAAGACGGCATCGATAACGACCAGGACGGCGCCACGGACTTCCCGCAGGACTTCTCCTGTTCGAGCCCGACGGACACCGACGAAACGAACCCGAAGTCGGCCTGCCAGGACGGCTTCGATAACGACTTCGACGGTAAGATCGACTTCCCGCTCGACACGGGTTGCACCTCCGCCCAGGACAACGATGAATTCAACGCACCGCTCCCCGCCTGCCAGGACGGCATCGATAATGACGGAGACGGACGCACGGACCTCCAGGATCCGGGCTGCAGCGGCCCCACAGACACGAATGAAGGCGACGAAGCCGCGTGCCAGGACCTCCGCGACAACGACGGCGACAACCTGATCGACTTCCCGTTCGATCCGGGATGCGCTAACCCGCTCGATACCGATGAATTCAACCAAATCCAGACGGTGGACGTGCAGATCCAGAAGTCCGGCCCGACGAGCATCGTGCGCGGCAACACACTGGTCTACACGATCCAGGTCGGCAACAGCGGCACGGCCGCGGCGACGAACGTCGTCGTGACGGACACGGTCCCCGCCGGACTCACGTTCAACGACAACGCCAGCTACCTGCCCTGCTCGGTCTCGAATAACGTCGTAACGTGCCCCATCGGCACGCTCCCCGCGGGCATCTTCGGATCCTTCACGATCGGCTTCGATGTCCCGACGATTCAAAACTGCACGCAGAACCAAACGCCGCCCATCGTGAACTCCGCGTCGATCACCTCGACCGAAGACACTGCCACGACCGGCAACAACGTGTCGTCGACGGCCAACGCCCCGACGCGCGTCGACTGCCCGGCCACCACGCAGTGCAGCGACTTCAACGACAACGACTTCGACGGGCGAATCGACTTCCCGGCTGATCCGGGCTGCTCGAGCCCGCAGGACAACGACGAATTCAATGCGCCGCTCACGCAGTGTTCGGACGGCATCGATAACGACTTCGACGGACGCACGGACCTCCAGGATCCGGGCTGCTCCGGACCGAACGACACGAACGAAGGAGACGAAGCCGCGTGTCAGGACCTCCGCGACAACGACTTCGACGGCCTCACGGACTTCCCGGCTGATCCGGGCTGCACCGGTCCGACGGACACGGACGAATCGAACGTTCCGCAGACGCAGTGCAACGATAACATCGATAACGACGGCGACGGACGCATCGACTCGAACGACGCGGGCTGCTCGGGCGGCAACGACAACAACGAAGGAGACGGCGCCGCCGATCTCTCGATCTCGCTCACGGGCCCGGCCACGATCCAAGGAGGCGGCACGGCACAGTACGTAGTAACGGTCGCGAACAACGGCCCCGACGCCGCCACAACCCCATTCTCGCTCCGCGTGAGCGTCCCGACGGGCGTCACGTTCAACGCGGGCCTCTCGAGCCAAGGCTGCACGCAGCAAGGTGCATTCGTGGTTTGCTCGGGCATCACGCTCGGCCTCTTCCAGCAAACGACGCGCAATGTCGTGTTCAACATCCCGGCGTCGGGCTTCGGCTCCGCCACCTTCGAAAGCCTGATCAACCTCGCCCTCGGCATTGAAACGGCGCAGGCCCAGGCCGTCGGCGGCATCTGCAACACGACAATCGTCGTGAACGCCAACGTCGTTCCGGTCCAGCCGGACCCGAACCAAGGCAACAACAACGCCCAAGCGGTGAACACGTTCGTCTCCTGCCAGGCCGCCGCACAGTGCTCGGACGGCGTGGATAACGACTTCGACGGCCGCGTCGACTTCCCGTTGGATCCGGGCTGCGCCAATGCGCAGGACAACAACGAAGGTGATGATCCGATCCAGACAGGCTGCATCGAAATCATGAAGGAAACGTACGATCCGCACGGCAACCGCCTCCCGGTCGACGCGCAGTTCACGTTCATCCTCGACGCCACGCGCGTCACGTACAACGGCGCCAACGGCCGCGCCCGCTTCGATAACGTCACCCCGGGCCAGCACGGCGTCGCCGAAATCATCCCGTCCGGTTGGACGCAGCTCTCGGTCTCACCGCAAAACGGCGTCGTAAACGTCACCGCAAGCGTCAACTGCGCCCAGGTCACGTTCCGCAACCGCCAAGTGTTCGTGTCGAACGCGCAATGCGCCGACGGCTACGACAACGACGGCGACGGCCTGACGGACTTCCCGGCCGACACCGGCTGCACGTCCGCCACGGACAACGACGAATACAACTCGACGTTCGTACCCCAGTGCCGCGACGGCGTGGATAACGACGGCGACAACCTCGTCGACTTCCCGAACGACCTCGGCTGCGTGAACGCGGACGACAACAACGAACAGAACCAGACGGTCCAAGCCGTAGCCTGCGCCGACGGCGTGGATAACGACGGCGACGGACTCGTCGACCTCCTCGATCCGGGTTGCGCGAACGCCGCCGACACGAGCGAAGCGAACACGGTCGTTCCGCAGCTCGTCGCCTGCAACGACGGTATCGACAACGACCAGGACGGCACGATCGACTTCCCGCTCGATACTGGCTGCCAGAGCGCCACGGACACGGATGAATTCAACTTCCGCGCCCCCCGCTGCAACGACGGCATCGACAACGACGGCGACGGCGCCACAGACTTCCCGCTCGACCCGGGCTGCAACACTCCGTTCGACGATAACGAATGGAACAACCGCTTCTGGGCCGATCGCTGGCGCGAGTTCTGGAACTGGAACTGGTAAGAAGAATCACCGCAAATAGAACCAAGAGAGGGGTCGAAAGGCCTCTCTTTTGTTGCCCCGCGTTTCCGCGTAACCTAGGACACATGAACGCACGCACAACCATCGCATTCCTCACCATCGCAACCCTCTGCGCCTGTACGCCCGTGCCGACGCCCGATCCCATCGCGGTAACGTCACCGTGCGACGGAAAGCCGGTTATTGCGGCTGCGAACAGTAGCGAACGCGTTAACATTCCGGAGACTTCTCCGTACATCAGCATCGAAATGCCAGCGAACGATCAATGGGACGACATCGTGCCACTACCACCGAAGGAAGAGAGAATCGCGTTCGGTACGCCGCGATGGACCGACGCGGTGAACATGGGAACGACGTGCGACCTTGTCCGCGATTTCGATCTTCGCTTCGAAGGTTCCCGCCCAGCGGACGAAACGAAACGCCTCTTTGAAACCGAGTATCCGAGCCCCACGATCGAAACGCTCACCGTCGGAGGCTACGATGCCGTGTTGCTCGCGAACGTCGACGGCGTCTGCCCTGCACCCAGAATTGATATCTCCGGACCGCAGGACAACGTCGTGATCCGCACGTCGTGCGCCGCCGCGTCGGCACTCAGCAATGACGAACTCGTGCGCCAGCTGAAAGAAACCGCCGCGACAATCCGTTTCGAGTAATCAGAGCTCCACCACGAACTCCTTTACGATCTCCGGAACGACGGCATAGAGCCCGTCCATCACTTTGCGTTCTTCGTCGGAAAAGGCACTCACCACCCACGACGCGAGGTCGACCTTCTCGGGCTTGGGACCGATGCCCAGGCGCAGGCGCGGGAATCCTTCGCCGACGTGTTCGATGATCGACTTGAGGCCGTTGTGCGTGCCGGCGCTGCCGGACTTCCGCAGGCGCGGCGTACCAATGGGTAGATCAATGTCGTCGCAGAGCACGAGCAGGTTCTGCGCGGCGTCGAGCTTGTAGAAATCGACGACTTTGCGAACCGCCTCGCCGGAGAGGTTCATGAACGTGTGCGGCTTGAGGAGCAACACGGGCACGACGCCGATGCGCGCTTCGCAGCCAACTCCTTGAAATTTCGACATTTCTTTCCAGTCACCGGTGCCGAATTTCTCGGCAAGCGTATCAAGCGCGTGAAAGCCGGCATTATGCCGCGTCTTCTCATACGCTTTTCCTGGATTGCCGAGGCCGATGATGACGAGCGAGGGCTTCATGCGGAGAGCGTGCGAATGGCGTGTTCCAAAATGCGCACCGCGCGGTCGACTTCCGCCTGGTTCACGTTCGCGTCGTGTTCGTGCGCCATGCGGTTGCGCAGTTTGTGTGCCTCCCACACCGCTTGGATGTTCGGAATGCGCGGACCGGCTTTCTTCAGCTTGTCGCCGAGTGAACCGCCGAATCCGAGCTCTTTGAGCGCAAGGTCGAGCACCGTATCGACCGCGATCACGCGCCGAACGGGATCCTGCTGCAAAACGGCTTGCTGTAGCGATTTTTCAATCTTCGATTTCGATGCGGGAGACAAGCCGCGGCGGCGCGTTTTCAGCAACACGACGACCATCACGACGACCGCGAGGAACACGAGCATGCCGATGGCGATCCAGAGGAATGTCATTCGTCGGCGTCGTCATCGGTTAAACCCAGTTCCTGCATGTGCAACCGCTCCGCGACGAGCGTCGCGAGCATTTCCTGCAATTGCGTGCTGTCTTTCAAATTTTTCTTGTGCAAATACTTCTCCTGATTATTCAGGAGCATCGATTCGATTTTCTTCGGACGCTTCACCCACTCGAGTGACACACTGTCGCCCGTCGAAATTTTCTCGACCGAGATGACGCCGACCTGTAAGAGCGTGCCGACGACTCCTTTGATTTCATAACTGACGCCCTGAATGTCGCTGTAGAGGATGCGCGACGACTCGCGATGGAAGAACCCGTGCCACGCGACGTCGATAATGCCTTCATTCGTCACGATCCACGCGTCGAGGAAGTAATCGAAAAAATTGCGCAGCCACCAGACGAGCACGCAAAACGCGAACACGCCCGCGACGATAAGCATGGGCCTCGTCGGGAAGCCGACCGCGAGCAGCGCCGCGAGCACGAGCCAGAGCGTGGGCCAGAAGAGTGCCTTCGTACCGATCAGCCAATGCTTATGCACCACTCGGACGAGCACTTCGTCGTCGTCCAAGTGCTTCGAGAACAACATCTTCTGCAGCATCGGAATGCAGTGTACCGGGCGGAAGCGCGCCGAAACAGGCCTGTATCTGCTGTACACCGTGAGGGATGAATCGTAGGATACCTGAGATGGCACACACGCCCGTCCAACGAGGGTTTTGGTTCCACGTCCTCGACGTCGTCTTCAACATCGTCGTGATCGTGGCGATCGTGGCGGGCATCCGCACGTTCCTCGTGTCGCCGTTCCAGGTGGAAGGCCACTCGATGGATTCCACGCTTGCGGACCGCGAGTACATCGTCATCAACAAACTCGCATACATCCTGGGCGACCCGGAGCGCGGCGACATCGTCGTGTTCCGCCCGCCGAACGAACCGAAGAAGTTCTACGTGAAGCGCGTCATTGGCATTCCCGGCGACACGGTCGAAATCCGCAACGGCAACGTCTACGTACGCACCACGATCGACGGCGAGGTGCAGGAACTCGACGAACCATACCTCGACGAAGTGAACCAAGGCAGCACGTTCAAGCATCCGCCGAACAGCGGCGACCGCTCGCCCGTGTCGTACACCGTCCCCGAAGGCTCGTTCTTCCTCCTCGGCGACAACCGCCGCAACAGCCACGATTCGCGCAGTTTCAAGATCGGCGCGGAGGACTTCCCCTACGTCCCCGACGAGAGCATCAAAGGCCGAGTCTGGTTCGTGGCCCTGCCGATCACGAAGATTCACGCGTTCTCCCAGCCGGAATACGACCTGGAGGATGCATCGAACGAGCCGAATTAACCTTGCGCATGGCCGTGAAACGCCTATAATGGGTCCATAGCCCTTGAGGGCTTTTTTCAAAGCGAATCCTATGCAGCAGATCATCACCTTCTTCCAGGATGCGGTCGTCGAATTGCGCCACGTCCGCTGGCCCACCCGCCAACAGGCCATCCGCCTGTCGATCATCGTGCTCGTGTTCACGTTCGCCTGTACGGCCATCCTCGGAGCGGTCGACTTCGGCCTCGCGCAGCTCTTGAAGCAAATTTTGAATTTCAACGCGTAACACCACTTCCCCCTACTCTCCATGGCTAAGCAGGACCCAAATGCCGGACGGAACTGGTACGTGGTGCACACCTACGCAGGATACGAAGATGCGGTCGCCGCGGCGCTCCGCCAGCGCATCGACAGCTTCAATATGCGTGAGCACATCTTCGACGTGCAGGTCCCCAAGG
>CAYGDM010000012.1:0-23703 GCA_964348685.1 uncultured Candidatus Peribacteria bacterium | reverse complement strand
GAATCGAACCCCGATTAGCGGACTGAAAACCCGCTGTCCTAACCTTTAGACGATGGCCCCTAGAATGAACGCGTGCGGAGGATACAGGGTAGGAACGAAGCTTTCCAGATGGAAAAGGCTCAACTGAACGCGTACACAGAGGGCCTTTTATTGGTTCAATCGGCGGATAGTCACTATGTATTCAAATTACGTAGCATTCTCGTGCGCGAAGTCGGCGATGTGCTTCGCGGTGTCCTTCGCGAATTCGATGAAGAAATCATGGCCGCCGCGCGGTAGGGCGATCTCGGTGAGGTTGTCGCCGTACAGCGCCCGTTCGGTTTCATATTTCTCGTCCCAGAACAATTCGTCCGTGTCGGAACGGAGGAGCAATGTTTTCTGATCGGTCGTCGAGAGAGATGAAGGGTTGCCGAGCGAGAGGTACGCGCGGAACGACGTGTGCCGGAGTTCGCTCATCGTAGCCAGGACGATCTCGTCCGGCGTCTCTCCGTCGAAGAAGAGCGTGCGGACGTCGTCGGGCGTTTTCATCGCGTGCAAGACGTCGCGCTTCAGCGCCATCGTGGCCATTTTCTTCCAGTCGCGTCCGATCGCGCGTTGCGTCGCGGGCCAAGCGCTCGTCAGCGGGACCGGCGCCATGAGCACCGTCGGCCGTCGTAGTGTCGGATCTGCGTCCATCGCCATTTGCAGCATGCGTCCACCCATCGAGTGGCCGCAGACGAAATCGATGCGCCGCCGTGTCTCTTCTTCGATAGTGTGCAGCGTTTTTGAGAGTGCACGAACGTAGGATTTTATTGAAATTGCGTTCTTGAACCATGCTTTCTCAGACTGAATATCCGTCGTGACGGCGTCGATACCGTGCGGCGTGACTTCATCGATGAGGTCGAGTGCGTGATTGCGCGTATGACTCATGCCGTGCACGAACGCGCCAAAGAGTTTTTCTCCTTCTTGTTCGGATGGATGCACCATGTACGACGCCGAGAGGCGAGTGTCCGTCTCCACTGGAACGATAGTCTTCATGAGTACTTTATAAACTATTTATGATATATAGTCAAATAACAGTGATTGTGTGCCATTATGCCGTTCCGTCGAAGGCATCGGTGCTGACCGATTCACCGGCGCCGCCTGTGGGGGGCGTATCGTTGTTCGAGGCGGGGGCATGGAGCGCGTCCGCCGGCACGACTTCGACCGCTTGTCCGTCGGCCGTGTAGGCCAGTTGTCCTTGTTCTGTCATCACGACACGCGGCATGGGAGCGGGTTCTTCTTCGGCCGGTGCATCGTGTGGCAGCGGTGCGTCCGGTGGCGGGGGAACGCCCGCGGTCGTCGGGATATGCTTCACCGTTTTTTCCTGTATCCCTTCCACTTTGCCGCGCTGCTCTTCCGCGCCCCTATCGCCCGGCGAGCGCTGGCTCTTGAGCACGCGCGCGTTTTCGATGATGCCTGCGATGACGTCGGGCTTCGGGAGTCGGTCGAGACGGATCTCTTTATTCGTGCCTTGCAGCACTTCGGACAGGTGAAGGTTCACGTAGCCGCAGTTGCCGAGGCCGAGGTACTGCGATCCCGTATCGGTCGTTGCGATGGTATCGAGAGGGATTGGCCGGATAACCTGGCTGAAGACGAAGCGATGGTCGACTACGACGACTTTCTCGGTGGTGACGACGACGAAGTTGTAGCGCCACTCGATGAACGCATGGATCGCCATGGTGAGGAGGAACGCGAGCGCGGCGTAGAGCACGCCGGTGATCACGACGAAGTCGAAGCCCATGCGCATGCCCTGCACCCACAGCGCGATCGCCAGTCCAGCGGCGGGTATGATCCACAGGAGGGGGATGATGAACGCGAATGCATGGCGGGTTGTCGCGAGGAGCTCTTCTTCTCCTTCCACGATAAACCGCTGTTTGAGTTTCCGGATATTGGCTTCGAGGGCGAGAAAGCGCATACGTGAAAGAGGGGGACGGCATGGAAGACGTTTTTGGCCGCTATTTCTTACCGGGAACGCCATTTTCTCGGTTATTCGTTTTCTTCGTCGGAAGTGTAGGTAAAAACGGGAAAAGGGAGTACTGTCTACTTTTATTCTTCTCTACAGTTTTATATGGCTACAGGTATCGTCAAGACAGTCACCGATAAAGGTTTTGGATTCATCACGCCGGAGGATGGTTCCGCCGATCTGTTTTTCCACAACTCCGAATTCAGCGGCGACTTCAACGGTTTGTCCGCCGGTCAGAAAGTGACGTACACGGCTGGTATGGGCGACAAGGGCCCGAAGGCCACGGCGGTTTCCGCCGCGTAATTTCGATTTTTCGAAAGACATCAGCGTCCCGCTCCGATTCGTCGGACGGGGCGCTTTTTGTTAGGTACTGAAAGCCTGGTTCTGCCAATTGCCTGCGCAATGCCTCTCCGGTGTTTTTTACTTGTGCGTATACACGTACGCTTTATCCATCGCCGTCCAGAAGACGCGATCGTCGATGCAGAGGGGATTGCCGCCATCCTGGCAGTCGGGGTTTTCGAGGATGTTGCCGTACTTCACGAAGCCCGCGTTCGGGTTATCGGCGTAGGGGTTTTCCTTCACCGACTGCACCGTGCGTTTGTGAAGTTCCTCGGCGTCGAGGCCCGCGTTGCTCTGTTTGATCGCGTCGCGTTGACGATTGTAGGCCGCTGCGAGGCCGACGAACATTTCCTTCTGCGCTTCTTCCTGGAACGACTTCACAGCGTCACCGACGAATGTAACCGCCTTGAATGCCGGTCCAGCGGCGCTCTCGACGATGCCCGTGATCTTCTCCGTCAGGTCCCCGGTGAGTTTGTCCTTCACCTTCGACGTGATCGTTTCGGTGAGGCGGTCCATCTTCCCCTTCTTCAGGAAGTCGATCTCGCCCTGGCGCTTCAGCATCGCTTCGTAGACCGATAAGGCATCGTCGGCCTTTGCGCGTTCCGACGGGGGATCGTCGCCGAAGAGGCGGGATTTGATGTTGTCGAACAAGCCCGGATCGAGGATCTTGTTCACCGGCATTTTCTCGACGTCCATCGAAGGATCGTACGCATCAAGGAAGATCTTCTTGATCTCTTTCAGCTGGTCGACCGTCGTGCCGACGTTCTCGAGCTGCTCGCCGCCTTTCTCCAGGAACTCCTTGTATGCCTGCAGACCCGCGAGTTTGCTCGGATCTGTTTCCGACTCGATCGCGCCTTCGAGGAGCTCCATATACTTACCCGTCGCCGCATCTTTGATTGTGTTTAGGTCGCCTTCGACCTTGCTCTCGATATCATCATCGCTGCCTGTTACGCCCGGTTCGCGCTTCACGCAGGTATTGGTCTTTTTACTCAAGTAGAAGCCATCGCCGCACTCGCCAAATTTTCTGGCATAGGCCGTCCGGCAGGCGATTTGGTCCTCGGCTTTGTCGCATGAATCGACCGTGTGGTTGCGGTAGACGTTGTCGAGGCACTCTTCCTTCGAGTAGCTCGTGATGCCACCCTCGATCTTGTCGCAGACGGTCGGGTCGCCGTTGTGTTCCGCGATCTGCAGGTAGCACTTATCCCTCGGCGGGTTCTGGCCCACGAATGCTTCGCCCGCGACCTTCGCGCACGTTTCGGGTTTGGATTCCTGCACGGCGGCAGCCTGGAAGCAGTGGTCCTCGTCCGGCGTGCCCGCGCACAGCACTTCCATCACGTCGCCAAGACAACCAGTGAGAGATGTGAAGGCTACGATTAATAATAGTGATCCTGAGCCTGTCCTGAGCTTGCCGAAGGATTGGAAGAAGATCGGGAGAGAGAGGATGACGGCGACGATCGTTGCAATGAGTGAGCCCCAGAGGAGCGGGCGGGCGACGAACCATACGACAGCGCGGCCGATCGGGGTGTACTCCGGTTCGCCGGTGAGGATCCATGCGAAGACGACCCACGGCACGATGCCGATGAGGACGATGACTGGATGCAGCCATTGCACTTTTCGCAGCCGAAGGATTCTGCGGACGACGTTCAGAATGCTGATGGCGAGAAAGCTGAGCAGTCCCGTGACCGGGCCAGCGGCATCTCCTGCGATGTACGCGTAGTTTTGGATCTCCGCATTTCCCACGTCGAATGTCACGACGCCTACAAAGGCCGCTACAAACGTCGCGCCCGCGAGCACGAGGCAGATCGAGAATGGGTACCACGCCGATGCAAGGAAGCGACGCATTGTTGCTCTGAAGTATGGATCCATGACGCTTCCTGCACAAGGAGTTCGTAGAATGCGATTGTTCGGCTCGCCGCTTTCGAGCGGGTAGTTGGTAAGAACGTCGGCTGAGGCGCGTCCGCTGCTGTGTATCTTTCCCCCATTTCGTATGAAGCATCTATCTCATTCCCGCACGTGGCACCGCCTCACAGCGGCTGTCGCTGCCAGCGCAATCGCGCTGACGAGCGTCGCGACCGTCGCGGCGCAGGACACGCACTACACCGACGTCGAAGCCGGCGTCTGGTATGAAGCGTCCGCCGCCGCACTCCTTGAGTCGGGCGCCCTCGACGACAACGAAGCCCGGCTTCGTCCGAACGATCTCGCGACGCGCGCGGAGGTCTTGAAGCTCCTCGTGAGCGTCTACGGCGAGGACTTGGTCTACCCGACGACGGGCAGTTTCAGCGACGTGCCGAAGACGGCCTGGTATTACCCGTACGTCGAAGCATCCGCCCGCGCAGGGTGGGTCAAAGGCGACCGCGACTGTTACGGCACGGGAGTGCGCCCTTGTACGGCACGCCCTGGCGACCGCGTGAACCGCGCGGAAATGGCCGTGCTTCTGCAGCGCGCCTTCCGCTTGGCGTACCTCGATCTCGCGCCCGATTTCCCGGATAACCCGCGCGGCGAGTGGTACTTTAATCCGATTCAAACGGCTGCCGATCATTGTATTCTCGAAGGCGACGACGGCACGGGCCGCGTACGTCCGGCAAGTTCCATGAACCGCGCGGAGATGGTCGTGATGTTCCATCGCGCTTCGCAGGGCATGCGCTACGGCGATGATTGCCATCAAACGGACGGCCGCATCGTATCGGCCAACGCTCTTGCTTCCGATGAAATCGAAGTCACGTTCAACGTTGATCTCGACGCCAATCGCATGGATGATCTCGTGTATTACGACGTCGAGATGGTCGGAGGCGCCTCGGTCGACATCGATCGCATCGAAGTCGAAAACGCGCGCACCGTGCGCCTTATGCTCGGTGACGACCTGCAGGACACAGAGTCATACACCGTGTCCGTCGACAATCTTCGGGCAGACCTCGGCACCACGTTCGACGCGTCGCGAACGTTCGTCTTCCGCGCCGATGAGGTCGTAGTAAGGACCGATATTCAGAGCATTACCGCCCATGACATCGACACCGTCCGCGTCGTTTTCAGCGGCGACGTCGAAACCACCTTTGCCGACGACATGGATCGCTACATGGTCGTGCGCACCTCGAACGGCGCCGAAATGACCATCGATTCTGTGGTGATCGTCAGCGATACCACGGTCGATCTCAATCTTGATGCGAACCTCATGACGGGCGTCATTTACCGTCTCTCGGTCGAGGACATGCGCCCCGAAGGCGGCGATGCTGGCGATGATTTTAACGACAGCATGACGTTCACGTCGGCCATCGCGGCGGATGTAACAATCGAAAGCGTCGCGGTTATTTCGACCACGCGTCTTCGCGTGACCTTCAGCGATGAGCTTGATGAAGCGCGCGCGGAAGATAGGATTCGCTACCGTATCAACGGTTTCGACAGCGACGTGAACATCGATTCCGTCGGCTTGGTATCGGATGACATAGTGGAGATCGTCCTCGACGAGCCGCTCGTCAATCAGGACCAGTACACCCTGACGGTCACGAACCTGCTGACGATCGACGATATCTCATTCACGGACGACATGACGTTCGTGTACGGATCGACGAGCCTCAGCTTCACGTCGGCGCTCAATGGCGCCAAGGAAGTGCCGCTCGTCGTGAGCTCGGCTACCGGCACGGGCAGCTTCACGCTGACGTCCGCCGGCCTGCAGTATGACCTCACGCTCCGCAGTATCAGCGGATCGACAATCACTGGCGCGCATTTCCACCGCGGAACGGTCGGCGTGAACGGACCGGTCCTCGAACCGATCACCTTCAATCAAACGACGCTTCGCGCATCGGGCACGTGGACCGATCTTACGTCCGAAGAGCGCAGCCTGCTCCTCGACGGAGACGTCTACGTGAATGTCCACACGGTTGCCAATCCGAATGGCGAAATCCGCGGACAGTTGGTGAGGTAAGAAGCCAGAAGACAGAAATCAGAGTCCAGGAGACCGGGGATATCCTCCCCGGTTTCTTCGGCGTGGTGTAGAATCGATCGCATGAGCAAACCACGCGTCTTCATCGTTCATGGTTGGGGAGGAAGCGTCAGCGAGGGGTGGCTTCCGTGGATGAAGAAACAGCTGGAAAAAGAGGGTTGTACTGTTCGTATTTTGAAGATGCCGCATACGCAGAAGCCGACGATCCGCGATTGGGTCGCGACGCTGCAGGATGCCGTGAAGAAGCCGGATGAGAAGACGTTCTTCGTCGGCCACAGCATCGGCTGCCAGACGATCATGCGTTACCTCGAGACGCTCTCGAAGGGGCAGGTGACGGGCGGGGCGCTTTTTGTGGCGCCGTTCTTCACGTTGAAGGGACTCGAGACAACCGAAGAGAAGAATATCGCTCGGCCGTGGCTAGACATTCCAATCGATGTGAAAGACGTGAAGTCGCACATTCGCGACATCTACGCCATTTTTTCTGACAACGACCCGTTCGTGCCGCTGAAAAATCGCGATCTCTTTGAGACTCGTTTGCACGCATGGACGCTGACGCTGAAAGGACGCGGCCACCTGAGCGAGGAGCACGGAGTGACGGAGCTGCCGGAAGGGTTGGCCGCGATGCGCGAAATGCTAGCGGTAGAATCTGACAATACAGCGCCAAAACGCCGGAAGAAAGCGTAAGGAAGGACCTCTCAAGTCGTCTTCAGTAGCGATCCGGTCGCTTCTGTTCACTTCCCCTTTTCGCATGACCATCAGCGTCGTCATCCCCGCGTACAACGAGGAACAGTACATCGCCGCGTGCATCGAAAGCGTGCTCGCCAACGCGCCGAAGAACCTCCTCGAAATCATCGTGGTCTGCAACGCGTGCACCGACCGCACGGCCGACGTGGCGCTGCGGTACCCGAAGGTCCGCGTGATCGACGAACCGCGGAAGGGGACGGGGTATTCCCGCAATACGGGATTCAAGAACGCGAAGGGCGAGATTCTCGCGTACCTCGATGCCGATTCACGCATCCACGCCGATTGGTTCCCGATGATCGAGCGTGCCTTCGCGAAGAACCCGCGCCTCGTGTCGCTGAGCGGACCGTGCCGGTTCTACGACCTGCCCCAGTGGCAGAGCACGGTCGTCTACATGTGGTGGATGGCATGTGCGATGCCCGAGTACTACCGCTGTAAATTCGCGATCCTCGGCGCCAATTTCGCCGTCCGCAGGAACGCGCTCGAGCGCATCGGAGGCTTCGATACGTCCATTCCGTTTTGGGGCGACGACACGAACATCGCGCGCCGCCTCCGCGCCGCGGGCGAGGTGAAGTTCACGATGGACTTTTATAACTACGCGTCGGCGCGCCGCCTGAAGAGCGAGGGATTCATCAAAACCGGCACGACCTACGCAATGAACTATTTCTCGCAGGCGTACTTCAAGAAAACGTTTACGGTCGCGCACGGCGAACGTCCGTGGGAAAGCGTCGAACCCGTTACGGTCTCCAGCCGCTGGCCTGCGCGATTCGCGAAGAGGGCGGGAACGTACGTCCGGTCGGCGCGGCGGCCGGCTGTCCGTTTGTGATAGTGGAAAAGCCGCTTGTGGTATACTTTCCACCGTTTCCTTCCCCATTCCTTCATGTCCCTGTCTTTCCTCAATAAATTCGGCGACCTCGCGATGCTCGCGCTGCGCGTGATCATCGGCGCCATCTTCATCGGCCACGGCATGATGAAGTTCGGTTCCTGGTCGCAGCCGGCCGAAGGCATGAACATCGTCATGATGATTCTGTCGATCGCCGAACCGCTCGGGGGTATCGCCCTCGTTGTCGGCTTTCTCTCCCGCTGGGCGGCGCTCGGCTTGTCGATCATCATGATCGGCGCCATCTACATGAAGCAATTCGTGTGGGGCGGCGTGTTCATGGGCAGCCAGATGGCCTGGGAGCTCGACGCCGCGATTCTCGGCGCGTTGCTCGTCGTCCTCTGCTACGGCGCAGGACGCCTGTCGCTGGACAGTATGATGCGCAAATCCTGATCCGCCTCGGCGGACGGACGGGGACCCCGCTCCATCACGAGGGCGGGGTTTTTCGTATGACGGCCTAGCCATGCCAGTGCCGATGCCAGCGCTGCGTAGTAGGGCAGCAGCGTCCAGGCCGGTATCACGAGCCCATCGATCGCGGCGTATGGAGCGGCAGCGGACACTTCGGCCACCGCGATGATGAGTGAGAGCGGGATCGCGGCGATGAATGCTACGGGCAGGCCGAGGCCGATGAACGAGAAGAGGAATGCAAGGAACCCGAAGAGCATCGACCAGGGGATGAGCGGCGCGGCGAGTAAGTTCGCGGGCAACGCCACGAGCGAGAGGTTGCCGAGGGCATAGGCGATCCACGGTGCGGCCATGGCTTGCGACGCCAGCGTGAGTGCGATGCTCTCGCGGAGACCGAGGATGTTGGGCACGCGTTTGAGGAGCAATTCGAGGTGCGGCGATACTTCGAGGATGCCGAGCACCGAGAGAAACGACAGCTGGAATCCGAGGTCGTTGGTCAGGAGCAGCGGGTTCCAGAGCAGCATGAGGCCGCCCGTCCAGGCGATGGTCCGGCGCGCTTGGCCGACACGACCCGCGTGGAGCGCGAGGACACTGAGCCCGCCCATGATGCCCGCGCGGACGACCGACGCGCTCGCGCCGGTGAAGATGACGAAGAGCGCGATGCCGACGAGGAGGGGGAGGAGGCGCCAGCGTCGGGGGAGCCAGAAGAGCAGTCTTTCCATCATCACGAGGACGATCGCGACGTTCGAACCGGAGATCGCGACGATGTGCGTGAGGCCGCTGGTGCGCAGGTCTTCCGTGAGCGCGTCCGGGAACGACGCCCGTGTGCCGGTGAGTAGCCCGACCGCGAGCGATGCTTCGGGCTCGGGGAAGAGTTGGCGGATGCGTCCTTCGATCGATTCGCGGATGAAGGTGAGCGTGCCGAATGCGCTGAGCGGCGCTTCTTTGAGCATCTCGATGCGCGGGCCGTACATCGTGGCCTGGATGCCGCGCGACCGCAGAGAGGCGCCGTAGCCATCGTGCTCGGCGGGTTCTAGCTTTCCCATGATTCGCACGGTCTCGCCGTAGAAGTGCCGCGGCCACATGCGGGTGTCGCGGATGAGGATCGAGCCCCGCAGCGCCGTGCCCGACTGCGAGAGCGACGACACGACGTAGGAGATCGACGTGTCTGCGATCTCCGGCGCGCCGTCGATGCGGCCCTCAAGAATAACTGCACCCGTGCCGACGCGTTCCACGTGGTTCAGGGCGGGCGCACGGTGCACGCGCCATGTGCCGAGGAGGGCTGTGCATGCCAGGAAGCTGATGAGGACCCATGTCGAACGCTGGATCTGCATGGCCACAGGCTATGCGCCGTTCTGCGGCGTCGTTGGGGCTTGGCGCCGCCACGCCCGTACGGATTCGCTTGGCGTAGGGCTTAGTCTCCGTTCTTGTGTGCCGCAGAACGAGCCTTCGCCAAGGCGATCCACTCCGCGGTTGTGAGAGTCTGCGGGCGCCTTGTCGGGTCGATATTCACCGATGCGAGCAGTGCGTCGCCATCGGGCAGACTGCCGAGCGTATTGCGGAGCATTTTGCGTTTCTGGCTGAAACCGAGTTTGAGCAGCGACATCACGGCGTCGATCGTCGGGCCGTCGGCGAGGGGTTGTTCGAAGCAGGCGATGTGCATGACTGAGGAATCGACCGCTGGGGGCGGCATGAACGACGACGGCGGCACGTGCCGTACGATCGAGGGCTTCCCGAAGAGCGAGACGACGACCGTGAGGAGGCCACTGTCGTCGGGATCGCAGATGCGTTCGGCCACTTCGCGCTGGATGAGCAGCGTGGCGGATGACGGGCTTTTCGGGCTCTCAAGGAACATGTGCCGTAGCAGCGGCGACGTGATGTGGTAGGGGATGTTCGCGATGACTTTGTACGGCTCCTCGGGGAAGGGGACATCCAACGCGTTGCCTTCGATGACCTCCAGTTTGTCGCCCCATCGCGCCGCGTCGACGTAGGCGTTGAGGAGCGGGATGACGCGCTTGTCGAACTCGATCGTCTTCACGCGCGCACCTGCTTTGAGGAGTTCCTCCGTCAGCACGCCGATGCCCGCGCCGATCTCCACGACCAATTCCCCCTGCTGTAATTTTCCGCTCTCCACGATTGCTTCGAGCGCGGCTTCATCGACCAGGTAGTGCTGGCCGAGGTCCGTGTTCAGCTTCAGGCCCGTGGCCCTGCAGAATCCCGATACGCGATCCTTAAGAGAGGTCATGCGTGAAGATTCTACAGTTTTTGTGATACGTTTGTTCCGTTTATTCGTTTACGTATATATGAAACACTCCACCATTCCCGTATCCGTCGCCCTCGTGGCGTCGTTACTCTCCTCCACCGCGTTCGCGTTGGATTACCAGCACGGTGACGATCGGTACTCCGATACCTCACATTTCTCGACAGCTGAACGCGCTGCGATCAGTGTTCTCTCGGATGTTGGCGCCGTCTCCGGTAATCCGGACGGAACCTTCGCGCCGGATCGTACCCTCAACCGTGCGGAATTCGTGAAGATCGCCGCCCGTGCGACGCCGAATCTCTTCGGTCCGTGGATCGACGATCTCAATCGGAATTGCTTCCCCGACGTGCGTCAAGCCGACTGGTTCAGCCGCGATATTTGCGGCTTGAAAGAACTCGATGTTGTTGAGGGAAATCCTGACGGACTTTTCCATCCGGAGCGCAGCGTGAATCATGCCGAAGCCGTGAAAATCCTCGTCGAATTATTCGGATACGAATTGCCTGAACCTCCCGAAAATGAACGTTGGGCATGGTATCGGGCGTATATGCTTGCGGCGGAAGAACATGGAGTGTTGTTGCCGGGCAACCTCGATGCAGGAGCTGAATTGACCCGCGGCCAGATGGCACGTCTCGCCGCCGCATTCGTGGCGGAGGCGCACGGCGAACTCGATGAGTATCGCGATGAGGAAGAGGGCCGCTCGTCTTCGTCGTCCAGTTCCAGTCTTTCAAGCAACAAGAGCTCCAGCAGGACGTCGTCCTCGAGCAGCAGCCGCACGTCCAGTTCGTCGTCTTCGTTCGGCGGCATCGGCTCGACCGATCCCGATACGAACCTCACCGTCCGGTCGAATTTCCTTCTCCTCGGAGAAGTTTCGCCTGTTGTCGGGGCAGTCGATTTCTTCGCCGCGCAGGAACCGATCGACGTCGATCGTCTGACCGTGTCTTTCGCCAGCGATCCGTCCTCGATCCAACAGGTGCGCGTGTATGCGGAGTCCGATGGCCGCCTGCTTGGCACATCCTTCCGCGACGGTTCGAATGATTACGAGATCAACATCCCCGCCGGCATGCTCATCCTGCCGCACCGGGCCGATGCCGGCGTGTACGTCCGCCTGCTTATGAAGCCGGCCGACGGCGGCGCTTCGGGCGGGCAGATCGTCCGTATCGAGAACATCGAAGTTGAAGGCGACGGCGTGTGGAGCAATAGCAACTACACGGTCACTTCGACCGAGACCTTCCTCTCGTTCGAGACGACCCCCGCGCTCATCACGGGATTCATCCCCGCGACCTCTCTCTCGTCGTCCGCGTTCGTGGCTGGTCCGTCAGTGACCCTTTGGGATGAGAACGTCTCCGGCCGCTCGACCGATAACGACTACGAACCGGCGATCACGTCGCTGACCTTCCGCGTTGCGAAATCGTCGGACGTCGTCTTGAGCGACGCGCAGCTCACGGTGCCCGATTCGGGTGCCGAGACCGATTGCACGGTCAGCAGCGGCTTCATCACCTGCGACAACATCCCCGCGAGCGTCGGCACGGTCGACGGGCTCCAGCGCATCCGGCTGATCGCCGATATCGATTCCAATGGGTCGAGCGATTCCTACCTCCAGGTGTCGCTCCAGCAGGCCGGATCCGCCACGAGCGCCGGCGACATCGAATGGACCGACGGCTCTGTGACGTACGACTGGCTGCCGCTGGAAGAGCCCCTCGCGCGCGGGATTGTGTACGAGTAAAGGCATCATCCACGCATAAAAAAGCAGACGGTCCGATGGGACTGTCTGCTTTTCGTTTTCAATCCAACGAGGATTGGAACCTTTGCCGGTTACACGGCTTTTTCTTTTTTACGCATGGCCGAATAATTTCGGACATACCGACGCATGCTTCCAAGGGTCTTCATGTCCTGGATCTTGTTGATCAAATTCTGAACCAGGCTTTTCGTAGGCTTGAGCTTCCGCATGAGCTTCCATGCCGAGAAACACAGCGTCGAACATCCGGTTATCACCTTCCACAGCGCTTCAGCCTTCGGTTTTTTCTTGATCATTGCTGCCCACCCGGTTGCCAGCAACGCTTTGTCCTCGACCTTGCTTAGCACCTCCGCGAGTTCGAACGCGTCGTGTTCGTCGATGAACCGTTCCAGAAGTTGCCGGTAGGCCGCTTGGCACTGGTCGGGGTTGCCTCTTCGCACGATACCGCGCAGGACTACGATCGAAGGTTGCATGTCCAACAATCGGGGAATGACCAGTGGGAAAGTCCAGTTCCTTGTGTCATTGGTCCACGCGAGCACGTAGACGTCGCTTGCAGTGAGCTTGCCCGTATCAAGGAATCGCCCGAGGACGGCCATCCGTTCTTCTTCCGATAGGTGGCTCTTCGCTACAAAGAGAATGAGGCGTCGGAGGAGGGAAACGTCTGGGTTCAGAGCGATCAGGTCGGTGACCTCACTTTGCGCTTCACGTTGGTATGAGGGGCCGAAGAATCCCTCTTCGAGACGTAACACTCGGTCTGCAGGTGAGAGAGTCCTTCCTTGTAATAGTTCGTGCACCATCTCCTTGTGAGTTTCGTGTTTGATCCGTTTCATCAAATGTTTGTTGCCGTACGTGTCCGCGAGGTGAAGCAACGCGTGCCGCCGTGCCTCGGGCAACTTGTCCGCGATGAATTCCCATTCCTCTTCCGTCAGATCTCCCATCATTTGCAGGCGGGCCCATGCCTTGCCGTGCAAGCTTTTGTACGACCGCACAATGCCGAACAGGTCCGCTCGCGAACCGTTCGCGCCGACAGCTTCCCAAAATCGTTCTATCAAAACTTCTTGCTGCGTTACGTCCATGACGTATCCCTTTCCGTGTGAAAATATGTGCCGGTAAAGAAAAGAACCTGCGTATACTTTTGACAAAAAACTAACGTATGTCAAATACTGTTGGCATGCGTATATCTAATGATAATGGTCAATTTAGAGTAATTTTAGCGGCGCAATCGACAGCGCGAACGTCTTCTTCTGGCCGTTGTCGAACCCGATATCCACCACGTCGCCGCGCTTCGCTTTCACCGTGCCTTTGCCGAACACCGGGTGCTCCACGCGGGACTGCACGTCGATCTCTCCTCCCTGCGCACTGTCGTCGCCGCTGTCTTGGTTGAAGTCGTCCGCGGCGCCTCCTCCTTGGCGGAACGGCATGAGGGTGCCGCGAGAGCGGGTCTGTTGTACGCCCGATTGCCCCGCCCAGGCGAAGGCCGAGAGGACGTCGTCGCTGCGGCGCTCCACGGTTTCGGCGGGAAGATCGTCGAGGAAGCGGCTTGGAGCCGTGGCTTTCTGTTCGCCCCAGAGGAAGCGTTCGTTGGCGAAGAACATACGCAAGTGCGTGCGGGCGCGGGTCATGCCGACGTACATAATCCGGCGCTCTTCTTCGAGTTGCTCTTTGTCGTAGATGGCGTTTGAGTGCGGGAAGAGGCCCTCCTCGCAGCCCACGATCATCACGTGCTCGAACTCGAGGCCTTTGCAGAGGTGGAGCGTCATAAGCGTTAATGAGTCGCCGCCGTCTTCGAGCTTGTCGACTTCCGATACGAGCGCGGCTTCTTCGAGGAAGTTCAGGAGCGAGTCATGCGGCGCGAGGTGGTCGTACTTGTGCATGACTGTGAGGAGTTCGCGGACGTTCTGCCAGCGTTCTTCACCTTTCTCTTCGTCGTCTTCGGTGAGCCATTTCTCCATCCCGATGGCGTCGAGGAGTTCTTCGGTGAGGGTGCTGACCGGTACCTGCGTGCTGCGCATCGTGAACCGCTCGATGATGCCGATGAACTGGCGGATGCGTTCTTTCGCGCCGTTGTCGATTTCGGGCACGTCGTCTATGTGTTTGAGCGCGTCCCAGAGCTGCATGCTGTAGAGCGCTGCGAATTCCTGCAGCCGCTCAAGCGTGCGGAGTCCTATTTTGCGCGCGGGGACGTTGATGATGCGCAAGACGGAGAGCGCGTCGTAGGGGTTCGTGATCGCGTGGAGGTAGGCGAGGACGTCCTTCACTTCCTTGCGCAGGTAGAATTTCAGGCCACCGAGGATCCGGTAGGGGATGCCGCTGCGCATGCAGGCTTCTTCGAAGACTCTGGACTGCGCGTGCGTGCGGTAGAGGATCACCTGCTCTTTTAAAGGTACCCCGAGCACCTGCACCTGGCGGATTGCCTTGATCGCTTCTTCGGCCTCTTTTCGCTCGTTGCTGACCTGGTGCACGATGACCTTCGGGCCGTCGGTCCGCTCGGTCCACATGTGCTTCTCGGGGCGGTTCGGGTTCACCGAGATCACCTTGTCGGCGCTGGTCAAAATCGGCTGCGTGGAGCGGTAATTGCGCTCAAGCTTGATGCGCACGGCGTCTTTGTACTCGCGTTCGAACTCCAGGATGTTGCGGATATCCGCGCCGCGGAACCCGTAGATCGATTGGTCGGGGTCGCCGATCACGCAGATGTTGCGGTACTTCTCCGCGAGCATCGAGATGAGCATGTACTGCGCGTGGTTCGTGTCCTGGTACTCGTCCACGTGGATGTACCGCCACGTCTCTTGGTAGCGGTCGAGGACGTCCGGGCATTCCTTGAAGAGGCGGATCGTCTCGAGCATGAGATCGTCGAAGTCGACGGCGTTCGCCTCGCGGAGTTTCTTTTGGTACAGGTCGTACGCGCGCACGACGGTCGCCATGCGGTCGCTCGTCGCGTCCTTCTTCGCCTGGTCGGGCGTCACCGCTTCGCACTTCATGCGCCCCAGCTGCGAGAGCGCGGCGCGGGGCTTGAGCTGCTCCTCGGCGATGCGCAGTTCTTTCAGTACTTCTTTCATGAGCTTTTCCTGGTCGTCGCCGTCGTAGATCACGAACGTGCGGTCGCGGCCGAGCCTCTCGATATCGCGCCGCAGGATTCGCGCGCAGATCGAGTGGAAGGTTCCCATCACCGGTAGTTTCGCGTGGCCGGCTTCGTACGGCGACAAATCCTCGCCGCCCGTGAGGTGCAGGATGTTCTTGATGCGCTCTTTCATCTCCTTCGCCGCCTTGTTCGTGAAGGTCACCGCGAGGATCTGCCACGGCGGTACGCCCGTGTGGATGAGGTTGGCGATGCGGTGGGTGAGCGCCTTCGTTTTGCCCGAGCCCGCGCCGGCCAAAATAAGCACGGGGCCGTTCATCGTGACGACCGCTTGCTGCTGCTCGGGGTTGAGCGGGCCGAAAATAAGATCCGTGGCGGTCTGCAAGGGCCGTCAGCGTACCAGTTCTTGTTCGATGTTCTCAGCGAGAACTTTCGTTTTCACTTTCGTGACCGTCGCGTTGAGCAGTGCAGGCGTTTCATCGTGCTGATTACGCAGTTCTTCGATCTTCTCGAGCGGCTTGTCGAGCTGGCGTGTGCGTGCGCCCATGAGTTCGTCGTATTCTTTTTGCGTCGACGCGAAGCGGTTTCTGACCGTGTCCATCTGCTCCTTGAACTTGCCCCACTGCTCGTGGAACGTGCCGAAGATCGTAAGCATTTCCTGCGACTTGCTCTCCATGCGGAAGTTGTCGATCGACTGGCGCACGACGGCGAGGATGGCGTAGAGGCTGAGCGGGGAGCAGAGGATCGTTTTGCCCTGCATGGCTTCGTCGATCACCTCGCGGGCGTGTTCGTTGATGAACGAGAAGATCTGCTCGTTCGGGATGAAGAGCAGCACGTAGTCGACCGTGTTTTCCTGCTGGTTCACGTAGCCGCGTGACTGCAGTTCCTTGATGCGCAGCTTCACGTCCTTGATGAAATCCTTCTTGAATTTCTCGCGCTCCGTATCGCTCGTCGCTTCCACGTACGACTGGTAATTGTTGAAGGGGAACTTTACGTCCATGTTCACGATCTGGCCTTTCGGGAGCATGAAGGTGAAGTCCGGGCGCGAGCCGCTGTCTTGGAGCTTCGTTTGCTTCGTGTAGTTGATTCCTTCGACCATGCCCGCGAGGCGCAGGACGTCTTCTGCCATGCGTTCGCCCCATTGGCCGCGGATGCTGTTGCCGGCGAGCGCGCTCTTGAGGCCGCCCGTCGTTTCAGAGAGGTCCTTGATGATCGTCGCTGCGTCTTTCAGGCGCGTCTGCACGCTCGCGTTGCCTTCGCCGACGGACTTCATGAGCGACTCCACGCGCGTGAGGTTCGCGTTCATCGCCTTGAGCGATTCGTCGATCACTTCTTTCTTGCTGGTGAGCTTCGATTCCGCGAGGTCGAGGAAGCCTTTCGATTGCTGCTGCATGAGTTTGGCCGCGAGGGCTTCGAGGTTGTCTTCGGCGTTCGCCGCGGTTTTCTTGGCGAGGAAGAACGTGATACCCCCGCCGAGGACGAGGCCGATCGCTGCGCCGATGATGAAGATGAGAGCGGACGTCATGGCCCGGAGTGTACACGGAGACCGCTCAGGGAAGGGTGGACAGTCATACACCCATAGGGTCTGATCGGCCTGTCTCTGCGGAATTTCTACACCATAAGCCGATTCTCTTGCTTTTTGGTTTCGAATGCGTAGAATCCCTCCACTGTCCGCGCTTCGACCTGCGATTCCGCAGTTGAGGCCCGGCGGAATTCTTTTCGCCCTGTTCCCACCTCTTATGCCCCTCAAGCGCACCAAGAAGAAGACGCTGATCAAGAAGCACCAGGACCACGAGAAAGACACCGGTTCCGCCGGCGTGCAGATCGCGATCCTCACGAGCCGCATCGATCAGGTCACGAAGCACCTCCAGGAACACAAGAAGGACAACGACGCCCGCAAGGGTCTCCTCGGCATGGTCGCCCAGCGCCGCAAGTTGCTGACGTACCTCCGCATGAACAAGCCTACCGTGTACCAAGAGGTCCTCGAAGCGCACGGCCTCAAGCGCTAAGCGTTCCACATCGATTCAGAACGGAACCGCACGTCTTCGCACTGCGGTTCTTTTCGTATCCGGCGCAGTCGTCAATTGTAGGTGTGTTCCGGCGGAGTACGATCGGCCGTGCCCATGGAAAGCAGGAAGAAATCGACGGCCAGGATTACGATGAGGACGGTGCTAGAGCACGTGCAGGCGTTGCATGGGGAAATGCTGACAAGATTCGCCGCAGTCGATCAGCGATTCGTATCAATCGACAAGCGTTTCAATGGAGTCGATGTCCGTTTTGATGCACTTGAAGCAAAGCTTGGAGCGAAAATTGATGGCGTCGAACGTAGGCTCACGCGGCAAATCGACGGTATTGATAAACGCCTCGATGATCTTGAAGTGAATGTGATTCCGAAGCTGAAGAGGGCGGTCTCGGCGCGGTGAAATCTCCGAGCATAACAAAAAGCCCCTATCTTTCGACGGGGGCTTTCTTTGTGCGTAGCTGTCGGACGAGTCCGAGGGCTATGCGTTTGCAACGTTCGTGGGAGCGTGCCGCAGCGCGGTGAGCCACGGGCCTCGATCTTTGTCATAGAGGCCCGGTTTCTTGGCGATGTCTTCGATGCGTTCCCAACGGCCGAGGGCGATGTAGGTCGCCAAGCGGTCATGGGATGCGAAGTCGATGTTCTGTCGATCGAAGAATGTTTCCATGCGCCCAAGTATTTCATTCGGCACATGTTCAAGCTTCAGATACATCTCGGTCAGTGGTCCGGCGAGACCTTCATCCGCCAATGCGCGAGCGATCGAACACGTTGCTTCGCCGCGCCGCCGCATCTCCGGAAGGATTTCGCGAATGATGTCCCATACGCTCGCTCCAGCAACGACGTTCTTGCGGCCCGCCATGCGGATATCTGCGCTCAGTCGGCTCCATGCCCCTTCCAGCAAGTGCATCTGCCGCGTTTCCACGGCGGCTTTGATGACGTTCCATGGGGTGCCATGCAGCTGTTCCCATGCGAGCGTGACCAGGCTTGGTAGTCCGAGCACTCCCACGTGTTTCGATCCGACGTCGCGCATCATGCCTTGCAGGCGTATCAGATGCTCGAGTTGTTCAGGGTTGAACTTGTTGAGCGACTCGAGCAAGCGCCTTAGGATGAACAACTGCTCCCACGACATCAGCGTGACGAAGTGGGCCATGGCGATACGATCGCCGTCGAGGATGCGGAACATGCATCGTGCCCAGAGGTACGAGCGGTACACCAGCGCAAGACAAACAACACCGACGACGAACGACACATACACGTTAAGATTCATTTTTCAACTCCCACGAAGGTTTCAAGGATCGCTGCCACGAAGTGCGGCAGAGATTAAGTGTATAGTACAACTTTATGTAAATTTGTCAATAACCATCAATATACTCATACACTATCAAATACCATAGCAAAAAGCCCCTATCTCGCGACAAGGGCCTTTCTTTGTGAGTACTTTCGGATCGTCCGAAAGCGCACATTTTTTCATGTCACGGCGAGTGCCGTACTTCGGAGGAACTTCGCGAGCATGCCGACCGCTTCGTTATCGTCCATCGTTTGCACGCAGGCTTGCGCGACCGTGCGGTCGTTGAGCAAGATGCAGCATCGTGCAGTCGTCATTTCGTCGGAGTGTTGCGCGGTTTCCATACACGTGCGCAGATATTCCTCGGGAACGGGGGATTCCTCGTAGTACTTTTCCAGCACTTCGAGATTCCCCATGCGCGCGGCTGCTCGCATGATCGGCTCCATGTTTTCGGGCGTGTCGTATTCAGTCCCCTTCGCGGCGCCGATGGAGTCGGCGACGAAAGGAATTGACGACCTCAACGCTCGAATCACATGATGCTTGAACGTGGGGACAGGCACCCGCTTCGTCTGTATGAGCTGGAAGAGACAGCCTCCGTCCACCAATCGTTCCACGACTGGTCCCGGTATATCGTCCGTTTTCCAATACTCCATGACGGAAGGCAGGATGCCCGTTCCCGTCAGGTCACCGAATGTTCCGAGTACCATCCGCTCTATAATCGCGTCGCGGTCGGGTTTCGGAAGAAGATCCCCGAGACCGAGATCGTCGATGCGATCGAACACGGTGACGGGATCGAAGTGACTCCCGTTCTTGATCTGATCGGCGATTCCTTCCCGCACGAGATGTCTTTCGCGTGCGGAGAGGTTTTCCCATTGGCGCTCGTACAGGGAGGCGTTTTCGTCGTCGTCACTGAAAAGCCCGTACCGGTAGAAATCCCGGACCTTCTTCTGTTCGGCCGCCATGCGCGCTTCGACCCGCATTTGCATGTATCCCGCGACAAGTTCTCGCAATCGAGGAGACTTGCCGAGGAGCACGCCGCGCCATACGAGAATCGCGAATGCGAAGACGATCGCACCCATGAAACACATTCCGATCAGGAACCATAAAACGTAATACATCGTTTCTCCTCCAAGACATGAAAGTGATGTGCAATGACCGAATTGGTCGTTCTCTCCGATGGGAGAAAACATAGTTAAAATACTGTTAAATGTAATTTTGTCAATTATCCGGAACATAGCAAAAAGCCCCTATCTCGCGATAAGGGCCTTCCGGATGTTCTGCCTTTCAACAGAACGGATGATGTTCACGCGGCACTCCGTAGGAAAATCTCCAGCATGCCGACAGCCTCGGGGTCGTTCATTCCGCTCTTGAGCGCCGATGCATTCGGCTTGTCGTTGAGAAGAATGCAGCATCGCGCCGCCGTGACCTGGTCGGCCACGCCCGTTGCCACCATGCATGTTCGAAGCAGGGGCGCGGGGATCTGTTCTTCTCCGAAGTATTTTTCCAGTGCGCGCAGGTTTCCCGCTTCCGCCGCGGCCTGCAACACCGGAGACATTTTTTCCACACTGCAGTCGTACGATGCCGGATCCATGGCTCCGATGGCATCGACCGTCCAGTCCGCGCCGTCTTCGAACGCTTTTAACAGGACGTCGTGGATGTCATCCGGGTCGATGTACTTTCCGTCAACAAGCTTCCATAGGCATCCTCCCGCTATGAGATGATCAACGATGTCCGGGGGCATGATCTCCCAGTACGCCGCGGCACAATCGAAGATGCCGGTGTCCGAGAGGTCTCCATCGCTCTCGAGCACGAGCTGCTTCATGATCGCTACGCGCTCAACTTCGGGAAGAAATTCCCCGAGCCCGAGTCCATCGATCCGTTCGAAGGCGATGTGCGGAAGGATCGTGCCTATTTCCCATTCGCCTTCAAGGCGTTTGGCTAGACCCTGACGTACGCGGTTCTTTGCCCTCATTGGAAGCGACTTCCAGATGGAATCGTCCCATTCATCAAAGTACAAGAGCGATTTGTAGAATTTCCGTATCGCGGCTTGTTCCTTTCTGACGCGTTCCTCCAGCCACACGCGCATCCACTCGTTGATGAAGTGGCGCGTGCCTTTGGTTCCCTTGATCATTCCTTGTAAGAGGAAATATACGAAGAGCGAGACGACGATCAGCGTGAGCACCGCGCCCCCGATGAACGCAAGAAACAGATAGGCCTGAAACATGATGCCCCCCTTTGAAGTGACGTGAAGTGATGTGCAATGACCACATGTCTCCTTTCCGATGTGGGAAGGAGCATGGTGAAAATACCATTTAATTTTAAACAGTCAATTTCCCAGGGCACAGCAAAAAGCCCAATCGTTCGACTGGGCTTTGCAGTGCCGCCGGTCCCAAACGAGGGGACAAGCGACGGGTGATCGGAGCCGGAGAATTACGTGAATTGCGTCGAGTGTGAATCCTGATAGATGGCCAAAGCGAGTGTGGCCGCGAATTTTTCCCAGTTTGTACCGGTCCATTGCGCGATCAGCGTGTTCGCCGTTTCCCAATCTTTGAGATCACGGCACATATTCACGAGATGGCGCACGTTCGGCTTTTCTCGTTCCAGATGAATGCGGAAGCACTGTTCGAGCGCAGGTCGCGGGATGCAGGGCATGCAGGCGACGTCGCATGCCATGTCCAACGCTTCGTAGTTTCCTTTTTCGGCGAAGTGCCACAGGAATCTTTCGATTGCCTGCGCATCCTTCGGATCGAGTTCCACGAAGAACGCTCGGAGGTATGGCTCAAGGGTCTCGCCCATCAAGAAATTGCCGAACGATTCTGCTGTCTCCATCATGGGGTCGACGAGCGTCAGCAGAACATCGATGGGGATCCGTTCCCCGTACAACACATGGGCGAACGGAAGTTGACGATCGCGCCACGCATGATCCATTGCGATTGTGATGAGCCGACGCGATTCCACGTCGTCGATCGTCACACCGCATCGGCGGACATTCTCGATCCTCGAGAGCAGATCGCAATGCGCATTTTTCGCTTGTTCTTCAATCCATGCGCGCATTTTTCTCTGCATGCCGTAGCGCAATCGTTGCGGAACGTTTTTCCAGCAGAAGTCGGCGAAATCTGCATGGGAGAGTGCAGCGAAAAACGTTCTCTCTATTTCTTGATCCGCCTCCTTGCGACGCGCGGCGCGATCTTCGATCCACCAGCGCATGCACAGCACGACAAGCCATTTAAACGGTCGCATCATGGGTACTCCTTGTTGGTTCCGATTCTGTGAAGGGACAGGTCCTTCTTCTCCGCCGAAACAATCGGCAGATAGGTGATTCTTGATCTCCTATCTTGATGTGTCAACTTTCCTCGCCTTTCGCCGGGAATCCGCTATAATTACCTCGTCTTTAGAGCTTCCTGTCTGCATCTCGTGATGTACGTGCCAGTTGCCCCGCGGGGAACCTGACCTGTGCATCTCCGGAGTGGGTAGGAAGACAACTTTCTTCCAACCCTTTTTATGTCCATGCCTTCCGGTATGAAGGAATTCACCCTCGAGTTGGGTGACAAGAAACTCGTCGCCAAGATCGGCGGCATCGCCGAGCAGGCGAACGCGACCGTGCTCATCCAGATGGGTGATACTGTTTCGATGGGTAACGTCACCGTCAGCGCCAAGGCGCGCGACGTGGACTTCCTCCCGTTGCAGCTCGTGTACCAGGAAAAAAACTACGCCGGTGGCAAGATCGCCGGTTCCCGCTTCCGCAAGCGCGAAGGCCGCCCGAGCGACGCCGCCATCCTCATGGGTCGCGTGGTCGATCGCGGACTCCGCCCGATGGTCCCGAAGCACATCCGCAATGACATCCAGGTGTTCTGCACGGTGCTCTCCTACGACTTCGAGAACGCGCATGACCTGGCCTCCGCCAACGCGGCGAACCTCGCGATCGCGATCAGTGATTGCCCGAACGATTCCGTCCTCGGCAGCGTCCGCGTCGGCCTCATCGCCGGCGAGCTCGTGCTCAACCCGTCCGTCGAAGCCCGCAAGACGTCCGATCTCGACCTCTTCGTCACGACCTCGCTCGAGCGCATCGTGATGATCGAAGCCGGCGCCAACCAGGTGCCGGAGGCAGACGTGCTCCGCGCCATCGAGTTCGGCAAGAAGTGGGCGATGAAGATCGCTGAGTTCTTCGCCGGCATCCAGAAGGAGATCGGCAAGAAGAAGATGGAATTCGACGCGCCGTTCGAACACGCAGAGGGATTGAAGTTCCTCAAGGAGAAGCATCTCGCCGCGATCAATAAGGCGATCAAGGACGACATGCCGAAGCTGGAACGCCGCGCGTTCTTCACGACATTGATGGACGGTGCCGCCAAAGACCTCGAAGCGAAGTTCGGCCCCGCCGGCGACGACGAAACGCTCCAGAAGCTCTACAAGTACGGCGCTGCGTTCGTCGACAAGGTCATCAAGGGCGAAGTGCGCCGCCTCATCCTTGAGGAAGGCACGCGCATGAGCAGCCGCAAGGTGGAGCAGATTCGCAACATCACGGCATTGGTCGACATCCTCCCGAGCCGCGTCCACGGCAGCGCCCTCTTCACCCGCGGCGAAACGCAGGGCCTCACGACCTGCACGCTCGGCGCCCCCGGCGACCAGCAGTTGGTCGAAGGCATGGAAGGCGAACACAAGGAGCGCTACATGCACCACTACAACTTCCCGCCGTTCTCCGTCGGCGAAACGAGCAACCGCTTGTCCGTCGGTAACCGCGAAATCGGCCACGGCAACCTCGCGCAGCGCGGCATCGAGCCGGTGCTACCGACGGCCGAAGAATTTCCGTACACGATCCGCACTGTCACCGAGATCCTCGCGAGCAACGGCTCGTCCTCGATGGCCGCGGCTTGCGGTTCGACGCTTGCCCTCATGGCGGCCGGCGTGCCGATCAAGTCTCCCGTGTCGGGCATCGCGCTCGGCCTCGTCTCCGATGAGGAAAAGGGCCAGTACGTGATCCTCTCCGATCTTCAGGACGAAGAAGACTTCGGCGGCGATATGGACTTCAAGGTGACCGGCACCGAGA
>CAYGDM010000011.1:0-23875 GCA_964348685.1 uncultured Candidatus Peribacteria bacterium | reverse complement strand
ATGAAATCGAGATGCCGTGGATGAAGTGGTGACACATACAAAAACGGAGCCTTTCGGCCCCGTTCCCGTTTTGATGATCGTCTGATTACGCGACCGACACGCGCACGTATTTGGTGACCTTCGCGTCGCCGAGGTACTGCTCGATCGTCTTCGTCGGATCCTTCACGAAGTTCTGCTTCAGGAGCGCGCTTTCTTCGCGGAACTTCTTCTCCTTGCCGACCATGATCTTATCGAACATGGCTTCGGGCTTGCCTTCGGTCTTGAGCTGCTCCTTCCAGATGTCCCTCTCCTTCTCCACGAGGTCGGCCGTGACTTCGTCCGGAGAGACGACCTTCGGGCTCAACGCCGCGGCGTGCATCGCGAGGTCGCGGGCGTGGTCCTTCGAACCGCCCTCGAGGGCGATGCCGACGGCGATCTTCGCGTTGGAGTGCAGGTAGGAACCGAGCGTCGCGCCTTCCACGAGGTGCATTTCGCCGAGCGTGATGTTCTCGCCAAGCTTCTGCACGAGTTCGGGGATGAGCGCTTCGGCCTTCGTCTTGGCGGCGGCTTCGCCCTGCTTCAGGAGCGTGTCGACGATGTCGTTGCCGGTCTTCTGGAAGTTATCGTCGCGCGCGACGAAGTCCGTCTCGCAGCGCATGAGGACGATCGCGATCTTCGACGAATCCTCGGCGATGAACGCGAGGCCTTCGGCTTGTTCGCGGGCGGCTTTCTTAGCGGCCTGCGAGAGCCCGCGCTTGCGGAGCAGCTCGATGGCCTTTTCCTCGTCGCCGCCGGCTTCCTCAAGGGCTTCCTTGCAGGCGGAGATCGATACACCCGTGCGGGCGCGGAGGGAGGCGATGGCTGATGCGGAGATGTTCATGGGTGGGGTGGGGGAACGAGTGATGAGTATACGATGACTCGAATGTGCTGTGGCAATTTACGCGACCTTCTTTTCTCCTTCGGTATCGCCGGAGAGGACGTAGTCGCGGACGGTCTTCAGGATGAGGGCGATCGAGCGGACGGCGTCGTCGTTGGCCGGGATGCACGCCGTAAACTCGTGCGGGTTGGCGTTGCTGTCGCAGATGCCGAACACCGGGATCGAGAGCTTCTTCGCTTCGAGGACGGCCACGTGGTCGCGGACGCCGTCGATCACGAAGAGCGCGTCGGGCAGGCCTTTCATGTCGGCCACGCCGGAGAGGGCGATTTCGAGCTTCGCGAGGCTCTTGCGGAGTTCCGTCTGCTCCTTCTTCGTGTACTTCTCGACTTCGCCGGTCTGGAACGACTTCTTGAGATCGAGGTAGTACTGGATGCGTTTCTTGATCGTGGGCCAGTTGGTGAGGAGCCCCGGGATCCACTTCTTCGTCACGACGGGCTGGCGCACCGCGCGTCCGAGCTCTTCGATGAACGGAATGCTCTGCTGTTTCGTGGAGACGAAGAGGATCGTCTTGCCGCCGACCTGCAGCGTCTTGAGGTTTTCACATACCTTCTCCAAGCCCTCGCGGGTCTTCAGGAGGTTGAAGATGTGGATGCCTTTGCGTTCGCCGTAGAGGTACGGCTTGATCTTCGGGTTCCACTTCTCGCGCGGGTGGCCGAAGTGGCACGCTGCTTCGAGGAGCTCTTTTTCGGAAGGAATGACGGACGCCATAAGGGAAGAATGAAGAGGATAGAAAGTTGAGTGGAGAGTTCTAGCAGCTGCCGTTCCTGGCTGCTGCGTTCGCACGACGGCCCGCGTCGCGAGAGATAACCTGTGATAGCATCCTTGGGGGCACCCTTCGTATCTCGTTTCGCCTGTGCGGAGGATTCCCAGGGCACGTTGCCGAGGGCCAGGACCGCTGCGATCAATACGAAGTGACCGCGTCATTTTAGGCATTTCTCGGCCTATCGCAAGCACCGTTGTTAAATTGTATAAAAAATGTATACATACTTGACGAAAGTTTAAAAATATATAGGATAGCTTCAGGTGTTTCACAGCAATGGTAAGCCTTGAGGCCGGCATTGAGTGCATAAAAACAGTGCTTTCGGTGCTTGCCTCACGTTCGATGAGGAAGCTGGTTTCAGACAAAGGAAGATCGCATGATGCAGCAACCAGGGACGCTCCAAACTGCCGATGCAATTTTGAGAGCAATCGGCGGGATCGACGCCTTAATCAGCGAAGCGAGCCAGACCGCAGAGCCGAAAACGATCGGTTGGTTCACAACAACTATCGCTTCTAAGCTTACGCGCTCTAAGAAAATGGCGACGAGCATCGCAGGAGTCGAAGCGAGCCGCCTCGCGCACGCGGCGTACCTCGAACGTCAGGCAGTTCCGACAGCGTAGTGCTGTCGGTGGTTACCTTAGGGGCCTGACGGCTAGATCCGTCAGGTACGAACTCAATGCCCGGCATCGTGCCGGGCTTTTTTTTATCGTCGATTGTTTCCGGTTGATCATTTTTTTGATCAAATAATGTATTCAATATTGACTAATCGTAAATAAGTTTTATTATGGAATAACGTTGTTTCACACCACGGGAATTCCGAGGCAAGCGCCCAGTGCATGGAATCGTGCATTCGGCGCTTGCCTCATCACCTTCGATGGGAAGCGACACACAATGAAAAGGGTACTGATATGACAATGACCGAAACGACGGATGGCAAGAGTTCGAGCGGTTCGCCCGAATTCCGCACGCCGATGCGTGGCCGCGTGGACTCCGTTCGGATGCTCGACGCGCATATCGAATTCATCCGGACCGCCCGAGCGGCCCCCGGCAAACCGGTGTGCAACCTGGCGTACTTCATGGACCTGATTGAACGGTTCGTGAAAGAGCATCAGCTGAAGTGCGAGCGTCCGTTGATCGAAGAAGGCGCGCGCCAAATGCTCGACTTCTACGTGAACCGTGGAAGCAAGAAGCCGATCGTGCTGCCCGAACTGACGACGAGGGACGAAATCTTCGCCGTCATCGGCGATGAACACACGTTCGCAAGTGGCTCCCATAGCCAGGACCACAATTACTACGGCGACGTTCGCGTGGCGCTGCGCGCGCAGGGTCGGTACGCGACGGAGGCGGCGATGGAAGCTGCAGCCGATAAAATCGCGCAGCGATCGGTCGAACTGCGCTTCATGTAGGTCCTTCCATCAGGGATTCCGTGGTGTCTGACGGTCATCCGTCAGGCATGAAACACCAAATGACCCGGGCGGTTCTCCGCTCGGGTCATTTAGACGTCGATCACGTCCGGTCGCTCCACCTTTTTCTCGTGTTCGTGCCACAGGTCTTTCGGAATCACTTTCACCGCGATCGACACGAGCAGCATGATGATGCCGATGTCGTCGAGCTGGCCGAAGAGCGGCAAGAAGTCCGGGACGATGTCGATCGGCACGAGGAGGTACAATAACGCGGCCCACGGGAATACCTTCGTCGCGAGCGGCGTACGGTGGTCATTCGCGAGCGATCGCCAGAGGAGGAAGAGTTTTCCGAGGCGCGTGAGCATGTTATGCGCGAAGGTATGCCGCCAGCTCGCCGATCGGCATGCGCACTTGTTCCTGCGTGTCGCGGTCGCGGACGGTGACGGTGTCCGTCTCGCCCTGGGCCGGATCTTCGCCGACGGTGCCGAAGTCGATCGTCACGCATTTCGGCGTGCCGGTTTCGTCCTGGCGGCGGTAGCGCTTGCCGATGGAGCCCGTGACGTCGAAGTCGACGTTCGCGTCCAGCTCGTCGACGAGCATTGCGCGGACTTGCTTCGCTTTTTCGATGAGCGGTTCTTTTTTGCTGAGAGGGAGGACTGCCACTTTCATCGGCGCAACATTTTTTGAGATGTGCATGACGGTTCGGACGTCATCTTCGGCCAACGTCTCTTCATCGTATGCATCGAGCATGACGGCGAGCGTGATGCGGTCGACGCCGAACGACGGTTCCATGACGTGCGGGATGATTTTGCGCGTCGGCTCGTCGGGGTCGGTGTACTGCATGTCTTCGCCGCTGAACGCCTGGTGTTGCTTGAGGTCGAAATCGGTGCGGTACGCCGCTGCGGCGCAGAGCTCCCCCCAGCCCCAGGGGAATTTGTATTCCACGTCCGTCGTGCCCTTCGAGTAATGGCTCAATTCGTCTGATTCATGGTCGCGGAAGCGGAGGTTCTCGGCCTTGATGCCGAGTGTGACGGTGAGGAAATCCCACGTGTCCTTCTTCCATTCGGCGAAGATGCCTTCCCATGGCGTGATCTCGGGGTCGAAGAAGTACTCGATTTCCATCTGCTCGAACTCGCGCGTGCGGAACGTGAAGTTGCCCGGCGTGATCTCGTTGCGGAACGCTTTGCCGATCTGCGCGACGCCGAACGGCAGGCGCTTGCGCGAGGTCATGGCGATGTTCTTGAAGTTCACGAAGATGCCCTGCGCGGTTTCGGGGCGGAGGTAGATGTCGGTTCCTTCTCCTTCCACGACGCCTTGCTGTGTTTTGAACATGAGGTTGAACTTCTTTGCGGGCGTCCAATCGACTTTGCCGCAGTTGGGGCAGGGGATCTTCTCGGCCGTGAGCATCGGTTCCACCTGTTCAAGCTTGAGCACGGCCGCCGCTTCGACGCCGAGCTTTTCTTCGATGAGCTTGTCGCCGCGGAAGCGCTGCTTGCATGCTTTGCAGTCGATGAGGGGGTCTGCGAAGTTGCTGACGTGGCCGCTCGCCTCCCATGCTTTCGGGTTCATGAGGATCGCCGCGTCGAGGCCCACCATGTCGATGCGCTTGTGCACGAATTTCTTCCACCACGCGCGCTTGATGTTGTTTTTCAATTCCACGCCAAGCGGGCCGTAGTCCCACGTGTTCGCAAGGCCGCCGTAAATTTCCGAACCCGGAAACACGAAGCCACGCCGTTTGCAGAGAGATACCAGTTTGTCGAGCGTTACCGATTCCATTGGAAAGAAGAAAAGGATGAGAGTGCTTGTGCAGCATGCACCGTTCCGGCGGATTTGTCGATCGTCAGCGCTGGTCTTCTTGTGCCGCAATCGCCTCGTCGATCTGCTTGATCGCTTGTTCGATCGTTGCGTTGCCTGGTTTGATTCCGAGCGCCGTGACCATTTCTGCCCGGGATTCGTGCAGCCGGCCTTCCTTCGCATACAGTTTGCCGAGGTTGAAGTGAGCTTCGTAGAATTCCGGTTTCAACGTTACCGCGGTCTCATAGAGCGCGATCGCCCCCGTGATGTCTCCATGGAACATCCGTGCGATGCCGAGGTTGTAGTAGGCTTGCGGAATGTCCGGATCGAGTTCGATGACTTTCTCCAGGTCAGCGACCCCTTCGTCGATACGATCGATATTGACCAGCAGCGATCCACGGTTGAGGTAGGCGACTGCGTAGCCGGGGTGCATGTCGATGGCTTTTTCGTATGTGGCGAGCGCTTCGTCGATGCGTCCGTTTTCCCCGTACATCTTCGCAAATTCGACGTACGTTTCATGGTTTTTCGGTTCCAGCACGAGCGATTCGTTGAAGTATTCTTCCGCTTTGCCCACAAGTCTTTTTTTTCCGTACGCTCGTGCAAGGTTGTTATAGAGCGTCACGTTCTGCTTGTATCGCAGGCCTTGTTCGAATTCGCGGATGGCATCGTCCCATCGCTGTTGTCGCAGGTACATGTTACCCAGGTTGTTGCGCGCGATGAACGACGTCGGGTATTGGCGCAGGACGTTCGCGAAGAGTGATTCCGTGTCGTGCCATAGGGTGGATTGCGCGTGGGCGAGCCACGACAGCAACAGGAGGGCCACGGTTAAGGCCGATCCGATCGCATACGCGCGCGATCGCATGTGCGATCGGCGACCGGGCAAGGAGAGCAGGCGTTCGACGAAAACGGCGAAGAGGAAAAAGAAGCCGATCGAAGGAATGTACGCGTAGCGGTCGGATGCGACGAAAACGGCGCCCGCCTTCGAGAAGTTGGAGAACGTCGGAATCAGCGTGATGAGGTAGAATGCGACGGCGAAGGGAATGTCACGCGTGAATGTTCGGGCGTACACCGCCGCTCCGGCGATGAGCAACACTCCGATGATCGGGAGGAAGAAATCGGGGGAGGCGATCGTAACGTATTCGTCGTACGGGTATAGCACGGAGAGGTTCGCGGGCAGTACAAGCTTCTGAAGGTAGAACACGGTGCTTTTGGCCGCCATGAGCGCGGTTTCGACGACGGTCATGCTCGCGATGATCTCGGTCTTTCCTACGACCGCGATGACGCCGAACAACGCCGCGAGCCCGAAGTACGGCCATTTTTCGAGCACGACGCGCGCGGACCATGCGCGGCCGTTTCTCCAGTCGAGTAAGAGCAATACCACCGGAAGCGTGACGACCATGACCTTCGAAAGGAGCCCGAGCGCGAAGAGCATGATACTGAGCCAGTACGTTATGCCGTTTCCGGTCGATCGGTAGTACAGGTACGCGATGAGGGATCCGAGGAAAAACGTCGTCGATTGCACGTCTTTTAGTGCCGACGCCCATGCGACTGCTTCGGTGTTGAGAGGGTGTATGGCCCAAAATATTCCCGCGATCATTCCGACGCGTCCCGATGACGAGAGGAGGAACGCGATCCATGCGATCAGTATGGCGTTCAGGCTATGCAATAGCAGTCGATGGAGGTGGTACACGAACGGGTCGATTCCGCCGAGTTCGTAGTCGATCTGGTAACTCAGGAACGTGAGAGGGATGTAGAGCTCGGGGTCGTAGCTCGTGAACGCTTCCGCGACGTTCTCCATGGTGATCCCGCGGGTCATGGGGTTTTCGAAGATGAGCGCCCCGTCATCGAACCGGACGAAGCTGTTTTCGAGAGATTGCCCGTAGACGACGAAGCACACGAAGAAGAAAAAAGTCGCGATGACGGAGCGCGCCGCAACGGACGGGAGTATCGGGAGGGGCGACGGTTCGTCGTGCATGAATCGGACTATATGCGCGGTTGTGCGGTTCCAACAAGATCAGCGTGTTCCATGCGGAAGAAAGCAGTAGACTGTCGCGGCATGCAACCGAAAGTCGCGATCATCGCCGGAGGAGGACCAGCCGGGCTCACCGCAGCCTACGAGCTCATCAAGCGGACGGATATCCATCCGATCGTCTGCGAATCGACCGACATGATCGGCGGCATCGCTCAGACGTTTAATTATAAAGGGAACCGCATCGATATCGGCGGGCACCGCTTTTTCAGCAAGGACAAGCGCGTGATGGATTGGTGGTTCAACATTCTGCCGCCGCAAGGCGCCCCGGCGTTTGATACCGCCCAAAAGAAGCACGACATCGACTACGCCACGCGCGCGGTGCTCACGTATCTTTGCCCCGAATGTCTTCCTGAGCCCGGCGACGGTTGGACCGTTGAAGGAACGACCGTCGAACGCCCCGCGCCGGATCCGGAGAAGGAAGACGACGTCATGCTCCAACGGCCGCGCCTGAGCCGCATCTTCTACAAGCGTCACTTCTTTCCGTATCCGCTCGGCATCACTCTCACGATCGCGCGCCGGCTCGGGTTGTGGAACACGTTCCTCATCGGCTGTTCCTATATCAAACGGCAGCTTTTTCCGCTCAAAGACGAAACGTACCTCGACGCGTTCTACAAGAACCGTTTCGGCGACCGCCTCTACGCGACGTTCTTCGAGGCATACACCGAGAAAGTATGGGGCGTGCCCGTGTCGCAGATCCGCGCCGACTGGGGCGCGCAGCGCGTGAAGGGCCTCTCGCTCAAGCGCGCGGTGGCCGACGCCGTGCAGGATTTGCTCTCGACCGAATTCCAAAAGAAGCAGCGTGAGCGCGAAACGAGCCTGATTACGCGGTTTTTTTACCCGAAGTTCGGTCCTGGCCAGATGTGGGAAACGGTCGCGAAGCAGGTCGTGCAGGCCGGCGGCGAGGTGAAGATGAACACGCGCGTGAGCGGCGTTCACACGGAGAACGGAAAAGTGACGCGTGTGATGCTCGAAGACGTGACGACCGGGAACACGACGGAACAGGCATGCGACTACTTCTTCTCGACGATGCCGATCAAGCACCTCGCGGGGATGATGACGCCGCATCCGTCGCCGCGCGTTGTCGAAGTGGCCGAGGGCCTGCATTACCGCGATTTCCTCACGGTCGGGCTTTTGCTCACGAAGCTGCATGTGGAAGAAAAAAAGAAGAAACCCGCCACCGACGTGCCCGACAACTGGATTTACGTTCAGGATGCCGGCGTGCGCGTGGGGCGCATCCAGATTTTCAACAACTGGAGCCCGTACATGGTGGCCGACCCGAAGACCGTCTGGATCGGTCTCGAATACTTCGTGAACGAAGGAGGGGATTTGTGGGTGATGGATGACAAGGACCTTATTGAGTTGGGCATACGCGAGATGGAGGCGATCGGCTTCGCCAAAAATGAAGATCTGCTCGACGCGTGCGTCCTGCGGATGCCGAAAGCCTACCCCGCGTACATCGGCAGCTACGACCAGCTGCACGTCGTGCGTGAGTTCGTCGAAACGATCCCGAACCTCTTCCTCATCGGCCGCAACGGCATGCACCGCTACAACAACCAAGATCACAGCATGCTCACGGCGATGCTCGCGGTCGACAACATCATCGCGGGCAGGACCGACAAATCAAACCTTTGGGACGTGAACTTAGAGATGGTTTATCACGAAGAGAAGAAGAAACATTCCTAACACTCACGCTCCTGCGACCGAGAACAGCGTGATTGCAGAGAGCGCGACAAACGACCAGCCGAGTACGTGCACGCCGCGGCGCGCGATCGTCGATTTCGCGTTCATGCCCTGCACGCAGAGCACCGCGAGCGGCGCGAGGATGAGTACCGAATAGCGGAAGTCCTGCGATGAGCTGTACGGCGCGACAAATTGCCGGAACGCGGCGTGGCCGAGGAGCAGCGCGACCGGCACGAGCCAGAGCGGGAACGACGCGAGCGGTTTGGCAGACATCGCGAGCACGATGCCGCCGATCGCGAGAAGAAACAGGACGATGCCGAGCGCGATCAATGCGGAGAAAATGGGGGCGAGCGAATCGCCGAACGAGAATTCACCGGTGAACGCCGAGCGGAACAGGTATTCCCAGAAGTGTTGCCGACCGAAGTCGTCGTTCCATGGGTTGTTGTACGCTTGTAACGAGAGTCGAACGGGGTTGAATTCGGCCATGCCGGTCCACGAGGTCGATACGAGCAAGCCCGAATGAAGATTCGTGATGTTTGGAATCAAACGGTCCTGTCCTTCGAGCGCACGGAGCCCGACGTACCAGCCGTTGGTGACGGCGAGGATTGCGAGAGCCATTGCTGCCAACTTCGCTCTTTCGAGAAGAGGCATCTTGGGTCGGAACGCGAGCACGACCGCGATGACCGGTGCGAGCAGCAACGCGTTGCTCTTCGTGAGCAATGCCAGCCCCCATGCGGCGATTGCTGCGATCCACCACATGTTTTTTCCTGTGCTGTGCCAGCGCAGAAGGAATGCAATCGCGCAGAGGCCAGCGAGCTCCAGAAGAACGTCGTTGTTGATGCGCGCCGAGAGGAAGACCGTCGCGGGGAAGACGGCGAACAGGGCGTATGCCAACATTGCTTCGCGCGATTGTTTTTTCTGTGTGAAGATCATGGTGATGATCCAGCCGGCGACGAGCAATGTAGCGCACGACAGCACCATCGAGAGGCCTTGTACCGCAAATAACCCGGCTGCGTCGCCAAAACCGATCAGTCGCGCGAGACCGGCGGGAATCGCCGCCAGCATGTAGTAGAACGGCGGTTGATAGAACTGCCAGCCGTCTGCGATCGCCGGCACGGACCAATGGTCGAGGACGTAGCGGATGTATTCGATGTGTCCGTCCACATCGTAGCCTCGCTGTGCGTACGACGTCGCTGCGGCATACACGGCACGCACGGCCATGCCGAGCATGAAGACGGCCTCCATGCCGCCGTTGAATGAGAGCTTCCGGAGCAAACCACTCGTCCACACGGCCCAGAGCGAACTCAGGAACGCGAGCGCGCCGAGTAGGGCGTAGAGAGGATCGGTCGACGCGACGAGGAAGGTGAGCGACGCGGGGCCGCCGTTGTTGCGCATGACCGCCGAGACGTTGTTTTCGCCCGCGCGCAGCGTCCCGCCGAGGTCGAGAACTCGGCCTTTGTCGTAATCGCAGAACGGTGTGCCCGCGATCTCTTCGCCGTTCACCGAAAGCGATTCCAAGCAATCGTCGGCGAGCACGCGGTAATTTTTCGCGTGCAGGAGCCGGCCGTGCAGCGTGAACCGCACGTTGATCACCGCATTTTCCTCCGTCGTCGCGCGGAACGGATAGCTGAACGAGGTCTCGGTTCCATCGATGACGTACGTGCCGTCGCTGCCCGTCGGTTGCAACCCGACAAGCGTCGTAGCGCTGGCGACGGCGATTGCGCACGCTGGAAGAATGTACCATGTCTTTATGTATTGCATCACGCGCCCCACTATACGGCCATTCGAAGCGGCTCCCAAATCGAACAGGGCATGTACTTGTCGGGCACGGGCCGTGCTTATAAGGTTCCTGGGACCACATGGCCCTTCCACTCGTTCAAGACCACCGCCCGAGCATTGTCTACGATCCGCCCGAAGCGGCCCTTGGTGTCGCGACGTGCCCGATCTGCGGTCCGGTTTCCGCTAACATCAAATTTCGCGATCCTCCGTACTCCCTCCTCGGATGTTCCGCTTGCGGTTTGACGTTCGTGTCGCCACAGCGCAATGGTAGAGCGCTCATCGCCGATTTGTACGCGACGAACCTGTGGAGCAGCGATTCCCCGAGCCATTTCGGATACGCCGATTACCTCGAGCAACACGAGAATTACGTCCGGACGTTCAAAAAACGCTCGAAGCCGCTGCGCGCGCTCCGCCCCGGTTCGCTCCTCGACGTCGGCTGCGCATCCGGGTATTTCATGAAAGTCATGCGCGATGACCACGGGTGGGAGGTCACGGGCATCGAGCCATCCGACTTGGCCGCCGATTTTGGCAGGAGGCGGTACGGATTGCAGATCGCCACCGGCGTCCTCGCGGACGCGGACGTGGCGCCCTGTTCGTTCGACCTCGTCACGATGTGGGACGTCATCGAGCATCTTCCCGATCCGATCGGGGAATTGGAACTCGCCCGCCGCATGTTGAAGCCGGATGGATTGATCCTGCTCGAAACGCAGGACGTGTCGAGTGTCTTCGCCCGCATGCTCGGCCGCAAATGGCACCACTACAAACACGCGGAGCACCTATGGCATTTTGACCCGGCAACGATCACGCTCTTGTTGGAAAAAGCGGGCTTTGACGTTCGGTCCGTCACATCCCGTCACGCAGGGAAGTATGTTTCCTTTTCGTTCATCGCCGAGAGAGCCCAGCGCGTACACCCCTTGTTATCATCGGCGTGCGCGCTCGTGCAAAAGGCTCTGGGTAACAGGTCCGCGTACGTGAACCTGTACGACGAGATGGTCATCATCGCGTCGCCGCGTCAGTAAACAGGCAGGACGTGATTGAGGACCATGAACGCGGCTACTAGGCACAGTGCGATTTTCCCGAAGGGTGCTCTGAATTTTTTTTCGAAGAGGAAGTCGAGAGTCGTCGTGGATGCGGCCAAAAAGCCGATGGCCCACGCGGCGGGCGCGATGTAAATCGCCTTTGAAGGTATGCCGATGCCCCACGGCATGCGGTAGACGTACGCGATGAGAGCCAGGAGTTGCAGCGCAGCGAAACCGCTGAATACCAGGCCGAGCTTCGACCATGCGTCGGGCCGGTGGGCAGTCCGCGCGAACGCGGCCGTTCCCACGAGCAGGAACAAGGGCGCGATCGTCCAGTAGAACGTGCCGACGGCTCGCTGCGCGGGTGCGCTTTTGCCCAGCCATTCGTCTTTCACCCACACGTCTTTCCACGTGTCAGCAAGCCTCGGATTCGCGCGGTCCCGCACGTTCAGGCTGAACTGGTGCGCGGATGTAGGGAGGAACATCGCCGTCACGAATCCGACCCGATCCGCATCGCGTTCCGTGCGCGCGTTGTCTTGCATTACCTGGTCTTTCGGCATGCCGTCGAGGAAGATGATGACTCCTTTCTGTTCGTAGTAGCGGGCTATGTAGTACGGCAGGAAGTACGCGCTCGCAACTGCTCCGATGATCGCCAATCCGGCGAGCCAGTGTTTCCATTCCGCGCGGCGGACGCGCGGTTTCGCGTGGAACGCCTCGACCGCGATGACGAGGAGCGGCAGCGCGAATAGGAGGAGGCCGGACGCTTTCGTCATCATCGCGAGCGCGATCACGATGCCGCACGCGCATTGCAGCAGAAACCGCATCAGCCGCGTTTCCGCCGTCGCGAACATGCGGACGGAGAGGTACAATGTCACCGCGGCGTACGCGAGGATATGCGAATCGATGTTCACGCTTCGCGCGAGGAAGACGATGATCGGAAGAGACGACGTGATGTAGAGGAGCGCGATGCCTGCCGGGGTGCGCAGCAATCCGAGGCGCGAGAGCGTCGCCCGCAGCGCGACGAAGGCGATGATGCCGAATGCCGCCGATACGGCGTGGATCGCCCCGATTTCGGAGACACCGAGGGGGTAGAGGAGTTTCGGCAGGAGAAATCCGAGCGGCGGGTGGTAGCTGTATCCCGTCGCGAGTGGGGGGATGAGCGGGTTGTTCCAGTCGATGCGGCGCATGTATTCGACGTGGCTTTTCAGGTCGAAACCGATTTCGTTGCCCCACTGCATGTAGAGCTCCATTACGCGGAGCGCCAGAAATGAGCAGAGGAACAGTCGTTCGACAGTCGTCCATCCGCCGTTCCATGTTCCGCCGAGTAAGGTGGAGAAGAAGAGAATGAGAGAGAGGGTTGCGACGACGACGGCCGCTATCGTCAGTGGATCGTACGGGTAGACGGAGAGGTGGAATGACATTCCTCCCGATGTGTTCGTCACGGTCGCTTCGATATGGTTCGTACCCGTCTTCAAAAAAGGGCCTAGGTTCAATAAAGCCGCATACGGGAAGTGGCACTCTTTTTTGCTGATGACCGCGACGCCGTTCACCGTCAGTCTCGCGATGCAGTCGTCGTGGTCGATTGTGTAGAGTGACGGACGAATAAGGCCGACGTGCATGTCGACGTTCACGGTCACGGAGCCCGTTTCACTCAGCGCGAGGTTCCCCGCGTAGATATAGTTCGATCCTCGGAATGAGTATCGTCCGTTCTGGATGTTTACCGTGGTTGACCAGTACGCGGCGCTGATAGCCGTAAGGGCGATCGCTGCGCACACGATACGCGCCCCCGCGCCCCCGCGGAGTGATTGCCGTTTGCGGAAGAAGCGCAGCATGAACGTGTTGTGCGATCATAACGCAGCGCTCTTGCCGCGTCGATAATCGGGCTGGAGCGAAGCTTCGAAATATTCTTTCGTAGCAGCAGCTTTTTTTTGGAGAACAGCGCTGACGATGGTTCTCGTTGCATGTACGATGTGTATCCATGCAGCTGAGCGTCGTCCTGCCGTGCTACAACGAAGAAGCGAACGTCCGCGCGACGGTCGAGCACGTCTTCGCGTGGATCAAGATGTCGGGCATCGATGCCGAAGTGCTCGCTGTCGACGACGGTTCGAAGGACGCGACGCCCGTGATTCTCGGCGAATTGTCGGCGAATCATCCCAATTTGCGTGTCGTGCGCCATCCCGAGAACGGCGGGTACGGCATGGCGGTGCGCGCGGGGTGCGACGCGGCGGCGGGGGAGTGGATCGCGTTCATGGACAGCGACGGCCAATTCAAGATCGAAGATCTGTCCGTTTTGCTGCCGCACCTCGAGCAATTCGCGTTCGTCGCTGGGCGCCGCCGCAAGCGCGCGGATCCCTTGCCGCGCGTGCTGTACGGAAAGGTCCTCGCGTTTTTCAACCTCATCGTGTTCGGCATGTGGGTACGCGACGTGAATTGCGGGCTCAAGGTATTCCGCCGCGAGATTTGGCAGACGATCCGTCCCGAGCACGGCATTGAGAAGCTCTTCAATGCCGAGATGTTCCTGCGTCTGAAAAAGGCCGGCATCCCCTGGAAACAGGTTCCTGTGCCTCATCACCCAAGGCGCGGAGGCGTGCCCACGGGCGCGTCGGGCCGCGCGTTGCAGCGCATGTTGAAAGAAGTGGCGGCGCTAAGAAAGGCGATGCGGTAAGACAGGTTATTTCGTCCTTCCTCTTTTTGCGATGGTCTTCGGCACGTACTTCCATTCGAGGCAAGCGCGTGCCTTTTTAACGTCAGGATAGGAATCCGCGTGTTTTCCTCCCCACATGTTGTGGACATATTTTTCTCCTTTCGTGATGCCTTCGCCGCTATGCCAGTTTTCGAATGTCGCGGGCTGGCCGTCCATTTTATATAATTTTCCGTCGTTGCCTTTCATGAGTCCGAGCCATGTTTCTGCTGGTTTCTCGGACATCTTGTAGACAAAACGATTCTCTAATTCGTCATCGACAATCACCGGCGTTGCGGAATGGGCGGCGGCAAGTTTCATAACCTCTGTAAATGTCATGGCGTCAGGGCTGAGGTAGTACCAGCTGCCCGTTTCAGGATTCCACACTGCGTCTTTCAGCACGTACTCCGGTCGCTTCGGTTCGGCGCCCGGTTCTACGGGCGTCTCGACGTCGTTGTCGTTCGTCGGTTCCGCAATCCGCTCCTTCGCTCCGCCGATGTTCGCTAATTCTTTTTGGACGACGGGTTTCGTGAATGCATCGAGAGGATTCATCGTCGATGCGAGGGCTTGCGCATAGAGCCAGGAAGCGATGGTGCGCATCGAGGCTTGCGTGCCGTTTTTTTCACTATCGGCCGCTCTCTTCCATTGGCGGGCGCTTTCCAGCGATGGCTGTGCGCCTGCACTGTTCCCCGCGGCAAGGAGGAGAGTCGTCGTCTGTGCCAGCGAAGCGTGTTCGTGATTGCTTGCCTCAAGGTCTTTCAGCGCGCCGTTGATGTCTCCGCGGGAGAGGAGGATATCCGCGCGCGTCTTGTGTGCTTCGGCATTATCGGGGTTGATGGCGAGCAGGTCGTTGGCGATCTTGAGATCCTTTGATTCTCCGATGAATTGCAACGCGCTTTTTGCCGTGTCATCGAAGGCTTTCTTTGCCGGCATGCTTTCGCGAGTGACGGGACCGTAATAGCTCTTTGCAGAATTCGCCAGAAGTTCCGCCAGCTCCGGCGCATCTTCCGCCGACGCGCGCGCAAGGGCGACCATCTCTGCAGCGAGGGCCGGCGACTTCGGTTTCTTTTTGTAGAACGCGGTCTTCGCGGCGAGGGCATCGGCGGGCGTTATCAAGCCTGCCGACACGAGTTCGCCGTACACGGAGAATACGGTCATTTGATCGTCCGAGGAGGCTGCCAATAGTTTCATCTGCGCCGCGATGTAGTCCTCTTCGATCTTCGATAGAGCCAGGTCGTTGCGGCTGAGCAAGCCGTGCACGCCGACGTACGCGCGGCGAAGATCTTTTATTTCGAGGGAAACCTTAAATATTTGGACGAGGACTGCTTTTGCCATCTCAGGATCTTTCATGATGTCCGTGTTATTCGCGTGCAGGGTGATTATTTCGTCGATTTGCTCCGCACCTTTTTTCCCCTGAACGGATAGAAGCAATTTTTCGCGGTTATTCTTGTATTCTTGTTCGTCGAATATCGGCGCTTGTTGTGCGGGAGCGATTTGCGCGACCTGAACGTCGGAGGGTTTTATTGGCGTGGGCGGTACGATTGTTTCCGCCAGACGGGGATTCGATACGGGGGATTGCTGCGATGTGCCGGTTTGTACGAAGGCAGGACGCGGAAACGTCACCGGTGTGTTGATGGCGGGTGCCGCTATGTTCACCGGCTGAGGATTCGGTTGTACCGCTGGCGCGCGTACGATGTTCGGTTGGACCGGCGGGGCCGGAAGTACGGGCTCGGATGCAGGGAGTTCGGGTGCTTTCGCCACGACGTCCTCTGTTTTTTCTTTCTCCGGTCCGGAGCTTGCCCATATTGCCCCCATTGCGCCTGATACAGCGACGACCGCTCCGGCTGCCAGATACTTCCAGTGCTGCTGGATGCTACCGATCGTCGTGGAGGCGGGCGCGGTGCTTGGTGCGAGGGAAGCGTTCGTCAGCGTGAGCGGCACTTCTTCGCGCGTCGGTGCACTGATGACTGGCAACGCTTGAGGTGATGGCAGGGGGATGGCCATAGGGAGAACGCGCGCCACACGCTCACGTGTCGGTGCGACATCAACGGGCTTTAGCTTTTTGGCGAGTAGTTCGGCGTTGTACCTCTCTCTTTTTTCGTCGTCCAAGAGCGTGAGTTTCGCCATGGTGATCTGTCTCGATAGCTTATCCAGTACGCTCCTCATTCCGTTTTTCAGTTTCAGCGGCTCCAACGAGTTCAGTTGTCTGGTTGCCGCACGGTCAATAGCATCGGGATCGCTCACCCCCTCGGCAAGCCGAAGAATACTGTAGTGCGTTAGTACTTCATCCTCGGATACGCCTAAATATTTCAACATGAGTTTCCGAATATCGATGTCAGCACTTTTGGGCGCATCGTATGAGCCGTCTCCGATTGCTGTATGTGCGATAGACATAAACGGTTAAAATGTACGCTTTAAATAACGAAGAGTCAAAGATTGTAGACAAAATAACATTATATAACATGAATGTCAACTATTCTGCGCTTATGGCACAGAGAAATTGGCATCCGCTAGAGCAGAATGGCCATGCTTAAAGAAGCATTAGGGCTTCGTCGGCGTCGCGAGTGCATTCGGCGGCGCGCATTCCACGCAATGCATGTCCCACAGGTCGATGATTGCGCGGCGCGAGACTTGGTCGTCCGTCAGCGGCTCGTAGTAGGTGAACGGGCGGTAGATCTGGAAACCGAGGAACATCGCGACCGCGAGCACGAGTAGTCCCATCGTTTTGTGCTCGTCGGTGATCTGCCATTTTCCCGCGCGTTTGATCGATGCTGCGACGATCCCGACGAGGATGAACGTGAAGAAGAGCGGCAGGAAGTAGTGGTAGAGGTACATCACGCGGTCGATGCGCGAGACCGCCGCCATGTAGCACGCGTAGAGAAGGAGGAACGTGCCGAGTTCGAAGTGCAGCGCGGACTTTTCGGCACCCTTCACGACGTATGGCGAAATGAAGAACATCGCGCCGAGGAGAAGGGCGAGGAGCGAGATTCCCCATACGATGGGGTTCGGGACGAGGTAGAGCATGCGGTACGAGTATCCGTCCGGCGTTTCCCAGCGGTAGTTGATGGTCCGTGCGCCGATCGGCCACAGGAACCACGGACTTCCGTTTTCATCCGCTTTGGCAAGGTCCAGTCCGGGAACGCCCGCTTCATAGTGCGAGACGAACGCCATCGCGTCGCTGAGCAGCACGGGGAACGCGATCGGTGAGGTGGTGCGCCCCGCGTCGATGATTGCCTTCGCGCTGTCCGACGATTGGTAGTAGCCGTCGTCCGGCAATTGTGCGACGACCGTGCGTCCGATTGCGAAGTGCGCGTACCACACGCCGACGAACGTGATAAGGAACGCGAGCGCGGCGCCGACGATGAACCGGGTGACCGCGCCGAGATCGTTGCGCTTTTTCCAGACGAGAAGCGGAATCAGCAGGATGAACAGCAGCGTGAAGGCTTTTGTCGTGAGACCGCACGCGAGTGCGAATCCGAAGAGCAGGCTCCATCGCAGCACGGCGCCGTAGCCGTGCGCCCGCAGCAGGAGAAGGAACGAGAGCAGCGTGAGCGCGGAGAAGAAGAGCATCGTCGAATCGAGCATCGCCGAGCGGCTATGAACAAGGAACGCGTTGTCGAGCGGGTAGAGGAGTGTGAACAGCATCGACCACAACGCGTTACGCGTGAGCACGAAGAAGATCGCGTAGAGCAGGGGAACGACCATCCAGGCGAGGAGCACGGGGAAGAGGCGATAGCCGGTGAAGTCGAACCCGGCCGGCGGATCGGTCGCGTAGTCGGTGCCGATGAACTGGTTATCCGCGATGTTGCGGTCCAAGAGGGCTTCGCCCGCGGCGATGAGCATCTTACCGAGAGGTGGGTGCGGTTCCATGAAGAACACGCCGTTCAGGTATTTTTGTGCGCTGGCGATGTGGTAGTTCTCGTCCCAGAAGAGCGCCTGGGGCGATGTGAACCCGTGCACGACCGTCGCGTACGAGAGGACGAGGAGGAAGACGAGGGGCAAGCGGTGTTCCTTCTTTAGAAAACGGTCGAGAAACTGCATGGCCGGAGTGTAGCGGATGGCTTTCCTGACTCAATTCTTACCCCACTGCCCACAGCGAAGGGTGTGGCGTTTTTGGCCAAAAAATGGTACAATAGCTAGATGTATTTCGGACTCGAAGACCTCACCCTCGGCCGTTCCTTGCCCGTCCTCGTTGCGGTCGGAGCGCTCGCATGCGCGGACCTCATTCGCCGCTGGAAGCATAAACCGACACACCTTCTCTTCGCATGCATCCTCGGCACGTTCCTTTCGGTCGCACTTATCCGTTCCGTGTCCGCTGGTCTTGCCGCTGGAGGGGCGAATCCGTTCATCATGGCCGTCGTGATCGTGTGCGTCGCCATCGCCTGGCGCGCGCTCTTTGGTCCGTGGGACGTGCAGACCAAGGCGACCGTCCTCGGCACGTTCCTCTTTTGGATCACGCTCCGCCTTCTCTCGCGCGAGGGCGATCAAGAGCAAGCGGTGCGTCTCATCGCGGCCGGCGTCGCGTTGGTGCCCGCCCTGGTGTGGATCCGCCTCTTCCTCCGCTATCACCGCGAACGCGCATCCGTCGTGTCGTTGATGTTCTTCGCGGGCATGCTCGCGACGGCGCCGATCCTTTTCTACGACCTGCTCGTGCGCCGCGGCGTCGAATTGCAGTTCTTCCTCTTTACCATCAAGCCCGAAAGCTTCAGCCGCAGTGCGTCGACCTTCGTTACGGAGCATCTTCCTGTCGAACGCGGTTTGCAGACCGCCGTCGTCACGTCGTTCGTCACGTTCCTGTTCGTGGCGCTCATCGAAGAATTCAGCAAGTACTGGGTACTCTCGCGCAGCGCCAAGCCCCTTTTCCGCAGCGTCGATGACGTCCTGCAGCTCTCGATCGTCGTGGCCATCGGCTTCGCGTTCGCCGAGAACGTCGTGAACCCCGTGTATTTCACCGCGTTCGTGCGCGAGTACCTCATGCACGGCGCCGCGCCGGACATGGGCGCATTCGTCGGCAACGTCCTCGGCCGTTCGGTCCTCACGACCATGGTGCACATTCTCTCGACGGGCATCATGGGGTACTTCTTCGGTCTCGCGCTGTTCGCCGGGCCGTATCTGAAGGAACGTCACGCATCCGGCCACGCGTACCGCTTCACGCGGTGGGCGCATGCCCTCATGCGCGTTCCCGAGGCATCGATCTTCCGCGTGAACATGATGATCGTCGGGTTCATCCTCGCGGTCGTGCTGCACGCGATCTTCAACTTCCTCGTCACGATCCCCGAAATGCTGCCGGGCAACCCCGACACCTTCGGAGAACTCTTCGAAGGAAAACTTCCGGCGTTCCTCGGCAACATCCCGTTCCTCATGCTGCCGTCGCTCCTCTACGTCGTCGGCGGGTTCTGGATCCTCACGTCGCTCTTCCTTCGAAAAGAAAACATGGTGGAGCTGGGGCATTTGCAGGAACAAGCGGCGGATTAAGAAAAGATAAAGATCGCGCGAACATTCGCCAGTCTCTTTGCTGTACACCGATGCCCGTGCACCCATAGAATCGTTTCCGCATGAAGCATCTTTTCCGTTCAATCGCATTCCTCTCAATCTCGCTCGCGTTCCCGGTGGCCGCGTTCGCGTCCGCTTCTTCCGTCGCCGATGTGCTCGGTGTGGACGGGAACAAAGAAGTGACCCGCGGCCAATTCCTGCGTGCGAGCGTTATCCTGCTCGGCCTCTCGGTCGATACCGATGCCCCGCCGAGGCAGTATCGCGTGTATCCGGAAGAGTTGCAGGCGTATATCCGTGCCGCGGATGAGGCGGGAGCGTTTGATGCGTACGGAGCGTCCCCCGATCTCACGAAGCCCGTCACCCGCGGAGAGGCGCTGCGCCTCATCGCGGAGCTCCGCACCTGGAAGGGGACCGGAGCGGTGCTGTCGTTTCGCGATGTCGATACCAACACTGAGCTCGGCGCGGCGGTGAAGCTTTCAGCACAGAAGGCGTGGATGTCGCCGTTGCGCAAAAACGTCTTCGGGGTGAACGCGGTCCTTCGGACGAAGGAAGCGCGCACGCTCCTCACGCGCGCCGCGACCGACGCCGGGGAGCGCACGACGCAGACGATCAAGATTTCCTCCAAGCGCGCGGACCCCGTCGGCTACAACAGCAAGAAGTTCCGCGATCAGATCCAGAACCTCCTGAAAAATGAATACCTCTACGCAGAAAAATTGGAGACGGCGACGGGTTCGACCGCCGAGAGCCTTGTGAAGAGTATTAAAGACCCATATACGACGCTTTTTGATCCGACTGCCGCGAAGGAATTCGCGGACCAGTTGAGCGGCACGGTGACGGGTATCGGCGTGCATTTGGACGATGAGGAGTTCGAGATCATGTCGGTTATCGAAGGATCCCCGGCCGCGCGTGCAGGACTTCTCGCCGGAGACAAGATCGTCAGCGTGAACAAAAAGCGTACGGAAGGGATGAGCCTCGACAACCTCATCAGCCGCATCCGCGGCAAGAAGGGGACGCCCGTCCGCATCGCGGTGTCCCGCGCGGGCGACGAACTCTCGTTCGATATGATCCGCGCGCCGATCGACATTCCCGACTCGAAGTTCGAGATGCGCAGCAACGTCGCGGTCGTGACGATCTCGCAGTTCGGCGATCACCTCATCAAAGACGCGGAGAAGCTCTTCGACGACGTGGCCGCGGAGAATCCGGAAGGCATCATCATTGACCTGCGGTATAACCCAGGTGGCTACCTCCAGGCCGTTCCGTCCGTCCTCGGCGAATTCCTGCCGAACGGCGCAGTGTACTTGTATACGAAGGGAAAGAGCTTCCAGGACGAGTACGTCACGCGCGGCGAACCGTCTATCGGCGCCGATGTGCCGCTCGTGGTGCTGGTGAACGAAGGAACGGCCAGCTCGGCGGAAATCGTCGCGGGCGCCCTGCAGGACCACGGACGCGCGACGATCGTCGGTAAGAAGACGTTCGGTAAGGGCACGGTGCAGACCGTGATTCCGTTCCAGAACAAATCGAGCATCAAATTCACGATCGCCGAATGGCTGACGCCCGACGAACATCCGATCAACGACATCGGCATCACGCCCGATGAAGACGTGAGTCAGTCCGACGCGGGCGACGCCCAACTTGAAAGAGCGCTCGACATCATTCGTCAGTCTTCCCGCTGACCGACTCTTCCTCTACTCTCCCTACCGCTTCCCTCCTTTTTCCATGCACTACTTCATCCTCGCAGCCAGCAAGAACAAAGCCCAGCTCTTCGAAGTCACCGGCGATCGCATCGAACCCCGCGGCGTTGACGGCATGCCGACCAGTTTGGCGGACGCCTGGAAGGGGATGGAGCGCGAAGACGGCGGCCATAACCAACCGAATGCGAATGACGCGATGGAGCAGGAAGAAGATAAGTACATGCACGCTCTCGCCAAAAGTCTGCACCCGGTCTTGCACGGCCAGCACGACCCTCTCGTGTTCGCCGGCGTCGCCGAAGCACACGGCATGTTCAAGAAGTTCGATCAGTCGGGCCGCTTGCTCGACGAGTTCATCCAGGGCAACCAGGATCAGACGCCGATGGAAGACCTGAAGGCGAAGGCCGATCCGATCGCCCGCGCCGATATGCTCAAGCGTAACGAAGTTGTCCTCGAAAACTTCGGCGCGCTGCAGGGAACCGGCCGTACGTCTGTCGACGTCGTTGAGATCGCCGACCGCGCGAAGGCCGGCAAGGTCGAAACGCTCATTCTGCCGGAAGGTTCGAATGACCAGGATCAAGCCCTTGCCCAGGAAGTCTGGAAGCACCGCGGCCATGTCGTTCTCGTCGAATCCTCGAAAATGCCCGAAGGCAGTGTCCTCGCTGCCATTCTTCGCCTCTAAGGCCCGAAAAGAATCTTCTTGCGCCCCTTGGGGCTCATCCGTACAATCCCCGCACCTTATGGCAATCCACGCCCACAAACGGCCCGAAGAAAGCAACGACCGCCTCCAACAGCGGTTCAAACAGCAGGTGCAGAAGTCCGGCCTGGTGAGGCTGATCCGCGAGCGCAACATCCACACGCGCAAGACGAGCAAGCGCCTCCAGCGCAAGCGCGCCCTCAAGCGCGAGGAGTACCGTGTCGTGAACCGCAAGAAGAAGTTTTACAGCAACATGTAATCTTCGTATCCATCGATCTTCAAAGCCGCCCGAGTGGGCGGTTTTTTTGTAATCTTCTTCATACATAACACTCAAGCTTTGTGGATTTTTGTCAAAGGTAATACTGGGTTCTGCGCATGTTTCCGCGTGAAAAAAGGCCTTTTGATCACTAGACTGTCGGCACTATGGCTGACAAGCAAAACTACGGCGCCGATCAAATCCAAGTCCTCGAAGGACTCGAACCGGTGCGCAAGCGCCCGGGCATGTACATCGGTTCCACCGACGTACGCGGTCTCCACCACCTCGTGTGGGAAATCGTCGACAACTCGATCGACGAAGCGATGGCCGGCCACGCCGACACGATCACCGTGACGATGAACGACGACGGCAGCATTATGGTCGAAGACAACGGCCGCGGTATCCCGGTCGACATGCACAAGACCGCCAAGAAGTCCGCGCTCGAAGTCGTGCTCACCACGCTCCACGCGGGAGGCAAATTCGGCGGCGAGGGGAGCGGTTATAAAGTATCGGGCGGTCTTCACGGCGTCGGTTCGTCGGTGGTGAACGCGCTCAGTAACCACATGAAGGCCGAGATCCACAAAGACGGCAACGTGTACGTGCAGGAGTACAAGCGCGGCAAGCCCCAGGCCGAGGTGAAGAAGCTCGGAAAGACGGACAAGCACGGCACGATCATCACGTTCCTCGCCGACGACAGCATCTTCGACACGACGGAGTACAGCCTCGAAATGCTCCTCACGCGTTTCCGTCAGCAGGCGTACCTCACGAAAGGCATCACGATCGGCGTCATTGACGCGCGCAAGAAGCGCCCCGAAGCCGATAACGCATTCCCTCGCCTCTACCGCTTCTCCTTCGAAGGTGGCATCGGTGCGTACGTTTCACACCTCAATGAAGGCACCGAGCGTATCGGTTCTGTGATCGCGTTCGAGAAGGACCAACCCGAAGGCCAGGTGTCGGTATCGCTCCAGTATTCGCAGGCGTTCAACGAGAACGTCATGAGCTTCGCCAACAACATTTACACATCCGAAGGCGGACACCACATGACGGGCTTCAAATCGGCGCTCACGCGCACGATCAACGCCTACGCCCGCAAGTACGAAATCCTGAAGGAGAAAGATGAAAACCTCAGCGCCGACGACGTACGCGAAGGTCTTACGGCCGTGATCTCGGTGCGTTTGCGCGAGCCGCAGTTCGAAGGTCAGACGAAAGCCAAGCTCGGTAACGCCGAAATGAAGACCGCCGTCGAGACGGTGGTGAACGAAATGCTGCAGCAGTACATGGAGGAGCATCCGGGCGAGGCGAAGGAGATCGTCGGAAAGTGCTTGCTCGCGGCCCGCGCCCGCATGGCCGCCCGCGCCGCCCGCGACTCGGTGATCCGCAAGGGTGCGCTCGAAGGCATGACCTTGCCGGGCAAGCTGGCCGACTGTTCCAGTCGCGACCCCACGCAGAGCGAACTCTTCATCGTCGAGGGTGACTCCGCCGGCGGCTCAGCCAAGCAGGGCCGCAACCGCGAGTTCCAGGCCATCCTCCCGCTCCGCGGCAAGATCCTCAACGTCGAGCAGGCCCGCCTCGACCGCATGCTGGCCAACAACGAAGTGAAGTCGCTTATCATCGCGCTCGGCATCGGCATCGGCGACGTGAAGGACATGAGCAAGCTCCGCTACCACCGCATCGTGATC
>CAYGDM010000010.1:15903-24957 GCA_964348685.1 uncultured Candidatus Peribacteria bacterium | reverse complement strand
CTCATCCTCACGCTCAGCCCGCGTGTCGAAGCGCAGGACATCATGCGTCTCCTCTCGCAGAACCAGAGCTGGAAGATCAGCAGCAACACGCTGCGCACCGACGCCGTCCAGTTCGAAGGCAAGAAGAAGCCCGCCGCGTGGCTGCATGACCTGGCGATCGAGATCTCAGCTTTGGCGAAGCCGAAGGCTCCGGCCAAGGAGAAAAAGGCGAAGAAGGGAGAGGAAGAATAATTGTTGAGGCGGTGCATTGCTTGGACCGTAGCCAGAATGGCTACTACTAAAACCTTGTTCTCGTCGTTTTAGCCGTATCCCTTCGGGGTGCGGCTAAAATGCGTATTTTCTGCTATAATAATCCGATGCCCCAAACTCCCGAGGAGCGGCGCGCAACGTTCGATTCGCTCGCCGCGAAACGGCAGGAATTACTGACGCAGGAACGAGGCAAACAGGAGCAGCGCGAGCGCGAGACGCAGGAGCGGACGAAGCGTCAGAAAGAAGCATCGGTCTCGGAGCAGACGGCGGCCGCCGCGCGCGGAGAGGAGCGTGAGGAGTGGAGGCAAAACCAGCACAGTCAGAAGGAGCAGATGCTTGCGGATGCCCGCAAGGCCGAGGCGGAAAGGGCCCGCCAAGAGGCGAGGGCCGCCGAAGAGGAGGCTGACCGCAAAGAGCGCGCCGAACGCATGCACGACCTGCACGATCGCGCCGTGTCGCAGAAGGTGGCGTCGCGCAAACTGCAGGCCGAGCATATCGAGGAAGACGCGGCGAAGAACGTCAATAACCAACTCGAGCGCGATCTTCGCGATGCGGACCAGCTGCTCGATCGCACGTTGGAGCACCTGGTGCAGGACCGCCGTAGGAAAATCGCGCAGATGGAAGACGATGCGGAGAGGCAGCAGAAGTCGATGACCGAGCGGTATTCCTCGAACAAGAAAGACGCCGAGCGCACGGATGAACTGCATGGCGGAGCGAGCGCGTTTCGCGTGACGTCCGAGTACAAGCGTTCCGTCATGACGCTGCAACAGCGCACGGCCGAAGCGCGTGCGAAGATCGAGAGTGAGTACGTTCGCTTGAAGGATGAAGCCGCCGCCCAAGCCGAACACAAGAAGGCGCGGCTACGATCAGCCGCGGATCAGCGCCTACGCGAAGCGAAGACCCGACACGAAAATACGGATGATTGGACGGATTCGCACCGGAGCTGAACGTGACTTAGGGTACTATCGGCCTACGCCGGGGTGGCGAAATGGCAGACGCATCAGCCTTAGGAGCTGACGGGGGCAACCCCATGGAGGTTCAAGTCCTCTCCCCGGCACCATTCGACTTTGCATGGCAAGCCACTACATAAAATCGATCAATTGTGGTACAATAATCCGATGCCCGATATACGCTCTCCGTGGCTAGCACAACTGGCGAAACGCCGTCCCTTCACGATCGAACGCGACATGCGGGCGGACGTGGCGATCGTCGGCGGCGGCATCGCTGGTTTGTCGACGGCGGCGTATCTCATGAAAGATACGAACCTCTCCGTGGTCCTCGTCGAAGCCGGGCGCATCGCTCACGGCGCGACGGGCCATAACGCTGGCCAGCTGGTGGCCGATTTCGAGCGTCCTCTCGCAAGCATCATTGATGAATTCGGCATCGGGCCCGCCGTGCGCGCGCAGACCGAAGTGGAAGGTGGGTGGCTCGGCGTGGAGTGGCTCATTACTGCGTTCGGCCTCCGCACGCCGCTGTATCGATGCCAGGGTTTTTCCGGTTTCACGACGGCCGAACAGGTTCGCGCACATCTCGATGCCGCCGCGTTGCGCGATAGTCACGGTTTGCACCGCGAGCCGCTCATCGTGGCCGTGGGGTCCGAGGCGGATCGCGCCGTCGGTCGCGCCGACGAACCGATGGTCGTGCGCATGCCGCACAGCGTCGTTATGCGCTTGCTTGATACCGACGATTCGTCGTTCACGGCGGTCGCCACCTCGCCGAAGGGCTGCATGAATAGTGCTCTTTTCTGCGAAGAACTCGCTGGCAGCCTCCTCGCGCGGTATCCGGATCGCTTCACGATATCCGAACATTTGCCGGTGCACGAAACGGTCATCGACGGCGACGGCGTCATCCTGAAGACAGACGGTCCGTCCGTTCGGGCGTCGTCGGTGGTGCTGTGCACGAACGGTTTCGAAAGCATTCGCATCACGAACGCCAACGGCCCGGAGATCGATCGCTCGTTCCGTCGCATGGTGGAAGGAGTTCTCGGGTACATGGGCGGCTACACCGAGCCGGCCGTCGCATCAGCCAACGCGATTGCGTACTATCGCCGGAAGTCGACGGACATCGAGCCGTACGTGTACCTCACGCGCAGGCCGTATGAAAAAGAGGGCGTCATGCAGACGCTGCTGTGCTTGGGCGGACCTGCGCGCATTCTTCCGGACGGCGCGACGTACGATCCGCTGATGCCGTTCCCCGCCGACGTGGAAGAAGAAATCGATACGGCGTTCGCATCCGTGTACCGCGCGAAAGACGGATCGGATCCCCAAAAGTCGTTTCTCTGGCACGGCGTGATGGGATCCACCCCGACGGGTATTCGTGGCGTGGGCCGCGACCCGCGTGCGGAGCGTCTGCTCTATAACCTCGGGTGCACCGGCGTCGGCATCCTTCCCTCGATCGCGGGGGGCCGCCGCATCGCGCAGTTGCTCGCGGGCGCGCGGTTGGAACCGTCGCTCTTCGACCCTGCAGTCCAGCTCAACGCCGCCGGTTGAGGGGTCATTCGTGGAAGCTCACGACGTCCGTGAGCGATTTTCGTTCGCGGTGTTCGCCGGCGCTGGGGCCATTCGGGTCCGGATGTCCGACAAGGAGTCCGCCGACGATGGTATGCGTTTGTGGCAGCTTCAATGAAGCGTGTGCTGGACCATGGTGGAACGAGACCCAGCAGCCGCCGAGCCCCGATGCTGCTGCGGCGAGGAGGACGTGCTCCATGGCGCCCATGCACGAGTATTCGAGCTCGCGGGGGTTCCAGATGATTTCCTGGTCTGCTGGCTGCAACGATGTGTCGCACGTGACGACGACCAGTGTAGGGTTGCCTGTCGCGAAGTCTCCGTAGCATGCGGCGTCGAGCACGCTCTTGCGCAGCTCTTCTTTTGCGATGACGTGGAAGTGCCACGGCTGGACGTTCTGGACGCTCGGCGCATGGCGGGCGGCGTCGAGGAGTTTTAGGAGGTCTCTTTCGCTCACGGGTTCGTCCGTGAATTCGCGGACGCTGACGCGCTTCTCGCAGAGGGAGAGGAACGACTGGAGTGAGTGGTGCTCGGTCATGTAGCCATCATACTCCGTTTCATCGGGAAATGGCGTATGCTTTCCTCATGCTTCAGGACTTCGTTTCCGCCATGTTGCCCTGGATGGTCGTCGTGCATGCGGCGTCCATCGCCTTGCTGGCGATCACGCTGACACTTTTTGCTCAAGCCAGGACGCGGCGGAAGGCGCTCATCCAGACGCTCGCCATCACCGCGGACGACGATGACGATGTCATGCATCAATGGACGCGCACTGATCGGCGCCAGCGCCACCTGCGCGCATGGTACGTTGCCTCGACGTTGGTGATCGCGGTCGCATCGACCGCTTTGTTTTGGTCCCTTCCGTATTGGCTATGAGCATCCGCCACCCCAGCGGCGAACACCTCGTGCGCGTGGCGGCCGGGCATGGGATCATCTACGTATTCCCATATTTTTTGTTCGCCGTACTCCTGGGCATTTCGCTCCTGCTGCTAGGCCTCGCCGCGACCGCCGCGTTGCAGGGGTTCGCGTTGGCCGCGCCCACGTTCTGGGCGGGCATGCTGCTGTTGCTGGCAGTCCAACATTGGTTTTTCCTCTACCTGATGAGCGATTCGCTTGGCTATATCCTCGTCACGAGCAGGCGCGTGATCGTGATTTCCACCAAACTCCTCGTCCAGGAAACGATGCAGGAAATCTCATTTGAGAAAATGAAAACGGTATCCGCGACGAAGAAAGGATTGTTACAGAACGTTCTCATGTACGGCACGTTGACCTTCGAGGGGGGCACGTCCGTTCCGTACGTCGCGCATCCTAATTCGGTCGTCAAAGACATCCAGCAGGCCATGGGGATGAACTGATGATTCGCGGCTTACTTCTTCTTTTTCTTTCCGCGCAGCAGTTTGATCAACGTGTCCGGGATCGGAAGCGCCGCTTCGCGCACGACCCAGCCGACGCCATCGAGCATTTCGCCCGCGATGGTGCCTTTCTTTTTGGGCTTCGGAGGAGGAAGGGGTTTGGCCATACGGAAGAGAAGACGAAAGCACGGCCAGTCTATGACGAAACGCGCGCACGGAAAATCGCCATGGGGGAGGAATGGCGATTCTTCACAACGGGAATTCCCGTTGTTTATGCTGACTCACGGAGGAGTCGGCGGGCAATGTCGTTGATGACGGATGCGTTACGGACGCGCATGCCGCATTCGCACAGAGCAGCCCTGTCTTCGTCGGTCTTGATGCTGTGAGCGCGTACGGCATAGAGCGCAAGCCACATGATATCGAAATCTTCGGATGAACCGAATTTCTCGATCATATCGCGCAATAGGTCGTTGTGTCCTGCGTCGCCCAACGCGACTGCGATCTGTTCGCCGTCGTTCTGCATATCAAGCAGGCAATCCCGGGCCATTAGCTCCGCGTACAGTTCGGCTAATCTTCCGGAGAACAAGCAATAATAATACGCCAACGTACTCCAATCATTGCGCGAGCGGAGCATACCAACCAAAATTTCATCCGTGCGCTGCGTCGCCGCATCGAATGGAATACCCTGCAGCCGAATCCATAGTAAGCATGACCGTACGACGGTCTCGCAATACAAGCGCTCTTCCCTGTGCTCGTCATCGGCCAAATGGTGTGCCAACGTCGCATACATCTGCGCCGCCTCGCCGATCTTCGTGTCGCATGCTTCGTATCCGATGCCGTCCAGGATCGTGCGGGCATGTTCCGAAAGATCGTGGCGTCGGATGCATGCCAGCACGTCTTCTTGCGAGACGGATGTTGGTCCAAATTCACACGCATTGATGAGTTCATCGATGTCCTGTGCTTCCAGAGAGCTCTTCACGCTGTGCTGAAGTAATCGGTGAATCATTTCTTGTTTTGCGCTCATTTCCATTCCTTCCCCCACGGCACCCTTCTTCTCCATCACGCTCCCCACGTGATGCAAAAGCATGGTCCGTGGATAACGTGCGGCATCCCTCTGCGAAGCAATATGCTTCACATACTGTTGCCTGAAAAAAAGGGTGCATAGGGGAAACGCGGTGCTGCCAAAAAGCGGTCCCGTAGCCTAAGCCGCGGGAGCCGCCATGACAAGCGCGATTGTCACTCCGTAATCTTCAAATGAAGTTCTTCCAGCTGTTTCTTGGGCAATTCCGAGGGGGCCGAGAGCATGAGGTCCTTCGCTTTCTGGTCCTTCGGGAAAGGCGTCACCTCGCGGATGTTCGGTTCGCCGGCCACGATCATGACCACGCGGTCGATGCCGTAGGCGAAGCCGCCGTGCGGGGGCGCGCCGTATTCGAAGGCCTTCAGCATGTGGCCGAAGCGCTTCTCCGCGTCCTCGCGCGAGATGCCGAGCATGTCGAACACTTCGCTCTGGAGTTCCGGGTGGTGGATGCGGATGGAGCCGGAACCGAGTTCGTAGCCGTCGAGCACGAGGTCGTAACAGACGGCGTGCACGTCGAGCGGGCGCTCGTGGCGGAACTTCCATTCCTCCGGGTTCGGCGACGTGAAGGGGTGGTGGCTGAAGGTGACGGTGCCGTCGTCTTGTTCTTCGAACATCGGGAACTGCACGACCCAGAAGAGCGCGTGCGTCGTTTCGTCAATGAGCTTGAAGCGCTCCGCGGCCTCTTTGCGCACACGTCCCATCGCGGCGCAGGCGATGCGGTGGCGGTCAGCGGCGAAGAAGAGCGCGTCGCCTTTCTCGGCGCCCGTGGCCTTCTGCAATTCCTCCACGAAGCCTTCGCGGAAGAATTTGAGGAGGGGAGAGCTCGGGCCGTCCTCCTTGAAGAGGATGTACGCGAGGCCCTTCGCCTTCTGTTCCTTCACAAGCTCGGTCCAGGTATCGATCTCGCTGCGGGAGAGCTCGGCTCCACCGGGTACGCGTAGTGCGCGCACGACGCCGTCCCTGGCTTCCAAGGCTTTCTCGAACACCGCGAAGCCGCAGCCTTTGACCATCGCTGTGATGTCGGTGATCGGCAGCTCGTAGCGAAGGTCCGGCTTGTCGGAGCCGTACGTATCCATCACGTGGTTCCACGTGAAACGCTCGACCTTGCCCCATTTAAGTTTCTTTTTGCTGCACTGGTTGAGGATCTCGACGATGCTGCCTTGGATGATGTCCTGCACGTCCTTCTCTTCGCCGAAGCTCATCTCGAAGTCGAGCTGGAGGAACTCCGGTTGGCGGTCGCCGCGGAGGTCTTCGTCGCGGAAGCAGCGTGCTATCTGGAAGTAGCGGTCGAGGCCGCCGACCATCGAGAGCTGTTTGAGCTGCTGCGGCGATTGCGGGAGCACGAAGAACTGGCCGGGGTATGTGCGTGACGGCACGACGTATTCGCGCGCGCCTTCGGGCGTCCCCTTGATGAGGCAGGGCGTGTCGATCTCGATGCAGCCTTTGTCGGTGAAGTAGCTGCGGATGATCTGGAAGATTTTGCTGCGCAGCTGGATGTTGCGCTGCATGCGCTCGCGGCGGAGGTCCAAGTAGCGATATTGCAGGCGCAGTTCTTCGTTGGCTTCTTTGTCGGAATCGATTTCAAAGGGGGGAGTCTTCGCTTCGTTGAGCACGACGAGTTCCGTCGTGACGAGTTCGATCGCGCCCGTGGGCTGGTCAGCGCGCTCCGCGCCTGCGAGGCGCGTCTTCACCGTGCCCGTCACTTTGAGCACCCACTCGGAGCGCACTTTCTCGGCTGCTTCGAAGATCGCTTTATCTTCCGGTTGTATCACGACTTGCGTGAACCCGTACCTATCGCGGAGATCGAGGAAGATGAGGCCTCCGTGGTCGCGGCGGCGATTGACCCACCCGCAGAGGGTGACGGTCTGGCCGACGTTCGTATCGCGGAGTTCTCCGCAGGTGTGGGTGCGCAGCATAGCCAGGGGACTATAGGGGTTCGGGGCACTTTTCTGCCAGTGCATCCTATAATTGACATTGCATCAATAAGTTTTACCATATACACAGTTCCTTTCATTTTCGTGGATTCACCAGAAAGCGGGTGCGCTATGTGGGATTTTGATAATCCGACCGAACTCGGTGAGGTATTCGTTCGGAATTTCCAGAATGCCGGCGGTCTTTCGAGCACCTTGCGGGTGCTCATCTTGTGCCCGCGAAGGATGCAGGCCGTCGCCGATGACCTCAGATTCCGCGCCGTGCATGAATGCGGCTTCAATTGGAGAGAGCTCAAGGCCATAGAACGTTTTCACCTCGTGTCCGTGACGGACATCGCAGGGAAAACGGAGGCGGACTTCTATGCGCTGGACGGCGTGGGCGAAAAAACCGTTGAAGGAATAAAAAAAGTTCTCGCGCGGTTCGGGTTGTCGCTCGCGAGCGTGAATCCATGACGATAGGGATTCCAAGGCGCCTGCTCTGTAGGCGCTTTTTGTTATGTTCGCGCGGTTTCCTGTGATTGACATCTTATAAATAAGTTTTACAATAACCATAGTTCAGACACATCGTCTGATCATTCCAAGCAACGGCTACTTCCCTCATTCGAAAGGTCCATTCCGTGGTAAAGAAAAAGCATCCAAAGGCTCGTAGCCTCTCTGAGAGGCTTTCAAGAAGACCGCGTCCACGACGCATCGATGCCAGAAAAATGAAAAAGACATCGAAGCCCCAGTCATCGCATCCGAGTTTGCGCGAGCGCTGCAAGTTGATCGCCCATCTCGAAAATCCCACAAAGATCGAGATCGGCTATAAGCTGATGGTCGTGCTCGGCGGCGTCGGCGTGACATCGGAACACATCAACGCGTTGCTGACGAGCGGCCAGTGGCGTGTGCTCGAGAAGTTTGGCAAAGAACTTCTCAGCATCGAGAGTCTCGATCTTCCACCGATCATGAAGTTCCGGTTTTGGAAGAAGGGCATCAACACGATCGCACAGCTTTCGAAGCTGTCCGACGAAGAGATGAGAAAAGTTGCCAAGACCGACCATCGGGTGCGGTCCATTCGCTCCAGGATCGCGTCGAGGCGGCCCAAGGAAATCGTCTAGGGAATGCCGTTAGAACAACCAGGCGTCCGTCACTCGACGGGCGCCATTTTTTTTATTTCTTCCCCGCCTTCTTCGTCGCCCACAATTTCGTGATCTCCTCTTTAAACTCTTCCACGTCGGTGAATTCGCGGTGGATCGACGCATACCGGATGTACGCGACCTGATCGATCTTCTTCAGCTCTTTCATGAGGTCTTCGCCGAGCGAACTGCTCGGGACTTCGGGGCCGGCCGCCACCCATCTCTCCTCCAGTTTCGCGAGCATCTTCTCCACCTGGTCCTGGGTCACCGGGCGTTTCGTGCACGCCAGCCACACCCCACGTTCGATCTTCGACCTGTCGTAGGGTTCGCGCGTGCCGTCGCGCTTGATGACGATGAGCGACGTCTCCTGGCGTTCGAACGTCGTGAAACGGTGCTCGCACTTGGGGCACTCGCGGCGCCGGCGCACGGCTTTTCCTTCTTCGCTCACGCGAGAGTCGATCACGGCCGTATCGTCGCTTTTGCACACGGGGCACTGCATCGCGCCCACTATATCACGAAGCCAGCGGTTCCGTCGGGACGCCCATCATGCGGCTGCGCGCTTGGGATCGGAGGACGGACAAGCTGTGCAGTTTTTCGCGGATCTTGGGCGTGAAGTGGATCTTCAGTTCCTCGTTGCCGTGCAGCACGAGCGTCCCGAACCCGAAGATGTTTTGGACCAAGCCGTGCTGCTGCACCGTCACGTCGCTCAGGCTCCACAGGTCGATCGTTTGCCTGTCGTCGACCGCCACGAGCGTCTTCTTGATGCGGTAGACCTTCGCGTCGGTCACGACGATGACGTACAGGAAATAGCGGTACAACCGCGCGAGG